>SVDB01000030.1:0-12990 GCA_015058065.1 Clostridiales bacterium
TGCAATGAAAAAACGACTCTGAACAAGTCGAACCCCATCAACCTGTGCATAGCCGTTTCTTCAAAGCACTATCTCATATCGAGTTTTTTTAAGGACTCTCCCCGTAGACCTGAGAGTCTTTGGAGTAACAATGTTAGCAAACATACTCTTGCGAGTTGAACTGACAGCCTGCTGATCAACATCTGTTACGATTACATTGTATTGAATGTGAGACGGTGATGTTATAATATTATTACGAATTATATAACAAAATTACACAAATATGGCATAAACTGATGCCGGAAGCATAAATCGCACGCAATAGAGATCATGACAGAAAAGAAGACAGCAACTTTTATACTTAGCCGTACAAGAAGGAATCAGATATATCTTCCGTACGCCCGCAAAAAGCCTTACTTCGAGGCCATCGCTTCAGGTGACGTAGAAAAGATATCTGAACTTTCCCAGCAGAATTACGAATATCCGACTGCGCTTTATAACAGATGCGCTTCGTACAGCGAAGCCATGGACAAGATGTACTATGAGGCTGTAGGGGCGGCCAATGAGATGTGCCTTATCGCGATACAATCCGGGCTGCTCGACATGGTGGCATACGACATACGCGACGAATTCATAAAGGAATTCGACAACGCGGTCTCGCTCCCGGACCTTTACGATCTGGTACACGGTATGGCGCATAATTACACGCTCAAGATGAAGTATGTGCTGAGAGAAAAGAAAAGATCCCCGAGGCTCGCGCGCATGATGACATATATCGAGGAGCATCTTGGGGAGAAGATCGAGCTGGCGGACATAGCCGAAGAAGTCGGCATAAGCCGTACATACGCGTCGGCTGTGTTCAAGGAGGAACTCGGTATGACCATCAGCGAGTTCATACTCAACGAGCGTCTGCTCGAGGCCAAGCGCCTTTTGAGGGACAGCGATCTCAGCGTCGCCGCGATAGCGGACAGACTCGCGTTCTGCTCGCAGAGTTACTTTACCAAGAATTTTACCGAAGCCGAGGGAATGACTCCGGTCGAATACCGCAGACAGTTCGGATAGGGAAAAAAGGGACATGAACGGAAACAAGGCGGAAAGCAGGATGGATTTCTCAAAATGGGAGAGGTCATATGTGTGCATAGACCTCAAGTCTTTTTATGCTTCGGTCGAATGCGTCGAGCGCGGACTCGACCCGATGACTACCGATCTTGTCGTGGCCGATCCGACCCGTTCCGACCGCACCATCTGCCTGGCCGTATCGCCGTCTCTCAAGGCGAAGGGCGTTCCGGGCAGACCGAGGGTCTTTGAGATCCCTAAAAACTTCGAATATATAATGGCTCCTCCGCGTATGCACCTTTACATGGAGTACGCGGCAGCCATATACAAGGTCTATCTCGATTACATCGCTCCCGAAGATATGCACGTCTATTCGATCGACGAGGTCTTCTTCGACGTGACCGCGTACCTTAAACGTTATGGACTCGATCCGAAGCAGATGGCCGAACTCCTTATGAGAGAGGTGTACGAGAGGATAGGAGTCAGGGCGACAGCGGGTGTCGGGCCGAATCTGTATCTCGCGAAGATAGCCATGGATATAATCGCGAAGCACGCTGACGATTTTATCGGGGTACTCGACGAGGACGAATACAAGCGTCAGCTGTGGGACCACCGGCCGCTCACAGATTTCTGGAGGATCGGCAGAGCCACGGCGAAGAAGTTCGAGCGGATCGGCATCACTACCATGGGCGGCATAGCGCGGCTGGCGGCGCGCGATGAGGATCTGTTCTACCGGATGTTCGGAATAGACGCTGAACTTCTCATAGATCACGCGTATGGCATAGAGACGACTGAGATGTCCGATATCAAAGGATATAAGACGAAGAGCAATTCGCTTTCACACGGCCAGGTGCTGATGCGTGATTACACAAATGAAGAGGGACTCCTGATAGTAAAGGAGATGACAGAGCAGCTTTGTCACGAAATGACGGAGGCGGGCAAGGTGACGCAGAACGTGTCGATAGCCGTAGGATACAGCAACGCGCTCAAGGTGCCGATGTCCGGAGGATCGGTATCATTCAGCGTAATGACAGACGCGGCGTCCCTCATTATGCCGGCGGTCGCTGACCTCTACGACAGAATAACATATCATGATTATCCGGTCAGACGCATTTTCGTCAATTTCAACGACATTAAATCCAGAGAAGCTGATAAGCAGATGACGCTGTTCGACCTGGCTGACGCGGAAGCCATCGAGGAAGGCAAGACCCAGGGCCAGAAAAAGAAGGAAGACGAGGAGGATCCAGTCGCCGCGATGCAGGCTAAACTGAAGCGTGACACCGCGCTGCAGGAGGCGGTCAATTCCATAAGGAACAAATACGGCAAGGACGCGATGTTCAGAGGCATGGACCTTGAGTCCGCCGCCACGACACGCGAGAGGAATCATCAGGTCGGCGGCCATAAAGAATGAACTAAGATAATGAAAGATGACAGAATAAATAGTATAATGGATAGCGACAAGACATGGGAGCGTCCGGCGACCAACAGACCGCGGATGCCCCGCTCACAGCGAGCCAAACAGTTCGCTCCTTTTGATGCGCTCAGCGGTCTCAGCGAGATACTCAGGCAGGCCGAAGAGGAGCACGTTAAGGAGCAGGAAAGGAAATAACTTAACGCAATGGTAAAAGGCGTACACAATTACTCGGAGATCGGCAAACTGAACAAAGTGCTTCTCCACCGCATCGGATGTGAAGTAGACGGACTTGTGCCTGACAACTTCGCGAGACTTCTCTTTGATGATATTCCTTACCTCAAGGTTGCGCAGCAGGAACACGACCGCTTCGCCGAGATCCTCAGAAGGAACGGCGTGGAGGTCGTTTATTATGTTGACGAAGCCGCGAAAGCTCTCGAGAAACCCGAGATCAAGGACCGCTTCATAAGGGAGATGCTCAACGAGGTCAACTTTTCGTCGCGCGGTGTCAAAGAGGCGATATACGCGCATCTTATCGGCATGGCACCGTATGACCTCGTCAACAAGGTGATCGCGGGCGTCAGAAAGAAAGACATCACTGACTACAAGCCGCGCACTCTGGCTGAAAAGATCGACGAGGCTTATCCGTTCTATATGGATCCGATGCCGAATATGTATTTTACCCGCGACCAGGCCGCCTGCGTGGGCAACGGTGTAACGATACATCACATGAGCACGGCTACCAGAAGACGCGAGAGCCTGCTGTTCCAGTACATATATGAATTCAACGGAGACTTCGCCCCTGCCGGCACCGAAAAATGGTTCGACTACAACGATCCGTACAGCCTCGAGGGAGGCGACATCCTGGTGCTCAGCAAAGACATCGTCGCGGTCGGCCTGTCTGAGAGGACCAGCGCGGCAGGCATCGAAACGTTTACCAAGAATCTGCTCGCGGATTCGGAATTCAAAAAGGTGCTCGTGTTCAACATCCCGAAGAAGAGAGCGTTCATGCATCTCGACACAGTATTCACCATGGTGGACTACGACAAATTCTCGATCCACCCTGAGATAGAAGGACCGCTGCAGCTGTTCGAACTCAGTCTGAAAGCGGACGGCGAGATAAAGCTGAACTCTATGACGGAATCGCTCAAAACGATATTGGCCAAGGAACTCGGCCTGCCGTCCGTCAAGCTGATACGCTGCGGAGGCGACGACGCGATGGCCGCGCAGAGAGAGCAGTGGAACGACGGTTCCAACACATTGTGCATAGCTCCGGGCAAGGTGATCACATATGAAAGGAATTATGTGACGAACGATCTGCTCGACAAGAGCGGCATAGAGGTGCTCACGATGCCTAGTTCTGAGCTTTCGAGGGGCAGAGGCGGCCCGCGCTGCATGTCATGCCCGGTAAACAGAAACGATATTTAGGAGGATATAAACAATGGCTGTAAATCTTAAGGGAAGAAGCTTCCTGACACTGATGGACTTCACGCCGGCAGAGATCAGATACCTTCTCGATCTCGCGCACGACCTGAAGGCCAAGAAAAGGCTTGGGATCAAAGGCAGATCGCTCGAGGGGAAAAATATCGTTCTGCTTTTCGAGAAGACATCGACAAGGACAAGATGCTCATTCGAGGTCGCCGCGATGGATGAAGGCGCCGGAGTCACGTTCCTCGACAGCAAGAGTTCGCAGATGGGCAAGAAGGAGACCATCGCTGATACAGCGAAGGTGCTCGGCCGCATCTATGACGGCATCGAGTACAGAGGATATGAGCAATCCGTCGTCGAAGAACTGGCCAGAGAGTCCGGCGTTCCGGTCTGGAACGGTCTTACGGACATCGACCATCCTACACAGATCCTTGCCGACCTGCTCACGATAGAAGAGCACGTCGCGAAGCCTCTCAGCAAGGTCAAGGTCGTGTTTGTAGGAGACGTGAGAAACAACATGGCATACGCCTGGATGTACGGCTGCGCAAAGATGGGAATGGAGTTCGCGGCATACGGACCGCAGGAACTCTGTGACGGAGTCGATCCGGACGTTCTTGAGCGCGCGAACGCCGTCGCCGCTGAGACCGGAGCTAAGATCACAGTGACATGCGACGAAGCCTGCCTTGAGGGAGCAGATGTGATATACACGGACATCTGGGCATCGATGGGCGAAGAAGATCAGATCCCTGAGAGAGTCAGAATGCTGACACCGTTCAAGGTCACAGAGGGACTCATGGCGAAAACCGGAAACCGTGAGACCATCTTCATGCACTGCCTGCCTTCGTTCCACAACTTCGATACGACGATGGCTGCCGAGCAGATGAAGCTCGGATATGACATACGCGAGGTCACCGAAGAAGTGTTCAGCGGCAAGAATTCTGTCGTATTCGACGAGGCTGAAAACAGACTGCACACGATCAAGGCTGTCGTTGTAGCGACTTTAGCCTGAAGATATATAAGTATCAGAGAGGAGAATCACAACATGTTATTTGAAATGCCAGTGTACAAAGAGCCTGACTTCACAAAGCCTGAACTCGCGAACGCACCGGACTGCGTGCTCAAAGAGGCGGACATGGACGGAGTCGCTCCGGAGAACTTCCACAGCACATCGATGTTCCCTGAATATTTCAAGGTGAACGGAGAGTGGAAGCTCGCCGAGGAGAGCCGCATGGATTCAAGCGTAGTGCTGAGACCGGACGGCAGACTCGATGTCGTTGAAAACCGTAACATCCGCAAGGGCGACAAGGTCGTTCTGGGCAGGAGCGAGGACGGATACGAAGGCATCTATGTACACAGCAAGGGATTCGCGGACGAAGAGACAGAGCTCGATGACCAGTTCGTCTTCCGTCAGGGCCGCAGCAGGGAGACTTCCTACGCGCGCGACTACGACAGACTGTTCGAACTGCTAAAGTATGAGAAAGAGAACGGATACATCGTATGGGTCATGGGACCGGCTTTCGCGTTTGACCATGACGCCAGAGCGTGTATGCAGTCGCTGGTAGAAAACGGCTACGTTGACGCTCTTCTGGCCGGCAACGCGCTCGCTACTCACGACCTTGAGGGAGCCCTGCTCAACACCGCTCTCGGACAGGATATCTACACGCAGAAGTCGATGCCTAACGGACATTACAACCACCTTGATGTTGACAACAAGGTCCGCCGCAGCGGCTCGATCCCGCAGTTCATCGAGGATCACGGTATCGACAATGGTATCATTTACAGCTGCGTCAAGAACGATGTCCCTATCGTACTGACAGGTTCGATCAGAGACGACGGTCCGATCCCTGAGGTGATCGCCGACGTATATGAAGGCCAGAACGAGATGCGCAAGATCGTGAAGAAATCGACTACCGTCATCTGCCTCGCGACCATGCTGCACACGATCGCCACGGGCAATATGACGCCTTCATTCAGAGTGCTCGAGGACGGAACGGTCAGACCTGTATTCCTCTACACGGTCGACGCGGATGAATTCGTAGTCAACAAGTTGCTCGACAGAGGCAGCCTCGCGGCCACGACCATCGTCACCAACGTACAGGATTTCATCACGATCGTCGCGAACGGACTGAAGCTCGACTGGAAGAGATATTAATAAGCACTTCGAAATAAAGAAAAAAGAAGGGGGATCGCATGGGAGAATTGAGACACCTGATCAACATAACCGATCTGAGCGTTGAAGAGCTCGATCACCTGATGGAAACTGCCGATGATATAATCGAACATCCTGAGAAATATCAGGACGCGTGCGCCCACAAGAAACTGGCGACGCTGTTCTTTGAGCCGAGCACCCGCACAAGGCTGTCGTTTACGGCTGCCATGATGGAACTGGGCGGAAACGTGCTGGGCTTCGACCAGGCCCAGTCTAGTTCCTCGGCAAAAGGCGAGACGGTAGCGGACACCATTATCATGGCCGGCTGCTACGCAGATATCATCGCGATGAGGCATCCTAAAGAGGGAGCGCCTGTAGTCGGAGCGGTAAAATCCTCAGTCCCTATTATAAACGCGGGCGACGGCGGACACTTCCACCCTACACAGACACTGACAGACCTGATGACCATCCACCGCAAGAAGGGCGAGATCGGCAATTTCACCGTCGGACTCTGCGGAGATCTCAAGTATGGCAGAACAGTACACTCGCTCATCGAGGCGCTGCTCAGATATGAGGGCGTCAAATATGTGATGATAGCGCCTGAAGAGCTGAGGCTCCCGGGATACATCAGAGAAAAGCTCGATGAGGCGGGCGTTGAGTGGAGCGAGGTCTCGAGCCTTGATGACGCGATCCCTGAGCTCGACATACTGTACATGACAAGGATCCAGCAGGAAAGGTTCCCAAGCTGGGAAGAATACGAAAAACTCAAGGACAGCTTCATACTGACGAAGGCCATGCTGAAGCCGGCGAAGGAGGACATGATAGTCCTGCATCCGCTGCCGCGTGTCAACGAGATCAGCGTGGATGTGGACGATGACCCTAGAGCCTGCTACTTCTATCAGGCGCTCATGGGCAAGTACATCCGCATGGCGCTCATACTGTATCTGCTTGGCATCAAATAGAGAGGAGGACGACATGAACATAGACGGAATCAACACAGGTTATGTGCTCGATCACATCAAGGCCGGCAAGGGCTTCGAACTTTATCACCTCCTCAATCTCGACAAGGCGGACTGCACTGTCGCGATCATTCAGAGAGCTTCGAGCGAGAAGTACGGACTCAAGGATATCATAAAGATCGACGCGGACATTCCGATCGACTACGACCTGATCGGATATGTCGACACGAACATCACGGTCAATGTCGTGAAAGACCGCAAGCTCGTGAAAAAGATCAGACCGGCCGCGCCGGAGATCCTTACAGATGTCATCGAGTGCCGCAACCCGAGATGCATCACATCGGTGGAAAGGGGCATCCCGCAGAAGTTCAGACTGATCGACAAGGATTCCCGCAGTTACAGGTGTGTGTATTGTGATACACTGTACCGCGAAAACAAATAACGGTTATTCAGGAGTAATAATAAATGGCAGAGATAGAATCAAAAGGAGCGACAGCGGTACAGGAGGCCCCGACAGCCGTTCAGGAAGCCCCTGTGGCTGTGCAGGAAGCGCCTGCTGCGGTACAGGAGGCTCCTCCGGCAGCGGTTCCGGAAGAAGATAAGTTCTCTATAGATGTCGACGTCGACAGCGGCATGGAATGGGAAGTCGAAACAGAGCCGGCAGAAACGCAGACTTACTATCAGGACGCTCCATATGGGCAGGGCGGATATACATATCAGCAAGGGCAGTATGGTCAGGAAGAATATCCGTACCAGCAGAGACCGTATTACCGGGGCGGATACACATATCAGCGTCCCGGAGGCAGAGTGGCCAGAAGGTATAACAAGCATATCTTTACCTGGATCTACTCGATGCTTCTCGGCATGTACGGAGTGGATAGGTTCGTTCGCGGACAGATCGGGCTCGGGCTTCTGAAGATATTTACATTCGGCGGTTTCGGGATGTGGTATCTGGTCGATCTGATCATCGCGATAGTCAAGTCATATTCAGGACCGACCGCGATGATGGAAGACGTGATGTTCGACAGTTTCGGCAACTACGTCTACTGATGATCCTGACCTCAAACGATCACGGAGGTGACTGGAGGATTGAAATACTTATACATACTTCTGGTTTTCATACCAATCACGATAATAGGCAAAATAATGGGGATGTCAGATCCCATACTGTTTTTATGCAGCTCGCTGGCGATAATTCCGCTTGCCGGAGTCATGGGCAAAAGCACCGATGACATCGCGTGCTTCTGCGGACAGAAGATAGGAGGCCTGCTCAACGCGACCTTCGGCAACGCGACAGAGCTGATCATCGCGTTCGTCGCCATGAAGGAAGGCCTGTTCGATGTTGTCAAGGCGTCCCTGGCAGGATCCGTACTCGGAAACATCCTGCTGGTGCTGGGAATGTCGATGCTCGTGGGCGGATTGAAATACAAGACGCAGACGTTCAACAGAAATTCCATAAACATCACATCCAGCATGCTCCTTCTGGCGGTGCTTGGATTGTCGATCCCGGCGATCTTCACGCACACTCTTCCTGAGGAAAGCCTGACTTCACAGTACGAAGGCCTCAGTGTCATAGTCGCTGTGCTGATGCTGGTCGTGTACATAATGCAGTTCGTGTTCTCGTTCGTGACACATCGCGCGCTCTACGAGGAATCCGTTCCTTCCGAAGATGAGGAAAAACCTAAGGCGAGTCTGCCGCGCGCGATCGCGACGCTGGTCGCTTCGACGATATGTATCGCTGTCCTCTCGGAGATATTCGTGGGGACCGTAGAGCCTATGGCCGAAAGCGTCGGACTCACAAAGACCTTTGTAGGTATCATCCTGGTACCGATCATAGGTAACGCTGCCGAGCACTCATCGGCCATTATCATGGCAATCAAGAACAAGATGAACGCCTCGATCGAGATAGCGCTGGGTTCCAGTCTGCAGATCATCCTGTTTGTAGTACCGGTGCTGATACTTCTCAGCCTTTTCTTCACTCCGATGAGCATAGTCTTCACGCCATTCGAGCTCGTCTCGGTGACCGCCGCGGTGCTGATCGCGAACAGGGTCGCATCGGACGGCGAGTCGAACTGGCTTGAAGGTCTTCAGCTGGTGATCGTTTACGTCATCATCGGAGCCGCGTTCTTCTTTGTATAGGGAGTATAGGGAGTTTTAAATGCAGGACAAGAAATCTGCCAAAAGGGAAAGAAGATCCTTTAAAAAGCTGATCCACTATTATTTCGACCTCTGGCTGTCGAAAGGCACCGTTTCCATGGCGGTCCTGCTTTTCCTGATCACAGGCGTAGTGATACTCGTTTTGTCGTGGTTTATAAAACTCTTCTGTGCGGCCCGCGGCATCAGTTTCTGGCAGGCCGTCTGGCAAACGCTTACCCACACGCTTGATCCGGGTGTGCTCGCGGGAGACGACGGAACGCGGGCATTTTTGTTCATCATGCTGCTTGCGACTTTATGCGGCGTATTCTTCACCGCGTTGCTCATCGGTGTTGTGAATGACGGCATTTCGAGCCGCATGAATGAACTGTCAAAGGGACTCGAGCCCGTGATCGAAAAAGATCATGTGGTGATACTCGGATTCAATGAGTCCACATTTATCATCATCAGTGAACTGATCGAAGCGTATGACAATCAGCACAGCAAACGCAATGCGATCGTCATTATGGATAAATACGACAAGCAGGAGATGGAGGAGAGGATACGCGTTCAGTTTCCTTATACCGGCAATCTCAAGATCATTTGCAGAAGCGGCGAAACATACAACCATGCGGATCTTGAGCGCTGCTCCATTCTCAACAGCAAATCGATCATAGTGGCGCTTGATAATGATTTTGAGACTATAAAGACCATCATCGCGTGCACGCAGATGCTGAACGAGTCGAAAGACTCACAGTCATTCGTGACAGCCGTGATAAATCATAAGAAGAACGAATTCGCGGCGCGTATCGCGGGTAATGACAAGATCGACGATGAGGATTCGTTCTCCATCGGTAATGACCGGTTGGAGCTCCTGATGCTCGAGAATACGATCTCAAAAATCATGACCCATACTTCCAGACAGAAGGGCCTTTCAAAAGTCTTTATCGAAATATTCAATTTCTCGGGCAATGAAATATACATAGTAAGGAACGAAGGCATGTATAAGGATCTGTTCGAGAAGTTTGATGGCATGACCATTCGCGAAATAAACAGGCGCCTTCACAATGCGATCGCCATAGGAGTGATCGACCCGGATGGTAAGATCATCATCGATGATCCGGGCAAAGTTGCACTGTCCGCGGACAGCAAACTCATCGTCGTTGAAGAAGATGACAACAGGATAGTAACGGGAGAGTACGTGCCGGATCCGGTGTATGATCCGCCGACAAAGGTGTATGAGGACAAGCCGGTCACGATCCTTATAATGGACTGCAATCCGAAACTTCCGACAGTTCTTGAGGAAATGTGTAATTACCTGACCCCGGGGTCAGTCATCCACATCGTAGCAGATCCTGAGGAACTGGATTCGCTCATCGATGATAAAGCGATCGAGAGCCTGAATGATCACAACGGTCAGCCGACGGTCACGATCAAAAGAGGAATAAAAAGCAAGGACGAGATACCTGACATCTACGAATATAAAAACTTCGAAAATCTTATCGATGAGTGCCGTCCTGATTTTCTCCTTATGATGTCCGGCATGACTGACGACAATGAAGAAGCGGACACGAGATCGCTCAATCTGCTGCTCTTCTGCAAGCATTATAAGGACCTTCATCCGGAAGCCGACTTCGGAGTTACGTGCGAGATGCGCAATGTCGAGAACCAGAATCTCGCTGACGTGCTGATGTCAAGTGATTTTGTCGTCAGCAGAAACATCGCCGCGCTGATGATGTCACAGATCGCGGAGAACCGTGAACTGAAGGATGTCTTCGAAACATTGCTCGTATCTGAGGGCTATGAACTCTATATCAAGCCGGCAAGTTATTACATGAATATAAATGGAGAGACGGAAGTTGATCTTTTCTCGATATCCGAGGCGGTTGCGGAGAAGCATGAGATATTCATAGGATACAAACTCAATTACGATGGGGACGGAGATGCCGTACTCGCGCCTGACAAAGCGAAATACGGCAAACCTGTGACCATAACTCTTCATGATGGCGACCAGTTCGTCGTACTCGCGGAAGATATAACAGTCTGACCGTTCGCACTATGCCGGGAATGATCTGAAATCGAAAAAACAGGGAGCACTCATAACGAGGCTCCCTGTTTTCATAGTTTGGCGATACGCTGTATCTATTTCATCAGATCCATGCCTGCGTCCCAGGCCTGACCGGCTTTTTCACCGGCTCTGTAATAGCCGTGCTTAAATGAGTCGAACATGAGGGCATCGAGTTTCGTGACGTCCACTTTGCCTTCCGCGTCCAGGACGGATTCCTCAGCTCTGACATTTACGATCTTTCCGACGACACCGTGGATGTTTCCGGTGTCGAGTTCCTCGAGGAATTCACACTCCATAACGAGCGGGAACTCTTCGATGACCGGCGCGTGCACTTTCTCGCTGCGAACAGCGGTGTATCCGGTCCTTTCAAACTTGTCATCCATCTTGTTGCCTGAAGCTATGCCGTAAAAATCAGCTACTTCCATATGCGCCGTGTCAGCCAGCGAGACCGTGAAAGCCTTTGTCTTCTGTATGTTGGACAGGGTCTTCTTGCCCTTGCCTATGCACAGGAATATTTTGTCGACACCGCATATCTGGCCCCACGCAACGTTCATAACATTGACTTTTTCATTCTCGTCATATGCTGCCACCATCAGTACCGGCATCGGCCATACCGCCTGCAGTACGCCTAAATCTTTCTTCATCGTGATCGTCCTCCGTAATATGATCTTGCAGACCATTGCTGTTGATAATGATCTTCTCAAATAATACAACTTCGGAGACTCGTGGCGCAAATATAATGATACGCATATTCCAGGCGGAGACCTTGCAGCGTTATATGATATAATAAATTGGTTTAAAAAGAAGGGAGCAGGAGAACATATCAAATGAAACTGGTAAAGACCGGCAGGCTGGCTGCAAGCAGCTGCGGCGCGGACGTGAAGCTTTCCGTAGAGGGAGCGTTCCGTCTGGTAGAAGATATGGTCACTGAACTGATGGGTGACCAGCACATAGATGGTGTCACATGTATGCGCGAATACAACGGTATGTGGGTGTTCGTACGCAACCGGATCGAGATGCCGCAGCCTCTGGAATGGATGGAAGAGTACACGGCGACCAGTTATATCAGTTCGTTTTCAAAGATCAGGCTGTATATAGATACAGTCCTTCAGAAGGCAGACGGCAGCGTCGCTCTCAAATCGAGGCTGGAACTGTGCGCGGTGGATCTTGAAACCGGAAAAATCAGGAAGTCGGAAAGTGTAGGCGTCGGAGAAAAGACTCCTGCTGAAGAGCCGGTGTTCGAGATCGCGTATTCGAAAGAAAAGCCGGTACGCGGCGAAATGATCGACGAGGTGACAGTGCGCCCGGCAGATATCGACTACTGCCATCACACGAACAATGTCGCGTATGTGCGCTATTTCGTGAATCAGATCGGTGTCGATGATCTGATAGCGAAACCGGTCAGGGCGATCGAAGTGCAGTACGCCGCTCAGACTCATGAAGGCGACAGGCTCAGCGTGTACCGCTGCGAGTCTGAGAATGAAGCGTTCGTCATAGAAAAAGAAGGCGCTAAAGTAGTCAGCTGCATCATCAGCAGATAGCCGGCGGAAAATAGAGAGATGAAAACACGGGAGAAAACAAAGATCCTTTTCATATGCCACGGCAATATCTGCAGAAGTCCGATGGCCGAATATGTGCTGAAAGATATGGTCCGCAGGCGCGGAGTCGAAGACCGCTTCGAGATAGATTCAGCAGCAACGAGCCGTGAGGAGATCGGCAACCCGGTGTATCCTCCGGCAAGGCGGAAACTGGTCGAAAACGGCGTCGTATGCGGCGGGCACAGGGCCAGACAAATGACACAGGCGGA
>SVDB01000030.1:13090-14985 GCA_015058065.1 Clostridiales bacterium
GGGTCAGCAGGTCGCGGATCCGTGGTATACGGGCAATTTCGAGGCAACATGGATAGATGTGACCGAGGGCTGCGAAAGCCTGCTGAAGGAATTGCTGTAATACAGTACGCGCTGAGCGGAAAGGGAATATTAGGGACAGCGGAGAAAAGGCGGTACAGAAATGTTGATAATACTGACCATTATAGGTACGTGGATAGTAAAGAACTGGTGGAAACTATTACTGCTCCTTATCGGCGTGATAGCTTTACGTGAATATCAGGTCTATAAGCACAAGGACGATAAGAAGGATGATGAAGAGGTCAAACTTATCGAAGGCGGCAGCGATGGAAGCGGAGCCGATGACGGTGAGTGACCGGAGCCCCGGTCCAATTGCATTATCCCGGTATGAGTGGTATAAAAATACTTACAGTATATTTTTTATTTGACTGAAGGGAGATCAAAAAATGAAGAAACTAGCAGTCTGCACAGCAATCGTCGGCGGAGTCGTCGGAACAGTCGCTTACCTCAACAAGTATGGCCTGCCTATCCCGGGCAATCTGACCATGAATTTACCTTTCAAGCTTCCGATCGATTTCTGGGACATTTTCACAAAGGGTATCGAGATCGCAGAGGGACTGACAAAATAATATAAAAATAAGAAGGCAAGTTAATGGAAAAAATGATCATCAGAAACGCGGTCATCCATGACGCTGTCAACGAAAAACCTTATCTTGGAGACATCCTCATCGAGGACGGAAAACTCGTCTCAGTAGGAGGGAACGCTGACGCGGACGGTGACTGCGCTGTTATAGACGCGTCGGGTCTTCGCGCGTATCCGGGATTTGTTGACGCTCACAGTCATATAGGTCTGGACAGTTACGGAGGACCGACGGCCAATACGTACGACTTTAATGAAATGAACGATATCTGCTGCCCGCAGCTTCGTGGAATGGACAGCTACTTTCCTTTGGATGCTGCCATACCGATGGCTCTTGAGGGCGGTGTCACAACTGTAGCTACCGGTCCGGGTTCTGCCAATGTGCTCGGAGGCACTTTTCTCGCGGTAAAGTTGTATGGCAATACGGTAGAAGAGGCTGTGGTAAAGCCTGAGGTCGCCATGAAGTGCGCTTTCGGAGAGAACCCTAAGAGGTGCTACAAAGACAAATGCGATTCAGCGCGAATGACGACAGCCGCGAAACTCCGAGAGGCGCTGTTTGAAGCACGCGAGTATATGGCGCGCAAAGAAGCCGCGGGTGATGATGTTTCGAAAATGCCTAAGTTTGACATGAAGCTCGAAGCGATGATCCCTGTGATGAAGAGGGAGATGCCGCTTAAGGCGCACGCTCACCGCAGTGATGACATCATGACGGCGATACGCATCGCGAAGGAATTCGATCTTCGCGTCACGATCGAGCACTGCACGGATGGACACCTCATAGCAAAGGAACTGAAAGAAGCCGGTGTCCCGGTCGCGGTCGGACCTACACTTACCAACGCGTCAAAGCCGGAGGTGCTCAACAGGTCGTGGACGACTCCGGGAATACTCGCTGACGAGGGGCTGCAGGTATCGATCATAACGGACGCGCCGGTGATCCCGCAGCAGTATCTTCCGCTTTGCGCCGGTCTTGCGGTCAAGGCAGGCATGGATCCGTTCAAGGCTCTTCAGGCGATAACGATCAATCCGGCTAAGCATATCGGAATAGAGGACAGAGTCGGAAGCCTCGAACCGGGCAAGGACGCGGATATCGTGCTGACAGACGGGGATCCGCTGGTCAGCGATACAGTCGTCAAGTATGTTATCGTTGACGGCAAGGTGCTGGTAAAAAACTGATTGACCAGACAGAGCAGATCATTGTAAATACAGAGACAATAAAAAACGCAGCCTCTGCTTCCCGCAGGCGGCTGCGCTTTTATTG
>SVDB01000002.1 GCA_015058065.1 Clostridiales bacterium
TGCGCGGCCGGCGTCTGCCGGCTGACGTCGCCGACGTCAGACGAGCCGGGCTCGAATCCGTTTCCGGAGTAGAACGGAAGCAGAAAGTCGTTTAGAGACTTCGTACCGCATTCCGACAGCGCGCTGACAGTCTCCCTGATGCTTTCGTCATACAGGGAACCTGTACCCGGTATCACGCCCTGTCCCGGGCATGTCTTATCGAGTTCCGCCGCGAAAGTCTTCTCCTCTTCCGTATATTCCGGCATCGGAACGGCTTCCATGTTGCTGTACAGAACCTTTTCGAGTGTCGTATTCGGGATATAGTCCGCTGTTCCGTCCACGAAAATCTTCTCAAAATCCGTCTCAGTCATCAGAGCGGCTCCCTGAGCGCATTTGTCCACTCTCTCCGCGAGCGCGAGTGTGTCCTTTACGGAACGCGCCCTTATCATGTACAGGACCGACGCGTGCGGAGGTACGACATTCGGGGAAAAGCCTCCGCCGTCTATCATCGCGTAATGGAAGCTGCAGTCGTGTCCCATATGCTCTCTCAGATAATTAGCCCCTACGTTCATCAGCTCAACGGCGTCGAGCGCCGATCTGCCGTTTTCCGGATCGCCGGCGGCGTGCGCCGGGATACCTTTGAATTTGTAGAGCAGCTGTACACACGAATTATTCGTTCCGGTCATGATCTGGTTCTCGCTGCCGGGATGCCATGTAAGAGCGCAGTCAAGGCTCTTCCACATTCCTTCGCGGGCCATGAACGCCTTTGAAGCTCCGCCCTCTTCGCCCGGACAGCCGAAGAAGATGACCGTGCCGTCGGCACCTGTCTCCTCAAGATACTTCTTTACGGCGACCGCCGCTCCGAAAGACGCGGCTCCCAGCATGTTGTGTCCGCAGCCGTGCCCGCTCCCTCCCTGGACCAGAGCCTCAGGAACAGCGGAGCAAGCCTTCTGAGAAAGACCTGAAAGCGCGTCAAACTCACCGAGTATGCCTATCACAGGCTTACCGCTCCCGGAAGCGTAACTTCCGCTGAACGCGGTATCCATGCCCGCGAGACCGGTCTCCACATCGAATCCGTACTCCTTCAGTTTCTCGACATAAAGAGCCGCGGACTTCGTCTCTTTGAGCGAAAGCTCCGCGAACTCCCATATCGCGTGCGATATGCCGGTGATCTCCGGTTTCAGTGTGTTTTCGATATAATCTATTAATCCTTTTTTATCCATCGTTTACAGAACCTTCGAGAGGAAATCCTGCAGACGCGGGTCCTTCGGATGATCGAAGACCTGCTCAGGAGTGCCCTCTTCCTTGATATATCCTTCATCCACGAAGAGCACGCGGTTTGACACCTCTCTCGCGAACCCCATCTCGTGAGTGACTATGACCATCGTCATGCCTGCCTGCGCGAGTTCCTTCATCAGATCGAGTACTTCCCCGATCATCTCAGGATCGAGCGCCGAGGTAGGCTCATCGAAGAGCATTACATCAGGATTCATCGCGAGCGACCTTACGATCGCGATACGCTGTTTCTGACCTCCTGACAGTTTAGACGGATAGACATCTGCCTTGTCTTCGAGACCGATACGCTTCAGCAGTGTGAGTGCCTGCTCTCTGATCTTCTCCTTTTCGGCCTTCATATCCTTGACCTTATTGTACTTAGCCGTTTCGATCGGAGCCAGCATGATATTGTCAAGCACGGTCAGGTTGTTGAACAGGTTGAACTGCTGGAACACCATGCTCATCTTACGCCTGCCGAGGTTGGTGTCGATATGGTTCTCCTTGTAGATCTTCTCCATGAGAGCCTTGTATTCGGATCCCTCTTTAGAGTTCTTCTCTATAAGAAGGTCCTCGCTCTTGATCTTCATGATGGCGTCCATGTCATCCATACCGCCGGCGACCAGCTTTTTGTATGTATTTGAAGCTCTTATGACTTCAAAATGCAGATACGGGTCGACCGGCGTCATCAGCTTGCCCTCTATCCAGACCTCACCGAAAGTCGGCTCTTCGAGCAGGTTCATGCAGCGCAGAAGTGTCGATTTTCCTGAGCCCGACGCGCCGATGATCGAAATGACCTCGCCCTTGTCAACTTCAGTGGTGACGCCTTTGAGCACCTCCAGCGATCCGAAGTTTTTGAATATATTCTTGACCTCGAGCATCACTTCCTTGCCGGAAGCCTTGTTTTCCGCGTTATCTTTAAGCACTTGCTCTCATCCTCCTTTCCGCGATACCTAGAAGCTTAGAGAGTGTGAACGTCAGGACGAAATAGATCACGCCTATGTCCATCAGCGTCGGTATGACGTTGAAGGTCACTCCCTTGATGACCGAATACGTGGTCATCAGCTCTCCGACAAAGAAAGTGGAGGCGAGCGATGTTTCCTTGATGATGGTTATGAACTCGTTGCCAAGAGCAGGCAGGATGTTCTTTACTGCCTGCGGCATGACGACCTTGAGCATCGTTGTCCTCGAAGTGAGGCCAAGCGCGCGC
Organism: Clostridiales bacterium; assembly: GCA_015058065.1. Lineage (GTDB taxonomy): Bacteria > Bacillota > Clostridia > Peptostreptococcales > Anaerovoracaceae > Crickella. The sequence continues at coordinate 2,462 of SVDB01000002.1, forward strand.
GCGGCCTCGGTCTGTCCCTTATCGACCGCGTTGATACCCGAACGTATTATCTCCGTAACATACGCTGCCGAGTTGAGTGACAGTCCGACCGCCACGCAGGTGAAAGGCGTCATCTCGGCGAATGAGAATATCATCGGAACGATGAAGTACGCTATGAATAACTGAAGCAGCGCCGGTGTGCCCCTTATGATCTCGACGAATGCCGTGATCACGGCTCTGAGCACCTTGAAGCGGCTCATCTTACCGACCGCCATAAGCGATCCGAGCACTACTCCTGATAATACCGCTATAGCGGAGAGCGCCAGCGTATAGCCGACGCCCGTCCACAGCAGTTTCTGTCCCAGATAGTATGTTACGAATATTTCCCACATGTCATGGACTATACTGCCCAATGTCATAATTCATTCCTCCGGTATGTCAGTAATTACTCGGTGATCTTGTTTCCGTTCTCGTCATATCCGAGTTCGTCGATCGTCTTGATCTCAGCCAGCAGCTGGCAGGCTTCGTACCATCCATCCCATACTCCGTCAGCTTCCTGCTGCTCGAGTACGGCGTTGACAGCCTCGCCGAGTTCCGCGTTGTCCTTGTTGACCAGGATTACGTTGTTCTTGTAAAGTTCATCGATCTCGAAGAGGAAGTCGCACTGTACGAGTTCGTCCGGATTTGCCGAGATAAACGATTCGCCGTTTCCTACAGCTACAGCCAGAGCGTCGATCTTTCCTGTGAGGAGCGCTGTGCAGGCATCATTCAGGTTGTCGTAAAGCACCATCTCAGCGCCAGGCAGGTTTGTCTCAACGAGGATCTTCTGAAGCGATCCGACCTGAGCTCCGACCTTGTATCCGGTGAAGTCCTCTTCGCTGGTGAACTTGCCCTCATTCGCCTTAGTTGTTATGACGGTCTGCTCGGACTCGTTCTCACCTGCCTTGTACCACCTTGTAAGGAAGTAGTTCTCGGCACGCTCTTCTGTCCAGCTGAAGCCCGAAATTCCCAGATCCGCGTTTCCTGTCTGTACGGCTGCCATTACAGCGTCGAACGACATCGGCTTGATGACCAGTTCCTTATTGAGCGCTACCGCGAGTGACTTCGCGAGCAGGATATCGAATCCTACGTACTGATCATCGCCCTCACGCGAGAGGTCTACGAATTCCATCGGAGCGAAGTCCGGTGATACCGCGACCACGAGCTGTCCGTCAGGATTCTCAGGCTCACCGATCTGCTCAAGGTAGTTGTTGTATGCAGCGGCGACATCCACATCTCCGGAACCGTCCGCTGATTCATCTCCTCCGCCACCGCCGCATGCGCTGAGCATAAATGTGAATATCATCGCAAGCGAGAGAAGTAATGCTAATGATTTCTTTTTCATGATTATTCTCCTTTTTCCCAACAAAAGTACTGTTTACGTGCATGACTATAACATCTTTTGTATATTTATTCAACAAATTACGCTGAATTATTTTCACTATTTTTGTATTTTTATACAAACATCAAAATACAAAAGGCGGGCATTGCCCGCCTCTGTGACTTTTATTCAATTCTGCGGCAGCAATTCCTACAGCATCTCTACGAACGCGGCGATACGCGTATTGAGCTGAGCTATATCAGCCTCAGAATAATCTGTTTCTACCGCGAAATACGGTACGTGTTTCTTCTCCGTGCAGAACCTTTCGATCGACTTATGCTCGACATTGTATGTATGGCATGCCTGAAGAGTCATCTCGAGTACTCCGTCAGCCTTATACTCATCTATCGTTCTGCCGAGCAGGTCATATCTGTTAGGGTTCGGCGTCATGACCGAACAGCCGATCTGCAGATATCTGTAAGCTACCGCTTCCCAGATGTCTTCAGCGTCCTCGTCTATGAGTCTGTCATACTGCTTGGCGCCTACGCAGTTTTCCATGGCAACTACGACTCCGCCGTTGTCTTCGATAGCTCTGATGACTTTTTCTGTTACTCCCCCGATCGGGCATCCTGTAAGGACGATACGAGGTCTCTTGTCGAGTTTTTTGCCTTCAGCGTATTCATTCCTGATCTTCTCGGCGACCGCGTACATCTCAGGCGCGATAGCTGTGTGGTCGAACTTGAATCCGCTTCCGTAAAGGACCTTGAACATATCCAGTCCGGAAACCGGGCACGGATCGTTCTTCATAATATCTATGAGGTTCTTTTTCGCGACCCTGATCTCATTCTCGAGTTTGACAGCCTTGCGCATGTCATCATCAGTGATCGTGATGCCGAATTTATCTTCAATGTATGCTTTGAGTCTGAGGAGTTCCGCTTTATAAAGTTCTAGTCCTTTTTCACTCTGCGAATTCGGAAGATCCATGATGAATACGTCCTTGAAATCGCTCATGAGCTCATACATCTTCTTTTTTCCGTCGCAGGTGTTCTCGCCGACTACTATGTCACTGAAGTAGAAGAACGGGCATTTATCCTCTTTCGCGAATCCGTAGCTGGACTTGATGAGCGGACAAAGGTTCGCAGGCAGATCCTTCTCTGCCGCAGGTATGGTCTCTCCGGAAGTTGAGCACAGACCCACTGTAGCGCATCCCGCGGCGATGGCCAGTTCCTGAGGAAAGTATGTGCAATATGATCCGATGACCGGGATGCCCTGATCCTTGACCTTCTTAACATTAACGAACGCGTTCCTTCTTGCTTCCGCGAATTCCTCGAATACCGCAGGCAGTTCTTTGATGATTTCCATAAACGGTCTCCCCTTTTCTGTCTGTTATCTGCATCTGTCAATAGTGGGCCCTGTTTCAGCCTTTCCATAGAATCATCCTACTTTTCTGCGATCAAAACAATAGAGGCAGCTATAGAATAAAACTATAACTGCCTCAGAGTCTGTATTGTTATTCCCGATCATGGATGGCGCTTATCTGTCTCTCAGTGTGATCTTTTCATACCACGGGACATAATACGACAGTATGGCGAACAGCGCCAGCAGGAACAGATACCAGTTATTAGGGATCACATTCATCGGGCTCACCCTTCCTTCGGAGAGTGACGCCACAAGGAGGAACTGCGCTCCGTAAGGGATAAGTCCCTGCATGATGCATGTGAATATATCCAGTATAGAAGCCGTCTTGCGCGGATCCACATCGTATTTGCCGCTGATCTCCTTTGCCATCGGCCCGTCAACTATTATCGCGACGGTGTTGTTCGCTGTAGCCATGTCGGTCAGAGCCGCGAGCGCGCTCAGTCCAAGCTGCGCGGACTTTTTGCCCTTTATGGTCATTGACAGTTTCTCGATCAGCCAGTCAAGGCCGCCGTAATGCTTTGCCATCTCCGCGATGCCTCCGCAGAACATCGACAGCAGGAACACTTCTATCATGCCCTGGAATCCTGCCCAGATCTGTCCGGCGAATCCCATCAGTGTCAGGTCTCCATAAGCCATGCCTATGATGCCCGCAGCGAAGATGCCTATCGTCAGCACCAGGAACACGTTCACCCCGATTATCGCGAGAGCGAGAACGAGAATATACGGGATCACCTTTATGATATCGTAACCCGAAGCTTCTATCGCCTTTGCTGTCTCAGGCCTTCCGAAAAGTATCAGAAGCACGAAGGTAACGACTGCCGCCGGAAAAGCGATCCAGAAATTCGTGCGGAACTTGTCCTTGAGTTCCACGTTCTGCGTCCTGGTAGCTGCTATCGTCGTATCGGATATCATCGACAGATTGTCTCCGAACATGGCTCCTGACACACAGGCCGCCATTACGAGTGGCATGTTGAGTCCCGCCTTGTCTACCATTCCCAGAGCGATCGGCACAAGCGCTCCTATGGTCCCCATTGAAGTTCCCGTAGCAGTTCCCAGGAAAGAGGCGATGATAAAGATGCCCGCCGTGATCAGAGGAGCAGGTATCACTGACACTCCGAAGTTTACAGTTGCCTCGACTCCGCCCATGGCTCCGGCGACCGCTGAAAAGGCCCCGGCCAGCAGGAAGATCATGAGCATGTTCATCACATCTTCGCTTGAGGCTCCCCTTGCGAAGATCTTGAAGTTTTCGTTTATACCCGCCTTAGCATTCATAAGGAACGCGATCAGGACCGCGATGAACATCGCGACGACCGCGGGGAACTGATAGAACGCCATCTCGACGCCTCTTCTCTGAAGTATGATCCCCGCACCGAGGTAGATCACGATAAAGACCAGGAATGGCACGAGAGCGAGTCCGTTTTTATTCTTATTTTTCTCCATCTTTTAATGTAACTTTAGAAATATCGCTATATATGCAGGAACAGTCCTGCCATCAGAAAGTAAGTACAAAGTGAAATCATGTCCGTGATGGACGCCATCATCGGTCCTGCCATCAGCGCGGGGTCGATGCCGATGCGCTTCGCGAGCATAGGCAGCATGGATCCGATCAGTTTCGCGATGATGACTATGAGTATCATGGATACGCATACCGTGATCGCCACCATCGGTGAGTTCTTATCGAGGTATACTATCCTGAAATAGTTGAGAACACTGAGGCAGATGCCTACTATGACGCCTACCCTGATCTCCTTCCACATGACCTTTATGAAGTCTCCGAGTTCAAGTTCGCCGGTAGCCATACCGCGGATGACCAGAGTAGATGACTGCGAGCCCGAGTTTCCGCCGGTGCCCATCAGCATAGGCATGTAAATTACCAGCGCTATCACGGCTGACATGGCGTCCTCGAATGTAGCCAGGATGCCTCCCGTTACGAAGTACGAGCACATGAGCAGAAACAGCCACGGCAGACGCGCCTTGACGTGCTGCCAGACGGACCGGTCGAGGTACTCCTTATCCGTCATGTCGATGACTCCGCCCATACGCTCGATATCCTCGGTCGTCTCTTCTTCGATGACTTCGAGGATGTCGTCGACGGTAACGATACCGACGAGTCTGAATTCGTTATCTACTACCGGGATAGCCAGATATCCGTACCTGGTGAACAGTTCCGATACTTCCTCCTGGTCGTCATCCACATGGGCTACGACCGGGTCGTCATGCATCAGTTCCGAGACCTTTACGTTATCCGGCGCTATGACCAGCGACTTGAGTGAAACGACTCCGATCAGTTTACGCCCTCTGTCGAGCACGTAGCAGGTATAGATCGTCTCGGAGTCGAGTCCGACGTCCCTGATGTGCGCCAGAGCTTCCCCGACGGTGTCGTCCTTTCTGAGGTTGATGTACTCCGGCGTCATCAGCGCGCCGGCGCTGTCCTCTTTGTATTTGAGGAATGTGTTGATCAGCTTGCGCTCGCTCTTCGGCGTCTTGTCAAGTATCTTATCGACGATGTTCGACGGGAGTTCTTCAAGAACGTCGATCATATCGTCGAAGTCGAGTTCATCAAGTATGTATCTGATCTCGGGGTCGGTTATGATGTTGATGATGTCTACCTGGTCATCTATGCTGAGTTCGGCAAAAACATCGACGCTTATATCTTTCGGAAGCGCTCTAAAGAGTACGACCATCCTCTGGAGGTCGAACTCACGCCTGATGTCCACCAGCATCTCCGCGATCTCAACTTCATTGTGCTTAAGAAGTTCGTCTCTGCAATGGAAGTATTTCTTCTCCTCAAGAAGTTCGAAGATCTTCTCCAGGGACTCATCGTATGCCTGATCCATATCAGGAACCATGTTTAAATTCTCCATTGGTCCGTCCTCCTTTCCCTTTTCCCTATTTGTTCAGCATCTCCATTATCTGCTCTTCGGTGATTATCGCGATCCCCAGTTCGCGGGCTGCCTTGTTTTTCGATGAACCGGAGCCGGGATCGTTCGTTATCAGATAATCCGTCTTCGCGGATACTGAGCCCGCGACCTTGCCTCCCTCGGCTTCTATCTCAGCCTTGAGGTCCTTGCGGTTCGCGTAATGCTCCAGACTTCCGGTTATTACAAAAGTCTTGCCCTCAAGACTCGTGCCCGCGGCCTCGTAGCTTTCATCGATAGTAAGCAGGCCCAGAAGGTCATCGATCGCCGCGCGGTTTCTTTCATCCGCAAAAAAGCCTACATAATCACGGGCCATGACGGAACCGACGCCGTCTATGTCCGTAAGCGCCTCTTCATCGAGGTCCTGTATGTCGCTCCATTTGTTCCTGCAGGCGCGGGATATCAGATTTGATGTCGCGACTCCGATGCCCGGCACGCCAAGTCCGTAGAGCAGTCTCGCCGGCGTGGTGCGCGAAGCCCTCTTTGCCGACTCTATAAGGTTATCATACGACTTTGCGCCGAAACCTTCCATACCAATAATAGCATTTTTATGTTCCTCAAGCCTGAACAGATCCGCGAAATCGCTCAGAGCCCCAATGCCTATCAGTTTGAGCAGTCCTGACTCGGACAGTCCTTCGATATTCATCGCGTCTCTCGATACGAAGTGCTCGAACCTCTTTACATGCTTTGCCAGGCAGTCCGGGTTCGTACAGATAAGAGTCTTTGTCCCCTCATCGTCTCTGACGAGCGTGCTGCCTCCGCAGACCGGGCAAGTTTCCGGTATCTTTATATTGCCGCTCCTCGTGAGGTTCCCGGCGAGCTGAGGGATGATCATATTGGCTTTATACACCTGTATGGTATCGCCTGTTCCCAGTTCAAGATCTTCCATGATATTCAGATTGTGTACGGAAGCGCGCGATACAGTGGTGCCTTCAAGCTCAACAGGGTCAAAAATGGCCACCGGATTGAGCAGACCCGTGCGCGACGGACTCCACTCTATCTCGCGAAGCACTGTCTCGGCCTGCTGATCGCGCCACTTGAAAGCGATCGAGTCCTTCGGATACTTTGCCGTCTCGCCGAGAGTCGAAGCGTAATCCGCGTCTTCAAGTGTCAGCACAAGTCCGTCAGACGGTATATCAAAAGTCTTTATTTCCTCTTCATATTTGTCGATAGCGTCGAGCAGGCTGTCCTTGTCGACCATCATGTAATCCACGGTCTCAAAGCCCTGAGCCTTCATCCACTCCATCTTTTCCCTGCGGCTCGAAGTCTCAAAGCCTTCGGAAAGAGTCAGGCTGAAAGCGTAGAAATTGACTCTTCTTTCCGCGGTGACTTTAGGATCAAGCTGACGGATGCTTCCGCTGCAGAGGTTTCTCGGGTTTTTGTACTTGGCGTCCGCATCCTCGATCGCCTCATTGATCTTCTCGAAATCCGAATATCTTATGACAGCTTCGCCGCGGACCATGACCTTGCCCTTGTGAGGGATGCTCTTCGGAACGTTGCGGCACGCGAGCACATTCGCGGTGATGAGTTCTCCCTCGACACCGTTGCCTCTTGTGACCCCCTGTACCAGTCTGCCGTTCTCATATGTGATGCCGACAGTGAGACCATCGAGTTTCCACGAAAGCAGTCCGGTCTTGTCACCGAGCCAGGCCTTCAGTTCGTCTCTGTCCTTGGTCTTGTTGAGCGAGAGCATCTTGATATCATGCACTATCTTAGGCAGTCCCGCTGCGGTCTCAAAGCCCACGTTGATCGACGGGCTGTCATCCCTGATGTAGCCGGTCTCGTCCTCGAGGGCGAGGAGTTCGTCATACATCTCATCGTATTCGTAGTTAGTGATGATCTCGACCCCCTGCGTATAGTACGCGTGAGAAGCCTCATTCAGTTTTTCGACCAGTTCGTCTATCCTTTTTCTCTGATCCATACTCTTTTACCTGTTGGATGATGATCCCGCTGTCTGAGCCGGATAATGGCGGCTCATCAGTTTACTTTTTCCATTTTGACGTAACCCTTGCCGAGTTTTTTCTGTCCGAAATCGTCGAACATCACCGTCATCGTCTTTTCGTCCTGTTCTATCACCATTCCCTCGCCGAACTTAGGATGACGTACGATATCCCCATTGGCGAATTCCTGATGTATCTTAGCTTTTTCTTTGGTCTGCCTTCTGGCTGCAGAAAGGCTGTCGAACGGTTTAGTCGCCGGTTCTCCGGCATACCCGTCCGCAGTTCCGTGCGATCTGCCTCCGAAGTAGTAGTCTCCGAACCAGCCGCCCTCGCCTCTGAGGCCGGATCCCGTCCGCACTTTCTCGTTCACGGTCACGTCGCCGTCCATGCACTCTTTGTCCATTTCATTAAGGAACACAGATTCGACCTGGAAGTCCGTGCGCCCGTAAACCGTACGGACCTGAGCGCCGGTCAGATAGAGTTTCTTCATCGCTCTGGTGACCCCCACGTAGCAGAGTCTGCGTTCCTCTTCCATGCCGTGGTCCTCATCGAACGCCCCCATGCCGGGGAACATCCCGTTTTCCATGCCGGGCATGAATACCACCGGGAATTCGAGGCCCTTCGCGGAATGCAGCGTCATCAGCACGACCGCGTCTTCATCCTCGTCGTGATTGTCTATATCAGCCATCAGTGTGATCTGCTCGAGGAAAGCAGAGAGCTCGGTCTGATCATCAGCGTCGAAACCTTCTCCGAGGAGTTCCAGTCTTTCAGCTTTCAGTTCCTCACGCAGGGCCTGAGAGCTGCCGTCAGTAAGCCCTTTTTCGAACTCAGCTATGACGGATTTGAATTCCATTATGTTTTCGATGCGGCTCTCGGCCTCTACCGTGCCCGCGTCTTCGAGCGCCTTCAGATAACCCGAGCGGCTCAGCACGTTATCATAGATATCTGTCAGAGTCAGATTGTCCTGCTCTTCCCTTATGCCGCCTATCATGCCGGTGAACGCTTCCACAGCTGCTCTCACCTTCGGCCCGAAAGCCGCGAGCAGTTCTCTGTCGCACAGAGCCTCGTATATAGTCATCCCGTAAGCGTTCGCGTATTCCTCTATGCCCGCGAGAGTCTTTCCTCCTATGCCGCGCTTCGGCTCGTTGATCACCCTCAGCATCGACACGTTGTCACCCGGGTTCTCGATCAGGCGCAGATAAGCCATCACATCTTTTATCTCTTTGCGGTCATAGTATCTGAGACCCGCCAGCACCCTGTACGGTATGCCGCGGAAACTGAACTTCTCTTCGAAACTTCTCGACTGGGCGTTCTTGCGGTAAAGGATCGCGAAGTCCTTGTAATCGTATCCTTCGTCCGCTCTCAGCCTCTCTATCTCAGAGCCGATCCACCACGCCTCCTGGCGCTCGTCCTCGAGCCTTTTGTAGGTGATCTTCGCTCCGTCTTTTCTTTCCGTCCAGAGAGCCTTCGCCTTCCTTTCCTTGTTGTTTCTGATGACGGAATTGGCGAGCTTCAGGATATTGCCGTCAGACCTGTAGTTCTGCTCGAGCCTTATCGTCAGCACATCGCGGAAGTCGTTCTCGAAGTCGAGGATGTTACGTATGTCAGCCCCGCGCCACTGATAGATGCACTGGTCATCGTCGCCCACCACGCAGAGATTCCCGTGGACCGAGGCCAGCATCCTGATAAGTTTGTACTGCAGATAGTTGGTGTCCTGATACTCATCTACCATGATGTATCTGAAGCGGTTCGCGTAATACGCCAGTATATCGGGATTCTGTTCGAGCAGCTTTACGCCGTTCCACAGCAGGTCGTCGAAGTCCATGGCGTTCGCAGCCATGAGTTCAGCCGTGTATCGCTTGTATACCTCATAGATCGACTTGTCCTGAGGCAGTCCCGGTCTTGAGGCGATGAATTCCTCTGGTCCCTCCTCACGCTCCTTGCACTTGCTAATGACCGTGATAATGAGAGAGACCGGAGTCATCCTGTCATCAACTTCGAGTTCCCTGCTTATGCGCTTGATGAGGGTCTTCTTATCCGTTTCGTCGTAGACCGTAAAGCCCGCCTTATATCCGAGTCTTTCAGGTGAATACCTGAGCATGCGAAGACACATGGCATGGAAAGTCATTATCCACATCCCGTAGACTTCGCCGACCAGATCGGTTACACGGCTTCTCATCTCTCCGGCAGCCTTGTTGGTAAATGTTACGGCAAGTATGCTGCGGGGATCGATCCCCTGCTCTATCATATATGCCATGCGGTGAGTCATCGTCGCCGTCTTTCCCGATCCCGCGCCCGCAAGTATCAGAAGAGGCCCGTCAATATGCCTTACCGCCTTATTCTGTTCACTGTTTAAAGTCATACGCATAGTTAGTTTATTTTACCATATTCTTCCCTGTGAATGACAGACCGCGGGTGCTCTCAAACGTGCTGTTTTTGCCCCCGTAACTGGTTGACTTTTTATACTGTGGTGCTAAAATTTAACTGCGGGCCGCTGCAGGCCCGGGCCAAAAAATAATCAATTGTTTATTTAAGGAGAGTGATACCAATGGCAAATTATGTAGAAAGAGTCATCGAGCAGTGCAAGAAGAACAACCCTGGTGAGGTTGAATTCCACCAGACTGTAGAAGAAGTACTTTCTTCCCTTCAGCCTGTAGTTGAGCAGCACCCTGAGTATGAAGAGTGCGCACTTCTTGAGAGACTCGTTGAGCCTGAAAGAGGAGTAACATTCAGAGTAGTATGGGTTGATGACAATGGCAAAGTCCAGGTCAACAAGGGCTACAGATATCAGTTCAGCAGCGCAATCGGACCTTACAAGGGCGGTCTGAGATTCGCTCCAAACGTATATCCTGGAATCATCAAGTTCCTCGGATTCGAGCAGATCTTCAAGAACTCCCTGACAGGTCTTCCTATCGGCGGCGGCAAGGGCGGTTCGGACTTCGATCCTAACGGCAAGAGCGACGCTGAGGTTATGAGATTCTGCCAGGCTTTCATGACAGAGCTCTACAGACATATCGGACCTAACACTGACGTTCCTGCAGGTGACCTCGGTGTTGGCGCAAGAGAGATCGGATACCTCTTCGGACAGTATAAGAGAATCGTTGACAAGTATGAAGGCGTTCTCACAGGTAAGGGAATCCCTTACGGCGGACTCCTCGGCAGAACAGAAGCTACAGGCTTCGGTATCGTATGGTACGCAGAGGAGATGCTGAAGGCTAACGGCGAAGAGATCAAGGACAAGGTAGTCGCTATCTCCGGATTCGGTAACGTATCCTGGGGAACAGCATGGCAGCTCCAGAGACTGGGCGCTAAGCTGGTAACTATCTCCGGACCGGACGGATACATCTACGATCCAGAAGGAATCAGCACAGACGAGAAGGTTGCTTACCTGCTCGAGCTCAGAGGATCCGGAAAGAACATCTGCGCTCCTTACGCAGAGAAGTTCCCTGAAGCTACATTCTTCCCTGGCAAGAAGCCTTGGGGCGTATTCCAGGATACAGGATGCAAGGTTGACATGTTCATCCCATGCGCTATGCAGAACGACGTTCACATGGAGCATGCTAAGCAGATCGTTGAGGGCGGCTGCAAGTTCTATTGCGAAGGCGCTAACATGCCTACAACAAATGACGCTCTTAAGTATCTCATGGATAACTGCATCGCAGTTGGTCCTGCTAAGGCTGCTAACGCTGGCGGCGTTGCCTGCTCCTGCATCGAGATGGGACAGAACGCTGGTCACACAGTATTCCAGCACGAGGACGTTTATGCACAGCTCCACCAGATCATGAAGAACATCTACAATGCATGTGCTAATGCTGGTGAGAAGTACTATGGCAACAAGAACGCTCTGGTACAGGGTGCTAACATCGCTGGATTCGAGAGAGTTGCTGAGGCTATGATGGCTCAGGGTCTCGTATAAATCGATGACTCTTTAGGTGTAAAACACGAACCCAAAAAAGAGACCGCGGAAGCGGTCTCTTTTATTGCTTTTTGGCTGGCCGGTCATTACGGCAAACCCGGCATCTTGATCAGAGAGCTGCCTCAACAGCCTTCTTCACATCATCCATGTCATCTGTCGGCTCGAATCTCGCGATTACCTTACCCTCTCTGTCGACGAGGAACTTCGTGAAGTTCCAGCCGATATAAGTCTTATCACCGAACTTCTTGTTGTTGGCGGCGGCGAATTTGCTGAGCGCGAGATTCTTTATGCCCTTTCCGAAACCGTTGAACGGCTTTTCGGAAGCGAGGAACGCATACAGCGGATCAGCTGTATCGCCGTTTACGTCGATCTTGGAGAACTGAGGGAACTCAGTTCCGAATTTCAGCGTGCAGAACTCATGGATCTCGTCGTCGGATCCCGGAGCCTGATCGTTGAACTGGTTGCACGGGAAGTCAAGGATCTCAAAGCCCTTGTCCCTGAGCTCGGCATACATAGCCTCGAGAGGCTCATAGTGAGGAGTGAATCCGCAGCCTGTAGCTGTATTGACGATAAGCAGGACCTTGCCCTCATAGTCTTTAAGGCTTACTTCCTTGCCCATCATATCCTTTACCTTATAATCATAAACTGTACCCATAGTCACATACTCCCTTCTGTTATTAAGTTAAATGCATCTTATCATATTATCGCGCTTCTATTATGAAAAAACTGTGAAAAAGCAGTCAGTTCCCTGTTCTGCCGCTATTTCTTCCCCAGAAAATTCCTGACTATATCAGCATACATCCCGGGTTCTGTGATGATCGATACTGCGTGGTCGACCCCCGGGATCAGATGGAATTCGCTCTTCCCTTTTGTCCTTTCAGCCATTCTCTCGGAATTATCAGGCGAAATCAGGCTGTCGTCCGCCCCGTGTATGAACAGTACCGGTATCGTATTGTCGTCGAGCGAATCGATAGGACGCATGTCCTTAAGCGAATAATGATATCTTATCCTCGCGCCGAGGTCTGCCAGATCCACCAAGAATGACGGGGTCCCGGCCTTCAGCACGTTCTCGATGTCTGAAAAGCCGCAGTCGGCGATCACGAAATCCACGTCAGGCTTGTACTTCAGGCATGTCACAGAAGTCGCGGAGCCAAGCGACTCCCCTACCAGCCCGAGCGAGGTGATGTCCGGATACCTTTCGCGCGTGTCATCGATAAGACAAATCAGGTCGTCCGCTTCACGTATGCCGTATGTGGTGAAAGTCGCTTCGTTCTTACCGTGCCCCCTTAGATCGTAAATGACGCAGTTGTATCCCAGATCGAGATACAGCCACGCGTATTTCAGGGATCCCATCATATTGTCCGTGTATCCATGTGTGATGATCACATAGTCTGTAGTCGGTTCCGGATTTTTGAGGAACTCGACATGCAGCACATAACCGTCATACGAGCTGATGGTGTAGTCCGTTTTCTCCAGTTTGTCATAAAAAGATGTGTCGTAGTGCTCTGACTGCCACTCGAAGGCTTCCTCATATGTCTGCTTCTTTGCGTCCATGACAAACGACGGCAGCATCAGAGTCAGCGTCACGAAAGCGATCAGTACTATTACGATCAGAGCGATAAGTATTTTCATGATCCTCTTGTTTTTCATTCTGTGTATCAGATCTGCGTCGCTACACGCGCAGTGCTTCCGCTATGGTGAACAGATACAGATAGGCCTCGCTGACTTCCATTCCGGTACCCTTCAGCACTGCCTCGCTGTAGAGCTCTATCTGCACCTTGTATTCGTCTTTTATACGCTGAAGTTCGGCTTCACGCGCCGCCCCGGCTCTTATATAACTCGACTTGTAATCGATAAGTATCATCCTGCCGTTCTCTTCGAAGCAACAGTCAATGACACCCTGAACGAGCATTTCGCGGCCGCCGCGTTCGGTCTTCAGAGTAAACGGTTTCTCGCGCCTGAGCGTTCCTTTCATGGAAGCTTCGACTGCCCTCTTTCCGAGATCGCTCTCGAAGAAAGCCGCGACACGGCTGAGATCCAGCGAATCGTACACGTCTTCATCGATAGCGCCGTGCTCTTTCAGGAACTCCGCGCGTTCAGCTATATATTTCCGGTCTGCCTTGCCTGAAGCGTCCGCGGCTTTTGAGAAGTCGAGGAATTCCATGATCCGGTGATACGCTGTGCCTATGTCAGCCGCGGACGCGCGTCTCCTGCGCGCCATGCTGCCTGCCAGCGCGGCGACGTCATCCGAGACCGCCGTTACCGCTTCATCGATAGCGCCTGTGAGATCCTTCTCCGCTTCCTCACTGAGCTCCGCTCGCCTGATCTCGCTGACCGAGTATTTCGCTTTCGCGCTCAGCATGTCCTCGTCAGGGTACCTGTATCTGAATCTTCTGTCTATCTCATCATATACAGCCTGTTCTTCAGCGTTCAGAGGTTCAGCGAGGCAAGCTGTGATGGCCTCAGTCTGTCCTCCGGTCTGAGCGCTTTTGGTCAGCGTCAGCGGACCGATGAAGTGCCTGTTGAATGGCGTATAGATCACCCCGCTCATCGCCCTGAGATAGCTCTTCGGCCTCAACTCGCACTTCAGTATATCTGCTTCATCCTTGCAGGTTCCAACCAGTATTAGTTTGCTGCGGGCTCTTGTCATCGCGACATAGAGGAGTCTGAGTTCTTCCCTGTACGCGTCGCGCTTCGATTTTGAGTTGATCGCGCGCTGAACGATGGTAGACCTCCAGTACCTTCGCGCGGGATCTATATACGGCAGTCCTATGCCGATCCCGGAATCAAAGCTGAAGCCCTTTTCATTAATGTCCATCCTGAACCTGCGGCCGATGCTGCCGACTATGACGAACGGGAACTCGAGTCCTTTGCTCTTGTGTATCGTCGAAATGCGCACCACTTCAGCGTCACTGCCCGACATGGACGCCTGACCGTTGCTGAGTTTCTTGCTCTTCAGAACTTCGAGGAACGAGATGAACGAACTGAGCGTCGCTATTGAATCCTTGCTGAACCTGCCCGCCCTGTCGACGAGCGCGCTGAGATTGGCCTGGCGTACCGCTCCTCCGGCCATGGCGCCGGCCATCCTGTAGTAGCCTGAATCGACCAGCACCTTCCACACAAAGTCTTCGAGAGGCATCATGCGCGAAAGCATGCGCCATTCAAGCAGTCTTTCCCTGGCCTTGCGGGCCTTGTCTCTTAGCGCGCCTTCAGGCCCTTTCTCAGAGTACCATCCGAAGGCTTCCCAGTAAGCAGGCCTTGTATCCCTGCCAACGGCTCCCATGTGGGCAATCCTTATCTGCGCCAGTTCGTCAGGATCGAATCCGAACACCTCAGAATGCAGCACCGAGATCAGCGGAACGTCCCTCTTCATATTGTCTATGCACGTTAGGAGCGAAAGAGCGACTCCTATCTCGACAGTATCGAAATAGTCCTCTGACTCCTCGACATGCGGTTCTATACCGAGTTCCCTGAGCGCGCGGCTCATGGTCTCTCCCCTGTATCTGACGGCCCTGAGGAGGATGACTATGTCTTTGGCCTCTGCTTTCCTGACTACGCCAGCCTTGCTGTCGTAAAAATCGGTACCGATTATCGACGCGGCGATCTTAGCGATATATTCCGCCTCCGCCTCATCCTTGGTCAGTTCTTCTATTTCTTCATCTATTTCACTTATATCATCCGGATCGAAACCGTCGTCCCCGGTCTCTTCCGCGCATGCTTCCCCGGGATCACCGGCCTCTCCGACCAGTATGTGCACCTCGGGCATGAAATCGTATTCCGGCGGGCACTCAGTAAGACCGGTATGGAGTTTTGCCCTGTCGTCATATCCGTCCATGATGCGGCTGAATACATGATTGATATACTGTATGGTCGCGTCATTGCTCCTGAAGTTGCGTCCGAGATCGATCGCTATGCCGTCAGGATCCTTCCCGTCTGAGTACTTCGCGTACAGTCCCTCGAATATCTCAGGTTCAGCCTGTCTGAACTTGTAGATGCTCTGTTTGATGTCACCTACCCTGAACACATTATCCGGTCTCGCGACACTGCTGATCAGGCGTTCCTGTATGTTGTTGGTATCCTGATACTCGTCAACAAAGATGTATTTGAAGCGCCTGCGGAGAGTATCCGCCGCTTCCTTCTTTTTGAGTATGCGGACAGCGATATGCTCCATGTCCGCGAAATCGATGACGCGCCTCGCGCGCTTCTTTTCATCATAGCGTCTTTCGAATTCCTCGAGCAGCCTGAGATAATAAAGAGTGTACTCATAAGTGGCGTTCATCTCAGCCAGACGCGTCTCAAGATCAGGCAGCAGGTACCTGTTACTGAAGTTTTTTATCTCGTCCTTATAATCATCCCGTATCGCTTTGACTTCTTCCTTGATCGGATCGTATGCTTCTTTCTGATCTTTTTTTGCCCTGAGCGTCACGGACGGAAAAGATCCTATCGCGGATATCACCTCTTCATCGAAGCGGCCGGCGCTCAGCATCGCGTATATAGCCTGCGCGGCTTCAGCCTGAGGCAGCAGCTTTTCCTCGAACATTTCAGGTATGCCCGCGTCATCGAACATGGCCTGCAGCCTGCGGAACGCGGTGCTGACATTCCGGAATGTATCGAGAGCGTCAGTCAGCATCATCTTCTGAAGTCCGGACCCATCGAACGTTTCTGCCGTGACTGACAGCAGTTTCGCCCTTTCATAAGCCCACTCGAAGTAATCAGGCATGCTCCTGAGCTTTGAGTATGCCTTGAGCAGGCCTTCTATGAAGTTGTCTTCGCTCCTCTCGTCGCTGTAAAGCCTCAGGAAGGCTCTGAAACTGCCGCCGTCGATCAGATCGTCTTTCGCGAAGCCCTCCTCGAACATCTCTGTCACAGCCTCACGCTTCAGCAGCTCGCACTGCACGTCATCGGTGACGCTGAATTCCGGTTCCATGTCAGTCTCGTGGAAAAACTCTCTTATCACGCGGAGCGCGAAGCTGTCTATTGTGGAAATATACGCGCGGTAAAGCCTCGCCAGCTGGTCTTTCAAGCGCGGCGCGTCCTCGGGATGATCCGCCATCCTCTGTCTGATGGCGCCCGAAAGCCTGAGTCTCATCTCAGAAGCCGCCGCGTTCGTAAACGTCACCACAAGCATTTCGTCGACATTGGCTTTGCCTTCGAGTATGATGCGTATGATGCGTTCTATCAGGACCGATGTCTTTCCTGAACCCGCGGCCGCAGAGACCAGCACTGATTTGTCGAGTGTCGTTATCGCCTTTAGTTGTTCGCCTGTGAATCCCGCCATGATCCGGCCTTTCTCTCCGGTAATTATATGTCCTTATATATTCTATCTTTCACTCTGGTCTGTATCAAGAAAAAACGCAAGTTAAAACCGGGCCATCCGAAACGGATGACCCGGCGTTTTCTGTCAATATTACAGGTCGTACTATACCAGAACGTCGCCTTCCATACCCGCAGGTACTTCGAGACCCATCAGAGTAAGGATCGTAGGCGCTATGTCTGCGAGCTTGCCGGTAGTCTTCCTGAACGGAACAGGCTCCTTGCAGATATGGCAGAGCGGGACGACAGCAGTCGAGTGCTTCGTGACCGGCTCTCCCTTTTCGTCGAGCATAGTGTCAGCGTTGCCGTGATCGGCGGTAAGCAGTATCTGCCCGTCCTTGGCGAATATCGCGTCCCTGATCTGTCCGACAAGACCGTCGAGCGTCTCGATCGCCTTCACAGCGGCTTCGAAAACTCCCGTGTGTCCGACCATGTCCGGATTAGCGAAGTTGAGGATTATGAGATCATATACATCGCTGTTGATCTTTTCTATCACGGTCGACGCTACTTCAGGAGCGCTCATCTCAGGCTGAAGGTCGTATGTGGCGACCTTAGGAGACGGGATCAGGACCCTGTCTTCGCCTTTGTTTGGCTCTTCGACTCCGCCGTTGAAGAAGAACGTTACATGAGCGTACTTCTCTGTCTCGGCGATGCGCAGCTGTCTGAGTCCCAGATCGGCGATAGTCTTTCCGAGTGTCGGATCGACTGCCTCAGGAGGGAACGCCACTGTCACGTTCGGCATAGTCGCGTCGTATTCGGCCATGCAGACATATGTCAGATTTTTCGGCTCGGACTTTCTTTCGAATCCGTCGAATTCCGGATCCACGAGAGCGCGGGTGATCTCCCTTGCCCTGTCCGGTCTGAAATTGATGAATACTACCGAATCGTTGTCCTTTATAGGCACGGCATTTATTACTGTAGGCTGTACGAACTCATCGTTCTCGCCCTTCGCGTAGGAGTTGTCCATGCATTCCTGCGCGCACGAAGCCGTGAGTCCCTCGCCGAGTGTCAGCGCGTCATAGGCTCTTACCAGACGCTCCCACCTCTTGTCTCTGTCCATGGCGTAGAATCTGCCCGAGATCACTCCGATACGGCCTACTCCCTCAGCCTTGAGATAGTCCTCAAGAGGTCCCAGCCATGTCATAGCGCTCTTTGGCGGCACGTCCCTGCCGTCAAGGAAACAATGCACCGCGACGTCCTTTACGCCGTTCCTCCTGGCCATGTCGATGGTGGCCTTGAGGTGTTCAAAGTGGCTGTGCACTCCGCCGTCCGAAACGAGTCCCATGATATGGAGCGTATGCCCTTCAGCGGCGTTCTTCATCGCCTCAAGGAGCGGACCGTTTTCGAAGAACTTGCCGGACTGGATCGATCTGGTGATCTTCAGAAGATTCTGATACACTACGCTGCCGGCGCCGATGTTGAGGTGTCCCACCTCGGAATTTCCCATCTGTCCGGCAGGAAGTCCTACCGGCTCGCCGCTGGCCTCGATCGTGATGAACGGATAATTCGCGAACAACTCATCAAGCACAGGTGTATTTGCCGCCTTGATGGCATTGCCGTATGTCTCTTCTCTGATGCCGAAGCCATCGAGGATCATCAGCATTGTTGGTCTGTGTTTCATTATTCTTCCTCTTCGTTTCTTTTGAATGAGATCATATCCGCCGCGATCTCCTTCGCGGCCTGGCTGACAGGTCTTTCGCTCACTTCATCAGTAAGTGCCTTCTTGCCGTCGATGAGATCTCTGGCTCTCTTGGCTGTAAGGATGACGAGCGAATATCTGCTGTCTGTCTTTTCTCTGAGTTTGTTTATCGATGGATAAAGAAGCATCTGTTTTCCCCTTTCATGTTATCAGTTTGTTTCTTTTTCGTATTCTCTTATGAGCGGTCTGACCGCTTCAGGCACTTTCGCCTTTTCGGCGGCGATGATGCTGCGCGCAAGGGCGACCGCCTCATCTATATCGTTGTTTACTATGTAATAGTCGTATTCCCCTATCAGTCTGATCTCGTTGAGCGCCTCTCCGAGCCTCTTTTCGACCTTCTCGGGATCTTCAGTTCCCCTGCCTTCGAGCCTCCTTCTGAGTTCGGTCAGGCTCGGCGGAAGAATGAATATGAGCACTGCCTCAGGCATGGCTTTTCTGACCTGAAGGCCTCCCTGAACGTCGATGTCGAGGATCACGTTATATCCCCTGTCTAGGCGGCTCAGCACCATGTCTTTAGGTGTTCCGTAAAGGTTGTCAAAGACCTGCGCGTGTTCGAGAAAGTTACCGGCCTCGATGTTGGCGTTGAATTCTTCGCGGGTCACGAAGAAATACTCCCTGCCGTGGACCTCTCCTTCTCTCGGAGCGCGCGTGGTCATCGATACCGAAAACTCATTGCCGATATCCTTGAGCAGTTCGGCACAAACTGTGCCTTTTCCTGTTCCGGAAGGACCGGATATCACGAACAATCTGCCTTTTTTGCGACTCATAAGCACCTCCCCGTCAGCCTTTTATTTTAGCACATCAGCTTCTGATTTCGCAATTATGAGATTGGCAGCGACATCCCCTTCGACGTTCACCGTCGTGAACGCCATGTCGAGCAGCCTGTAGAACGCCGCGACAGGCCCTATAAGGTCTATCGGCAGTCCGAAGATGGTCAGGAACGACGTCATCAGGACTATTCCTCCGCCGGGGATACCCGGCGCGGCCATATTTATGAGGGCCGCCACGACCGCCATCGCGGCGAATCGTGTAAGCGGCAGATCCAGAGAATAGAAGTCGGATACGAAGAGCGCCAGGCAGCAGAACGAGCAAGCCCCGCCGCACATATTTATGGTGCATCCGAGCGGAAGCGTGAAACTGCTGATATCCGCAGGCGCGCCAAGATAATCCGTACTGACTTTTATGGTGGTCGGGAGTGTCGCGGCAGAGCTGGTTGTCGACATCGTCATGAGCGCTATCCTTCCGCATGCCCTGAGGAATGTCCTCACATCCGTCTTAGTGTACAGACGTACGGGTATCAGGAAAACGATGATGAACACCGCTATGCACGCGAGCCAGCAGCACAGTATGTACTTGCCTATCGCCATGAAGAGTCCCGATCCGTATTCCGCTATCGAAAAAGCCATGAGAGACATGACTCCCAGAGGTGATGTTTCCATGATCATCGACAGAACACGGAACACCGCTTCAGAGAGACTGTTCATGAAATCCGCCACCGGCTTCCCCTTCTCTCCTATGGCCACTATCCCGATCGACAGCAGTATCGCGAAAAGGATCGTCGGAAGGATGTTATTCGCTGACAGCGCCTCGAAAATGCTGTCCGGGAACAGTTCTCTCAGCACATCCGATATGTTTATCGCTCCGGCTGCCCCGCCTTCGAATACAGGCTTGTTCTCGAAAACGATGCCGCGTCCGGGACGTACCGCCATGGCGACCGCGAATGAGACCGCGAAAGACGCCAGGAACATCACGAAGTACAGGACGACTGTTTTGACCGCCACCCTTTTGAGAGAAGATATGTGCGCTGAGTTTATTATGCCTGTCATGACCGCGCATACGAGCACCGGTATGACCATCATTTTGATCAGCTTGAGATAGATGTCTCCGACGACTTTTATGTCAAGCGAAAACTGCGGGGCCAGCAGACCCAGCAGTATACCGGCCGCGAAGCCGATCGCGATCCTTACGAACAGATTCTCTTTTTTAAACAGCCACTTACTCAATGTTCTGGACTTGTTCTCTGATCTTCTCTATCTCTGCCTTGAGGTCGAGCATCATGGAAGTGATCTCTCTGTCATTGGACTTGGAGCCTATGGTGTTCGCCTCACGGTTCATTTCCTGGATGAGGAAATCTATCTTTTTGCCGATGGCCTCGCTGCCGTCGGACTTCAGAAAATCTCTGAGCTGGCTGACATGGCTGTCGAGCCTTACGAGTTCTTCGGTTATATTCGCCTTGTCGGCGAAGATCGCGGCTTCGAGCGCTATCCTCTCTTCAGGCACCTCATATACGCCGTCGAGCAGTTCTTCAACTCTCGCCTTGAACTTTGCGGCATATTCCTTTTCGATCTCAGGCGCTCTCTTTTCGATGCGCGCGCGTATATCTGATACAGTATCCGCCCTGGCGGAAAGATCCGCGGCGAGCTTCGCGCCTTCGGTCTCCCTCATGCGGCAGATATCATCGACCGCTTTCGCTGTCGCTCTGAGGAGCCTCTCAGTCACGGCCTTTTCATCTTCTTCCGCCGCGCTCGTCTTTATGACATCAGGCATTTTCGCGAGCAGGCTGAGCGATACTTTTGACTCATCGCCGAAATCAAAACTGTCCTTCAGCGTACTGAGAGCGTCATAATACCTTGCAGCGAGATCCCTGTCGAGTCTTACGTCACTGTCACTCTGTCCCGTGTTGTCTACGGTCACGCTGATCTCGACCTTGCCGCGGGACAGTCTCTCTTTTACCGCAGCCTTTACGGCTTCTTCCGCGAACGCGTACTTTCTCGGCATTTTAACGAAGATGTCGAGATATCTGTGATTGACCGCCCTGATCTCTACGGTCACTTTGCTTGTTTCGTCGGCAAACTCACCTCTGCCGAACCCTGTCATGCTTTTTATCATCTGCGATAGCCTCTTTTGATCATTCCACTTCGACTGTCTCGACTTCGATCACCTTCGAGTCATCGTCATCTTCGATGACATCGGCCTCCACATCAACAGCCTCCATGCGTGTCAGTTCTTCTTCTTTGGCTTCTTCAGCCTCAAGCCTTCTCTGCTCCTCTTCGGCTGCCCTGCGGGCGTCTCTTTCTCTCAGTTTCGCGTTGGTGTTGATCATCTTGAGAACGATGTAGATAATGGCCAGAAGTACTATAAGTTTACCCATGTTGCCCTCCTTATTCAGTTGAAATCGGGCGAGCCCGTTACGAGCACGTCCGGAAAATTCGAAACAGCATAAGCCAGCATCTTCTCCCTGCCCGGGAAATGTGTCGAATGAACATTTATGTGCTGAGGCTTTATGTCGTGTTTTTTCATATACTTAAGCGCGTCGAAGCCGGTGAACAGGCTGTCCCAGCCCAGATCGTAATCAAGGCTGACCTCTTCAAGGCAGTCCCGGTACTTGTCGAGCAGCGCCAGAAAATCCGCGTAGTTGTCTGCGGACACATACCCGCCATCTCGGGGCGGTGTCCTGCGGTCATCAAGATACAGCTTCATTGCTAAAAGTTCTGCGGGCGCAGCACCAGTATGTCACTGTTGAGCTCTATATCTCCGGTATTGATGAAGCTTACTCTCGAGATGCTCAGGCTCTTGCCCCTCTTCGCCGCCTCATCGATAAACATCTCTATCGTGTCGATATGCGGATAGTCGAAACCCGCGACCTCAGACCTGAAGTGCATCGGGATCACCAGCTTAGGTGTTGTCCTTTCGATGAGATCCAGAGCTTCGAACCTGTTATATGTGTAAAAGCCGCCGACAGGTACGAGCGCGATGTCCGCGTCTTTCAGCAACGCGAGATTCTCGGGAGTAAGCAGATCGTCGAGGACCTCTCCGATATCTCCGTAGTGAACGAGTTTTTCACCGGTCTTCTTGTTCGTTATTATATGGATCCTGTCAGTCCCTCTGACCGCTCCCTTTTGCGGATCATGGAAAGTATCGATGTATTCGACACTGAACGGACTTTCTCCGTGGTCTTCGATCCTGATGTGTTCCCTGCCGTTGTGGTCTTCGTGTTCGTGCGAGCAGAGCACTTCGCTTGCAGAATCGACTATCTTTCCGAAGCCCGGAACAGAGCCGTCCTTATAAGGGTCGAAAACTATGGAATAGCCTGTCTCGGCGTCAAGGATCTTGAAGCAGGAATGTCCTGTGTACTTGATTATCATTTTTCTGTCCCCCTATTATCTTATCAGTGAGATCGCGGATTCGAGAGTCTTTATCTCGCATACGCCGCTGCCTTTTTCATATTCGCCGTCGAGCGTCCAGTGTGTGTTTTCGTCCAGCTCGACCATGATGTTTTTTGCTGAATACGTTTCTATCTGGTGAGACTTGAACGTGCCTCCGAGAGTACTGGCCGCTATATCACTGAGTTCTATGAGATCCTTAGGCATCTTGATCATCATAACTTCCATCACGCCGTCGTTCATGTCTACATCGAGCTTATCGAGATTAAGGATGCCGCCGATCGACCTTGAGTTGCTGATCGCACCGAGAACGTAATCGCCCTCGTGCACCTGCTCTTCAGGCGTGCCCGGCTCAAGCGTGATCCTGGTGTGTATCGATTTCAGCTTGGCGAGTTCATTGATCCCGCCCATCACGTAAGCTGTATGGCCGAAGATGTTCTTAAGGTTCTGCGGCACGGTGTATGTCACAGAAGTGAATGCGCCGAAACTGGCTACGTAGCTGAAGTAGCGGCCGTTGAAGCTTCCTATGTCCACCGGCTTTGGAGTTCCGCTTATTATTCTTTCCACGCAGTCAGCGATGCTTCTCGGAAGACCGATGGAATTAGCGAAGTCATTGGTCGATCCGGCCGGTATGTAGCCGATCGGAGTTTTAAGGCCTTCACTCAGAAGTCCGTCTATGACCTCGTTCAGCGTACCGTCGCCGCCCGAAACAACTACTATGTCTGATTCTCCGCCGTATTCCGCGGCAAAGTCTCTGGCGTCTCCTCTGCCTGTCGTCATGAGCACCTGTGTCAGGAAGCCTGATCCCGAGAACCTCTCGACTATCGAGGCCAGGTTCTTCGGAGCCAGCATGACTCCGGCCTTAGGATTCATGATAAACAACAGTTTTTTTCTGTTATGCATTTATTTTTCTTCCTCTTTATCGTATTCCGCTTCAGCGGCTTCGAGCTCACGCTCTATCCTCTCTCTTACATCTCTGGCCTCGATCAGCTCAGCTATCTCTCTTTCACGCTTTTCGTCATAACCCGGATCGAACTTTCTGGATGCGCGTACCGCCAGACTGTCGAGTGACCTGTCTGCCATGTCGTATTCGCCGATTATGAGCTTATTCCACATCTCTTCGCCGTTCGATCCGTACTGTCTGATCAGGTATTCCTTGATCTTTGCCGGAGTGAGCCTTCCGCGCTGCATATGTATATCCCATGACTTGTTGAACATCATGCCTATGCACAGGACCCAGCTTATGAGATAGAACCACAGCATCATGGCTACGATGTTGGACAGCGCGCCGTAAATGAGGTTGTAATTGACCGCCCTTGAAATATAAAGCGAGTAGAACCACGTTACGATCATGATGCCGATGGTGGCGACTACGGCTCCCGGAAGAACGGCTCTGACCGGCACACGTATGCGCGGCAGCAGATAATAGTTCGCCAGTATCACGACAAAGAACAGAAGCGCCAGGACAGGTGTCCTGAGATCGCTTATGAGGTTCAGCAGAGTCGGACTCCGCAGTATCCTTTTCGCGATCAGTTCCCCGTATACATATCCCACCAGCGTGACCGCGACCACCAGTATCGAACCGATGGATATAGGGATTGCTTTCAATCTCTCGGTGAAGAAATTGAATCTGTATTTTCCGTAGCTTATGGTATAAGTCGTGAGTCTTGACAGGGAAAAAGCGAGCGAGGATGCCGCCCAAAGAGCGAGCAGTATCATGAAGAAATCCGTGTACGCCGTTGATGACGCCATGAAGAGTCTCTCCAGAAAACTTCCCATCTGCGTTGAAAGATGAGCCTCAAGCCAGTCCTTGATGAAGTCCATAGAGACATCAAAGATACCCAGCACCTGTGTCAGCACGATGAGCATAGGCACAGATGCCATGAAGAAGAAATACGCGATCTGCGCGGCAAACCCGGCATAATACTGGTCGTCAAACTGCCTCCAGAGATGGAAACAGATCTTCCGGACCCTGGTCCACGTCAGATGGAGCTTTTTGCTGTCATCATGATCTTCAGTTACGGTGTTGCGCCAGAAATCACTCATACATCATGTACGCGCGGCATCAGCCGAGCAGTCTTTCGAGTTCAGCAAGAGCATGCGCTCTGTGGCTTATGGTGTTCTTGAAATCCGTACCGAGCTGCGCGAATGAATTCTCGTAGCCGTCCGGGATGAATACCGGATCGTAGCCGAAGCCTCCGCTGCCCATTTTAGTAAGCGCGATGTGCCCCGTGCATTCGCCTCTCGCGATGAGAACATGCCTTCCGTCCTGCTCTGAAGCCGCCTCAGGGGCGCCCTCACCGTCAGGATAGATCAGTGTGATCACTGTAACGAACTTCGCTGTCCTTTCGTCGAAAGGAACGCCTTCGAGGGCAGCGAGCAGCTTCGTGTTGTTATTGTCGTAGTTACCGTCTTCACCCGCATATCTCGCGCTGAAAACGCCCGGCTCGCCGCCAAGCGCGTCCACCATCAGTCCGGAATCATCCGCTATGACCGGGCTGTGCGCGTATCTTGAAAGCGACGGATCGGCGTCGATCATGTCCATGATGACACTCGCCTTGAGATAGGAATTTTCTTCGAATGTAGTCCCTGTCTCTTCTATGTCGTCTTTAGGTATCCCCGCGTCATCACGCGAAATGACCTCCAGACCGTACTTCTCGAGTATCGCCCGGATCTCCTTGATCTTATTCCTGTTTTGTGAAGCCAGTATCGCAGTTCTCATAACCGATTTATTATATCATTTTTCACGTGCTGCCGCCATCATCAGCGCGCACTCTATGCGCTTGCGATGGAGCATGCAGCCGAATCCGTATACTTTGTTGATATCTCCGTTGGAGTGATAATTGTTGGCCGCGCAGCCGCCGGCGCAGTACAGCCTTGCCCAGCAATCCCTGCACTTGTCGCGCGTGTAGATGTTATTGCCGTCCTTGAATATCGCGACCGTCTCAGGACGCGTTATGCCTTCGTAGATATTGCCGACGATCATGTCGTCGTCTCCGACGAACTGATGGCATGGGTACAGGTCCCCGGTCGGTGTCACAGCGAGATATTCCGTAGCTACGCCGCATCCCGCGACTCTCTTGTAGATGCACGGACCTCCTGTCAGGTCTACCGTATAGTGGTAGAAGCTGAATCCTTCGCCGGCTTCTTCCCTTCTGAGCATCTCGACCGCCAGCTTTTCGTATTCTTTGAATAACTGCGGCAGATCTTCCTCTTTCAGAGCGTAAGGAGCGTCAGGTGAAGCGACCACAGGCTCGATCGAAGTCTCTCTGAAACCCAGATCTGCCATCGCCAGCACATCAGCCGCGAAATCCTTGTTGTACGCAGTGTATGTGCCGCGCATGTAGTATTCCGAACTCTTTCTGTGAGCAGCTGTCTCAGGATCATCCGTTGTCCTGGCCTCGACAAGCGCTCTGAAATTGTCCATGATCCTGTCATAGGTGCCTCCGCCGGATTTGCTGCGCCGCATGCGGTCGTGGGTCTCACGTCTTCCGTCCATGCTGAGCACCACATTGCCCATTTCGCGGTTCGTAAAATCTATGACATCATCATCGATGAGAACGCCGTTTGTTGTTAGCGTAAAGTTGAATATCTTGTCGTACTTCTTTTCGAGTTCTCTGCCGTAGGCCACGATCTCCTTGCACACGTCCCAGTTGATGAGCGGTTCACCGCCGAAAAAGTCAACCTCAAGATGTCTGCGCGAGCCCGAGTTTTCGATCAGATAATCAAGCGCTCTCTTTCCGACCTCAGCGCTCATGATGCCGCTCTTGCCGGAGTAATCGCCCTTGCCCGCGAAACAGTACTCGCAGTCCATATTACAGCCGTGAGCCACGTGAAGGCATATCGCTTTGAGGACTGACTGCCTGATCTTGATCTCTCCCGCTGCAGCCTCGAACGGATCGTCGGACCAGAGCAGCCTCTTTTCATGGAGTTCCTCTATATCATCGATGGTCTCCTGAGCATCCTGCAGGGATATTCCATGTCTGCCAGCAATCTCTGAGGCTATCGCTGCCCTTACGTCTTTGTCTGACAGAACGGCCTTCGCGTCGCCTTTTTCCCTTATCGCCGCATCATAAAGATCTATCGCGTCATAAGCGACTTCATCTACAGAATGCACGGCTCCGCTCGCCGCGTCTACGATCATGTTGTATCCGTTTAATTTGTATAGATGTATCATTTTTTCAAAGTCATGGTAAATAAAAACGGCGCTGCCGGAGCAGCGCCGCCGTAAGCATCTTACTTCTCCTTGCGCTGCTCGCAGTGCTGATTCGCAACGCTGCAGGAAGTCTTGCTTGCAGACTGGCAGGAAGTCTGGCACTCGCCGCATCCGCCGCTGACCTTCGACTCTGTCATGTCTCTTGTTGTGATAGTCTTGATTCTCTTCATTTCAGGATCCCTCCGTATTAATTGGTTCTAATGTAGGATACCACCCCGGCAGCGCCTGTGTCAAACAGCGCTTTTGTTCCGGGAGGGCTGTTATTCGTGTATCTCTACCGAGAAGACAGCGCCGCTGTCCTGAGGCTTTTCGACTGCCGGCTTTTCAACAGCCGGTGCCTCAAACCTGACCTCTTCTGCCGCAGGAACTTCTGCAGCAGCAACTTCAACTGCAGGCTTTTCAGCAACGGCCTCTTCGACAGCCGGTTCCGGTCCGGCCTCGGCCACTGCTCTTTCGAGTGCTTCGAATTCCGAAATGGCTTCCGCTACTTCCGCGTCCTTTGCGGTGTCATTGACTTCATATACCGGCTCAGGCTTGAATGTCGGTACCTCAGGCGCCTCGAAATCGATTGGGATCCTCGGGACCTCCTGAGTCGCGCGGCTCTCCATGCCCGGCGCAGGTCTGTACGCAGGCTGCGGAGCAGGCTCTTTGACTGCCTCAGGCGGAGCGGCTGTGATGCGGAAATCGAACACCGCTTCTCTCTTCATGTCTCTGTTGACTATCCTGATCCTGTCAGCCTTGCCGTCTGTGCTGTCAGCTTTGACAAGGATGTTGCGGGATTCTCCGGCCGCTATGTCGAGAGTGACATCCTGTCCTTCGAGCGGCAGGCGGTCCCAGTTTCTCGTATCAGGATTATACGCGGTGTGGAAGAACCTCACCTTTCCGACGGTTACATTGATATGGTAGATGCAGTCCTGATTCACGCTCGGAAGCAGGCATTCGCTCTGCTTGTCACCAAGCTGACCCCTGAGATTGACCGTTCCCTTTGCAGTCCTGTAGACAAGTCCCCTGTACTCGTTGCGCCTGTTGATCTGCTCACTTACGATGACCACGTCGCACGGAGCGTTGTTGATCACGTACTCAGCGGTAGCGCCTATCGAGCTGAGCATGTCCTCTTTGGAAGACTTGGTCATGATGATCAGATCAGCTCCTGTCTCGCGGGCGGCTCTTGTGATCCTTATTCCCGCTTTGCCTACGGCTGAGAGCAATGTCACTTTGTATTCGGCGAGCGAAGCGGCGATAAGCGCCAGCTTGTCGTCGAGTTCTTTGATGGCTGCCGCCTCAGCTTCGGACTTGACCGAGTAACTGAGCTTTTCGTCTACCATCAAAAGTACAAGTTCAGCGTCTTCAGGTCCGTAATGCGTCTTTACATAATGGAGCGCTTTCAGGCTGCGCTGTGTCTCTTCGATCGGAAGAAGTATCTTCTTCATCTTTGTTCCCCTTATTTGTCTTATATCGTCACAAATTTGCACTTTATTCTATCATATATGCGGCGTCATTTCAAAAATCTCGAGTTAAGTGTGAGAATAAACACTTCGAGTATGGCGTACAGGACCAGATAGTCGTCATCGTATGAAAGTATCAGGTCGCTGCGGCACCAGTCTTCGGCATCGAACAGCAGGCTCGGCGAGCCACCTATGACCGCCTTGAGTTCTCCGTCACGCTCGATCGTGTAGTTGCACGAGATCTTTGCCCTCATGCACGAAGGGAAAATGCTGACCTTGTACACTCCATCGTCAGTATCACAGATGAAGCCTTCCTTTTTCCCTTCCCTGAAGCGCCTTATCTCTCCGAAATGTTCTCCGTTCGCGAAGAGCTCATAGCCCGTCATGTCTATCACGACGCCCTTGTTGTTGAAAGACCGCGGCATGACCGACGCCATTTCGTTTCCTTCATCATCGAGCACCGCGGACCTGAACGGCTTGTAGGCGCACTCTACTTTCAGCACTTCGCTGCCTTCTGAGTCCAGAAGATATCCGTTGCTCGAATTATGATAATAGAATTTGAAAAAGTCGAGATTCTCAGGCACCTTGGCGTTCCCGTCTGCGGAGAGTTTTTCGATCAGTTCGGACAGATGCTTTACAAGCATCACCGACGCCAGTTTGAAGCCCGCGAAGACAGCGTATCTCTCAGGCGTCACTTCCGCTTCCGCAGTGTTGACCAGTCCTTTGAACCTGTATTCTTCATCTTCGCTTCTGATGATGTTTTCGAGCAGGGTTATATGCTTGACGACCAGATCCTTACCCTCTCGCGACACCACGACGCAGTCCTTGAACTTTCCCGGTCCGAAGACTATGCTGTCTCCGCTGTATCCCTTGTGTCCGGCGATCCACGGCTTCCCGAAAGGAGTATCCACGTCCCTGATCCTGTCAAACAGTTCGGCGATGTCCAGATCTGTCCTGATGATCTTTTCATAGATGCTGCGGTCATTGAATTTTCCGCCGCCGCGGGTCCAGAAGATGCCGAACGCGAGCAGCAGAACTATACCCCCCATGATGAACTTTCCTACGCTCATCATGAGAAGCGCCAGAATGGCAGTCAGCACTCCCATGGCAGTCATTGCCCTGTCCTGTTTCATGTCGTTTCCGGTCTCCTTTTCCACTTACCGGGTCACAGACCCGGAATGTCCTTATGAAAGCAGCGCGTCGACCGCTTCTCTGACGGCCTTGCGGTTCTTCTCAGCCTCTTCGGCCGTTGCTCCCTGCGCCATGACGTAAGTCTTGATCTTCGGTTCTGTACCCGACGGTCTGACCGCGACAGCGCATCCGTCAGCAAGGTCGTAGAACAGCACGTTGCTCTTCGTGAAGCCCGGCACGTCTCCGAGATAGTCGGTGACACGCTCCACCTTCAGGCCGATGCTTTCAGGAGCATTCTCCCTGATGCTCGCCATGACGGCTTCCCTTCTCTCAGCCGAATCGAATCCCTCGAATACCGTGGACTCAGTGTTCTCGACGAAGTATCCGTATTTCTCGTAAAGAGCCATCAGACCGTCATATACCGACATGCCTTTTGCCTTGTAGTAGCAGCCCATCTCAGCCATCATCATGGCAGCGTAAACAGCATCCTTGTCTCTGGCGTAAGTGCCGCCGAGGAATCCGATGCTCTCCTCGAATCCGAATATGAAGTGTTCATCGCCGTTCTCGTCGAGATCCTTGATTTTCTCGCCGATGAATTTGAATCCTGTGAGGACGTCGTACATCTTTACGCCGTTTTCAGCAGCGATCTTGTCTGCCATTACAGTGGATACGATGGACTTGCAGGCGAAAGGCTTGGATGGCATGGTGCCGAGTTCCTTCCTTACCGTGCAGATGTAGTCGAGCATCAGGCAGGCTTCCTGGTTGCCCGTCAGGATCTTGTAATCATCGCCGGCCTTGACTACCGCTCCGCATCTGTCGCTGTCAGGGTCTACGCCAATGACCAGCTCAGCTCCGTTCTTCTTAGCGTATTCGATCGCGAGCGCGAAGCCTTCGGTGTTTTCAGGGTTCGGCGACTTGACTGTCGGGAAGTTGCCGTCCGGTACCATCTGCTCTTCGACTGGGATTATCGCTCCGTAACCCTGGCGTCTCAGGATCTCAGGCACCAGCTTGTAGCCTGCTCCGTGGAACGGCGTGAATACGATCTTCATGTCTTTCGCGACCTTATCGATGTACTTGTGCGTTACCGAGGTCTCCATGACCTTGCCGATATAGATCTCGTCCATTTCGTCTCCGAGGATCTCGATCAGCCCTTCCTCGACAGCCTTGCTGTAGTCAGTCGTCTTTACGTCCTTAAATATATCGATCTTGGCTATCTCGGCCGATACGACGTCCGCGTGTTCAGGTCCCAGTTGGGCTCCGTCAGCCCAGTACGCCTTGTAGCCGTTGTATTCCTTAGGATTGTGGCTCGCGGTGATATTGATGCCCGCGATCGATCCGGTCTGTCTTACGGCGAAAGAGAGCTCAGGTGTAGGACGCATGTCATCGAAAATATAGACCTTGATGCCGTTCGCGGCGAGAACCGCGGCGGCTTCCTCAGCGAACAGCCTTGAGTTCAGTCTCGAATCGTGAGCGATGGCAACTCCGTTGCCTTCAGGCGAATCCCCGCCGATCTGTCCGCCGTTGGCTATGACCAGGTTGGCAAGACCCTGAGTCGCGTATCTCACCGTATAGACGTTCATGCAGCCGATACCGGCTCCCATGATGCCTCTGAGGCCCGCGGTACCGAAAGTCAGCATAGCCTTGAATCTGCCCTCGATCTCGGCTTCATTGCCGGCAAGCGCTCTCAGTTCTTCCTTGGTCTTTTCATCGACCGCGTCAGATGCCAGCCAATACTCGTATTCTTCTTTGTAAGTCCTCATTTTGTTCCTCGCCTTTCTTTTTTATATGTCTTAGCCTACTTCTTCAAATTGCGAATTGTACAGTTCGGCGTACGCGCCGCCCTTAGCGAGCAGTTCCTCATGTGTGCCCTGCTCTACGATGTCACCATGTTCCATTACAAGTATAAGGTCGGCGTTGCGAATTGTCGAGAGTCTGTGCGCGATGATGAAACTTGTCCTGTCCTCTGTCAGGGCATCCATCGCCTTCTGTATCTCTTCTTCAGTCCTTGTATCTACCGATGAAGTCGCCTCATCGAGTATCAGGAGCCGCTTGTCAGCCAGCACCGCGCGCGCTATCGTGAGCAGCTGCCGCTGACCTTCCGAGATGTTTGTCGCGTCTTCGTTCAGCACCATCTTATAGCCGCCCGGGAGCGCCTTTATAAAATGATGCGCCTTTGCTGTCTTCGCCGCGCTGATTATCTCCTCGTTCGTGGCTCCTTCTCTTCCGTACGCTATGTTTTCCTTTATCGTGCCGCTGAAGAGCCATGTGTCCTGGAGCACCATCGCGAAATTGTCGCGGAGTTCCTTCCTTGTGAACTGCCTTATGTCGCGCCCGTCGATAAGTATCGAACCTCCGTCGACATCGTAGAACCTCATCAGGAGTTTGACCATTGTCGTCTTGCCCGCGCCTGTCGGACCGACGATCGCGATCTTCTGGCCCGGCTCGACTTTCGCGCTGAAGTCTTTGATGACCGGCTGGTCCTTCCTGTATCCGAATCTGACGTGTCTGAATTCCACGGCGCCCTTTATCTCGCCCATCTCGTCTTCAGCTCCAGGAGCGTCGGTTTCCTCGTCCTCATTAAGGAACTCAAACACTCTCTCGGCTGCTGCAGCCATGGACTGCACCTGATTCATGATCTGAGCGATATCCTGTATCGGCTGTCCGATATTCTTGACATACTGGACGAACGCCTGTATGTCGCCGACTCCGATGGCGCCTCTCACGCAGAAGACGCCTCCCGCGACTGCGACAGCGGCATATCCGAGGTTGCTGACGATCCTCATCAGCGGTCTCATGAGTCCTGACAGGAACTGTGATTTCCACGCTGATTCGTATAGTTTTTCATTCGCGCTGTCGAATTCTTTTGTTACCGCGGCTTCCCTGTTGAACGCCTTTACGACCAGATGCCCCGAGAACGTCTCTTCTACCTGTCCGTCGATGATGCCCAGGTATTTCTGCTGGGCCGCGAAGTGCTTCTGAGACACCTTGATGAGCATTCCCATCACGAGCGCAGAGAATGGTATGACGAGCAGTGCTATCAGAGTCATCGTGACGTTGATGGTCAGCATCACGACTATTATTCCCACCATGCTGATTATGGCCCAGATGAAATTGGATATGCTCGACGAGAGAGACTGCCCGAGCGTATCGACGTCGTTCGTGATTCGCGAGAGGATCTCTCCGGTCTGGACACGCTCAAAATAGCTTATAGGCATGCGGTTTATCTTTTCAGAGATGTCACGGCGCATCCTGTAGACTATGTTCTGAGTGATGTTCGTCATGATGAGCGCCTGTATGTACTGAGCGAACGCGCCGATGAAGTAGAGCGCCATCGTCAGCAGAAGTACGCGCCCGACAGCTTCGAAGTCTATGCCGCCGGTGCCGTGGATCTTGTTCATGACGCCTTCCGCGAGCAGAGTGGTCGCGCGCCCCATCACCTTAGGACCGACAGTCTCGAAAATGGTGGCGAGCGCTGCCACTGCAACGACAACGGCCACGGCGAACTTGTACCCGCCCATGTATTTGAGGGTGTCCGCCACCGCCTTCCTGAAGTTCTTAGGCTTCTCTCCCGGAGCAAGTATGCTGCTCGGACCGCCGCCGCGCCTTCTCTGCCTTGTGCCGTCTCCCTGACCGGTCTGAGGCTCTTCAGCTTCCTTTTCAGGCTGCGCTTCGTATTCTGTTTTCGGCTTCTTTGTTTCGCTCATTTGCCGCTTTTTGCGCTACGCGAGCGCTGCCTCCGACAGCTGGGATATCGCGGTATCCCTGTATATGCCGCAGTTCTCCATGAGTTCCGCGTGTGTTCCCTTTCCTACTATCCTGCCTTCGTCAAGCACGATTATCTGCTCGGCGTGCAGTATGGTGCCCACCCTCTGGGCAACTATGACGCGGGTGGATCCCGCTGTATGTTCAGCCAAAGCCTTTCTGAGGGTGACGTCCGTCTTCATGTCCAAAGCCGAGAACGAATCGTCAAATATCATGATCATCGGTTTTTTGACGACCGCCCTCGCTATCGCGAGGCGCTGTTTCTGTCCGCCGGACACATTGGCGCCGCCCTGCGAGACCTCCCTCTCAAAGCCTTCAGGCCTGTCTTCTATGAATTCTGTGGCCTGCGCTATATCTGCGGCCAGTCTCATCTCTTCGTCTGACGCGTCCTCATCGCCCCAGCGTATGTTTTCTGCGACAGTACCCGAGAAAAGGATCCCCTTCTGCGGGACATATCCTATGGCGTCCCTGAGCGAGTCGAGCCTTATGTCTCTGATGTCCTTGCCGCCGATCGTGATACGGCCTTCAGTCGCGTCAAAGAATCTCGGGATCAGGTTGATCAGAGTGGTCTTGCCGCATCCCGTAGCGCCGATGATCGCGGTGGTCTCTCCCGGTCTCGCGGTGAAATCTATGTCAGTCAGCACGTTCTCTTCAGCGTCAGGATATCTGAATGAGACATGCTCGAATCTTATCTCTCCCCTGTCAGCATCAGTCAGCTCTAAAGCGTCTTCCTTGTTTTTGATGGAAGTCTCTGTGTTGAGCACCTCGTATATCCTGTCCGCGGCTATGCCCGCCCTAGGCAGGAAAATAGCCATGCTGGCGATCATCAGGAACGAGAAGACTATCTCCATCGAGTAAGCTATGAACGCCGTCATGGTACCTACCTGAAGCCCTCCGGCGTCTATCCTTCCCGCGGCTACCCATGTGATCCATATGCTGAGTCCGTACATGATTATCATCAGGAACGGAGTAAGCGATATCATGGCGCGGTTGACGAACAGCTGATTCCTGTACAGGTCGGTATTCGCCTTGTCGAATCTCTCTTCTTCGGTCTCTTCCCTGCCAAAAGCGCGGATGACCTGTATTCCCGTAAGTATCTCTCTCGATACCGCGTTGAGAGCATCGACCAGACTCTGCATTATCCTGAACTTAGGCATCGCGACCGCGAACATGACTACGACCATCAGCAGTATCGCGATGACTCCGGTAACTATCACGAAGTTCATGTGAGCGTGCGTCTGGTAGACTTTGATGATCGACCATGTGCAGATACACGGCGCGAAAAGCATCATGCGCAGCATCATCGTTGATGTCATCTGCACCTGCTGTATGTCGTTAGTGGCGCGCGTGATGAGCGATGATGTTTTGAACTCGTCCATTTCGGCGCTCGAAAACGACATGACGTTCGCGAACAGCCTTGACCTCAGGTCTTTGCCTATGCTCGCGCCTACCCTTGCGGCAAGCAAGGATACAAGCGTCGTGAATGCCATGACAATGACTGACATCAGCAGCATGAGGCCTCCGCACCTGAACATAAAGGCGTTCTGTATCGCCAGCAGGTCGAGCCCGGCCTCCTGGTCGCAGTCTCCGGCGTAAGCTATGCCCATGGCGAGCAGGTTGCTGTTGATCCTGCGGCTGCTGCCGCTGCTGTCAGAAACATTCTCGGTCTCCGTACCCGCTGATGCCTCAGCGTCCGCGAATGACTCCCCGTTCTTTTCAGCGTAACGCGTCACGATCGGGGTCAGGAGAGACTCATCGAGCGCGGTGAGTTCGTCATCCGTCATCTCCCTGCGCCTGTAGATCGCGGTACCTGCGTCATTTTTCTCATCAGCGTCAGTGATGAATGCGTTCTCCCACAGTAAGCGTTCGTCGTCCGTCATTCCGGACGCCGCCGCCTCAAACTCGGATACAGTTATCGCCTCAGGCACTATATGCTCTATTCCTCTGTTCTGGATACCTGTGTCGATGAGCGCCTGCGTATACATCGGCAGATTCATCTCACAAAAAGCCTGTCCTGCCATGAGAAGCAGAACAAGCAGAGCGGTCCATTTATAAGGCATCAGCGTTTTGAAGAGGTTTTTCATCTATCAGTTATCAGTCGTATTTGGAAGTCCTGTCCGCGTCGATCGAACCGGCGCTTTCAAGAGCGTTCACGATGTCGTCAAGGCATTTGACTTCGATGACGAAATCGCGGTCATATTGTCTGCAGAATTCGGTCTTTCTCATGTCGTCGAGAAATCCGAAGAAACGGTCATAATAGCCGTTCACGTTATATACCATCACCGGCTTATTGATCTCGCCCAGGAGTCCGAGGCGTTTGTATGTCATGACCTCCGTTATCTCATCCAGAGTTCCCATGCCTCCCGGCAGAGCGATGAACGCGTCCCCATGATCTATCATCCAGTTCCTTCTGGCTGACATGTCGTCAGAGATCACGACTTCCGCAAGATCATCACGGGTCTCATCCGCGGAAACGAAAAACTGCGGCGTGACTCCTATCGCCTCGCCGCCGCCTTCTATTAGGGCATCCGAAACAGCACCCATCAGACCGGAATTCCCTGCTCCGTAGATGAGTCTGTGACCGTTCTCCGCCATCCACGCGCCGAGTTCGCGCGCGCGTACGATGAATTCCGGATCGAGTCCGTCAGCTGCTCCGCAATAAACCGTTATATTCATTTACATCACCGATTTCGCCTGCATCTCTTTGAGAACGGTATCGTCCGATTCTTCTTTGTTCCACTCCGGATCATAGAAGAGGTTGAGTCTGAGTTCGTTGGATATTTCTCTGAGGAGCTTGCATCCGGCAATGCTGTTGCCCTGCGCGTCAAGCGCCGGACCGAACACGCCTATGCCCGCGCGCTTGTCGGATACCGACAGCAGTCCGCCGCCGACTCCGGATTTTGTAGGGATGCCTACCTTGATGGCGAAGGTTCCCGACCCGTCATACATGCCGCAGGTCAGCATCAGTGTCTTTACGATACGCGCTGTGCGCGATGACATGAATCTCTTTCCGTCGAGGTTGCAGACGCCGTCATTGGCGAGTTTTTTACCGAGGTTTGCCAGCGATTCCGCGGTGACGTTCATCGAGCACATCTTTGTATAGAACCTGAGCGTGTCTTCGACATCCGTTGTGATGATGCCCTTGCTCTGCAGCAGATACGCTATGGAGCGGTTACGCGAGCAGGTCTTCATCTCTGAGTCGAACACTTCTTCGTTGAGTTCGATACCCGGATCCGAGCAGATATTTCTTGTGTATCTGAGCATATCCTGGAACGAGACCTCAGGCAGCAGCAGTCCGCAGACAGCCAGCGCGCCTGAATTGATAAGCGGATTGTAAGGCTTCGAATCGCTGACATCGAGTTCGACGAGAGAGTCAAAAGCTTCTCCCGAAGGCTCCATGCCTACCTTTCTGAATACCGGCTTGAGCCCGCAGACCTCGAGCGCTACTATGAGCATCACGACCTTGGATACCGACTGCATCGTGAACCTTGTATTGTAATCGCCCAGGCAGATCTTATCGCCCTTGAGCGGATACAGGCAGATGCCGAGCTGATGAGGGTCCATCTTGCTGAGTTCAGGAATATATGTCGCTACAGCGCCTTTTGGGATCTCCTCTCTGGCGAGGTTCATCGCTCTTTCGATTATCTCTGTCGCCTTTTTTGTTTCAATAAGCTGGTAGTGCTTGTCTATTACAGGCATGCTGATCGTTGCCCTTTCTACCAGCGCTTCGTGCATTTTGTCTGCCATATACACTCCTTTATCCCCATGGTAGGGTTATCTTTTGTCCCTTTTTCTGTTATTATTCCAATGACAGATTTTTATTGTTCACATTATAGCAAATTTGGAGACTGATATGTCAGATAATCACGAACATATTCATACTCATGAGCACTTTCACGAGCATACACACGTCGATGAGCACGGCCATGAGTTCACACATACCCATGTCCACGGCGACGGTTCCCATCATCACGACCACGGTCACGTCCATTCAGCCGAGCATACAAAGGCAGTCCTCAACAGGATGAGCCGTATAATCGGTCATATGGAATCCACAAAGCGCATGGTCGAAGACGGGCGCGACTGTTCTGAAGTGCTGATCCAGCTTTCCGCGATCGAATCCGCGGTCAAGTCTGTGAGCCGCGTGATCCTCAAGGAGCACATGTCCACCTGCATAATCGACGCAGTCAAGAAAGATGACTTCGATACCATCGAA
Organism: Clostridiales bacterium; assembly: GCA_015058065.1. Lineage (GTDB taxonomy): Bacteria > Bacillota > Clostridia > Peptostreptococcales > Anaerovoracaceae > Crickella. Next base: position 39,939 of record SVDB01000002.1, read on the forward strand.
GAGCTCAACAAGGCTATCGACAAGTTTATCAGGTAGGTCTGTATTATAGCGCAATACAAAAGAGCATCCGGAAGGATGCTCTTTTATTGCTTTTTTTGCCCGTTACCGGTGTTCTCCCGGGCCGAAATACTCAAGAGCCAGCATCGTCAGGTCGTCGAACTTATCAGCGCCGTTCTCAAACTCTTTGACCGCTTCGGAAATGTTCTTCAGCATGGTTTCAGGCGACGCGGTCTTGTCTGCGTTCAGCGTGTCAAGCATGCGGTCCGTTCCGAACATCTCGTTGTCGGCGTTCGTCGCCTCAGGCACTCCGTCGGTGTATACGAACAGTTTGTCACCCGGTTCCAGCCTGATCTCATAATCCTTGTAACTGACGTCGCCCATGCCTCCTATTACGAAGCCATGCTTGTCTTTGATCAGTTCAAATCCGCTGTCAACCCGCCCCACTACCGGATACTCGTGTCCGGCATTGGAGGCTGTCATTATTCCCGTCGAGAGTTCGAGGATTCCCATCCAGACAGTTACGAACATCTCCATCTGGTTATTCTCGCAGATCTCTTTATTTGCCCTCATGAGAACTTCTGAAGGAGAATTTCCTGATGTCGCGAGCGACTTGAGAAGCACCTTGCAGTTCATCATGAACAGGGCTGCCGGAATACCCTTGCCGCTTACATCGGCTATTACCAGGCACAAGTGATCGTCATCGATCATGAAGTAATCATAGAAATCTCCGCCGACTTCTTTAGCCGGATCCATCAAAGCATACAGGTCAAAATCATTGCGCTCCGGGAACGGCGGGAACTCGTGAGGCAGTATGCCGGTCTGTATCTGATTCGCCATATGCAGCTCGCTGCTGACACGTTCACGCTCAGACTTGATCTTATGCGCTTCTTCAGCTTTAGCAAGCTGACGGTTGACTACATACTGAACAAGCAGTGTCAGCAGGATCGTCGCGAACAAAGTCACGCCCACATAGAACACCGGCTCCTCATAAAAGGCCTTTTCTTTTATGATCGTAGTGTTCAGTATCTTGCTGCCCCTGCCCATCTCATCGTTCAGTTCCATGACAAAGGTATATCTGCCGCCCTTGAGGTTGGTGTAATAGATAGGGTCAAGCTCGCTGAGTTTGACTGTCATCATTTCTTTGTCAAAGCCTTTCAGCCTGAACGACACCGTAGGATCGACCAGCGAATAGCTGTAGACGAAACCGTAGATCGCTATCTTATTTGCGCTTGCAGGGATCCTGAAGACCCCTTTGCTGTCAGGATATACGAGCTCATCATCCACTTCGATATACGGTACAGCCATCTTCAGCTCGTTGACATCCTCGAGCGGCTCGTTGATATTTATCATTGCCACGCCTGTTCTTCCGGCGATATACAGATCGCCGTTATCTGTCAGTTCGCAGTATGCGTTGCTGGTGGCAATGCATGGAAGGCCATTTGCCATGCTGTAGTGGACAGGATTGATCTCTCCGTTGGCGAGCAGTTCTCTGGCAGGAACGACATAAATGCCGTCGCTGCTCATGATCCACATATCGCCCTTGTCGTTTTTATAAATGTTTAAGTTGTCAGGGTACGGGAAGTTCTTTATCGTGGTAACTTCATAGTCTTCGCTCATATAGGCCAGTGAATTGCCCGTTACCAGCCAATACACTTTATTGCTTTCATCGTATTTGATACGCATCACGACTCCGGAAGTCAGGCCGTTCTTTTTCCCTACATTGCGAAGTCCCTCGTCATTGATGATGTAGATGCCATCGCCATTGGAGCCCAGTAAAATGTCGCCGTTAGGTGCCTCGCATACCGTGAGCGTCTCGGCGTTTTCTATGCCGATGCTTTTGTCATATGTCTCAGCGACCTTGCCGTCTTCGATAATGTTAAGGCCTCCGGTGACCGCGGCGAGTATACGGCCGTCCTTCGTTTCGTAAACCATGCGGACACGGTCTGACAGCATGCCCTCATCTTCATTGAATATAGTGAGTGCCCCGTGGTCGTAGCAAAGCAGTCCCATCGATTTCCATGTCGCTATCCACAGGCGGTCTTTACTGTCGCGTATTATGGACCGGATACGCAGATCGTCCAGCATCTCTACAAGGTCTGTGCCTCCAACCGGAGTTCCGGAAGCTGTCATTACCGACGTGAGCGAAACAGAGTCCACAACACCCTCTTCATCTATCACCGTGAGTCCCGTATCCGAGCCGATGAACATCCTGCCGTCGAGCAGGCAGGTAGTGTTCACGACTGTTTCATGGATGCCGTAATTGGCGAATACATTTGAAAAGCGGTTTTTGACCAGTTTCATCACGCCTAGGCGCGTAGATACGAACCACAGATTGCCCTCGTAGTCCACCATCATATGCTCAATGGAATTGTTGAGCGGCAGATCGGTCATATCGTGGAAGCCTTCGTCATCTATCATTCCGATGCCACCGCGTGAGCATACCCAGAGTTCATCCCCGACCTGATTTATCTCGGTTATACTGTACAGCGAGCCAACATCGATATGTTCGGCAGACTCAAAGCCTGCCTTTATATCGACATGGTATATGCCCTGACTTTCGGTTCCATAGTATATCTTTCCCGGCACTGCAGGATCCGGATATATGGCGGTGATGCCCTCTATGAGAGATTCGTCGTTCTCATAATAATTGACCAGATTGCCATCGCGCAGAATGAACATCTCGGTGCCGTTCGTAGTGCAGTAGACAAGCTGATCCGTGCCCGCTACCATACGGTCGACATATACGTTGGCTATCCTGCTGTCGGTCAGCGGTGTCATTTCAAGGTCAGGCGAGAACATCGTGATCCCCGAAGTCGTGCCAACATAGACGTATCCATTGCCGTCCTCTTCTATCTCGCGCACCTTTGATGAGCCCAGCCCGTCATCTTCATCCCAGAACCGGAACTCTCCGTTTTCCATGACCGCCACGCCGTTGTCATTGGTGCCTATCCAGAGTCTGCCCTGGTTATCGACAAACAGGCACGCTACGCTGCTGAGACCTTCTGTTGAGTCAAGGCGAACGAAATTATGCCCGTCATAGCGCACCAGCCCCGCGTAACAAGCGATCCATATAAAGCCTTCGTTTGTCTGGACTATATCATTAGCCTCAGCAGTTGGAAGGCCATTGGTGTTATCATAAACCACAGGGTAGTATTCGTCATCGCTTCCAAGCGGCACGAAAGGTTCCTGCTCTTCCGCTCTGACCGGCAAGGCTGCAGGCACGATAAGAAAACATGCCAAAACCAGGCTCAATGTCAGCCCTGCGATCGTTCTTATTAATGAATCTCTGCGTCTGCCCTTCATTCACGCGTCTTATTTATATGCCGAGGCGAGTTCGTCAGCCAGAGCTTCGAGCTTCGCCCTGCTTTCATCGTTGAGCGCGGACATGATCTTCACGTCGTTCTCGCAAAATGTCATGTTCTTGCAGCCCTCGAGCATGCCCTTCATGACCTTCGCGGCCTGCGGAGCCCATGATCCGTTTTCGATGAAGGCGAGCCTCTTGTTCTGGTAGTTTCTCTCAGTCAGAGACTCGATGAACTCTCTCATGAACGGGAAGATACCGTTGTTGAATGTAGTAGTCGCGAATACGACCGTGTCGTATCTGAACGCGTCTTCTACCGCCTCAGCGATGTCGTCCCTGGCGAGATCAGTGACCTCGACTTCAGGCACGCCTCTTGCCTCGAGCATCTCAGCAAGCGTTTCGACCGCCTTCTTGGTATTTCCGTACACAGAAGTGTAAGCAATGACGACGCCCTGCGACTCCGACTCATACTTCGACCACGTGTCATACAGGCCGATGTGATATCCGAGATCCTTTACGAGTACCGGACCATGGAGAGCGCAGATGGTCTGAATATCCAGTCCCGCGGCTTTTTTGAGGACAGCCTGAGTCTGAGGTCCGTACTTTCCGACGATGCCGAAATAGTAACGTCTGGCCTCGCATGCCCAATCATCATCCTCTTCATTTGTCTCGCCTATCTCGTCAAGCGCGCCGAATCTTCCGAAAGCGTCAGCTGAAAAAAGCACCTTGTCTTTCGCGTCGTAGGTCATGATGACCTCAGGCCAGTGGACCATAGGAGCGGTGATAAAGCTGAGCGCATGGCTTCCGAGTTCGAGCGTGTCACCTTCCTTAACGACCAGCCTTCTGTCAGCGAAGTCTTTCCCCTCGAAGAAATTGGCCATCATAGTGAACGCCTTCTGAGATGAAACGACAACAGCCTCAGGGAACGCTTCCATGAATCCCAGGATGGATCCGGAGTGGTCAGGCTCCATATGCTGTATGATCAGATAATCAGGGGAGCCGGCGGCTTCTTTCACCTTTTCGATCCATTCATCAGCGAAACGTCCGTCAACGGAATCCATGACGGCAGTCTTCGCGTCTTTTATTACATATGAATTATAAGCCATGCCTTCGGGAACGATGTAATGGCCCTCGAAGAGATCGATGTCATGATCGTTGACACCTACATAAAGAATATCTTCTGAAATCTTCATTATTTGGTATTCTCCTTAACTCAGATCATTCTGCTTTCCAGAGTGAATGCAGATTGCAGTAAGCGTAAACGGCTACGACTTCGTCTCCGTCACAGATCCTGAAGCATGCCTTAGGCGGCTGACCCGGCTCAAGAGCCTTGCGCTGGTTGCCCTGCTTTGTCTGCAGCGCCACCCACTCGATATAGTGTTCAGGCACCATCGGATGCTCTGCGGCACCGACTGTGACTTCAACGACATCGCCCTTTACTTCGAATACAGGCACGTGCTTCTCGACGGAAGCGTCTGTCGTACCGGCTGCGATCTCTTTCATCGGCTCTCCGCAGCAGATCACAGGAACACCTGTCTTCTTGACGATAGCGACTATCTGTCCGCAATGCGAGCACTTGTAAAACTTAAGTTCCATATTATTCCTCCGTTATCATGACGATAGATTATATCAGTAGAATTTTAACATAGCGGGACCTTGCGGGCAATTGACCGAACTTACTTTTTGTTGACGCGAAGCGCTTTATCGTGCTAAAGTGTTAGCAGGAAAAATCAATGACCGCTGCTGACCGGATCTCCGATCTGCCAGCCTGTTTACCGGAGGAAAAGAACATGATAGACATACCTTTCAGACAAGAACTCATGGACGGCAAGGGCGAGCCTTTATATATAGATTTCAGGGAAGCAACGCCTGATGATCTCGACAAGGTCCTGGCTCTCCAGGCCGAAGTGATGGATGCGCTGCCTGATAAGGATCTTTACGCGCCGTTCACAAAGGAAGAATCACTGAATCAGCTTAAAAACGATATTTGCTATATCGCGGAGTGCAATGGCGAGGTCGCGGGTTACTCTGTGATGATCCCGAATGATCCGGACAATCCGGAAAATTACGGGAAGCATTTCAATTATGACAGAGAGCAGCTCGCGAAGACGGTCTCGATGGATCTAACGATGGTCGCGCCAAAGTACAGAGGGCGCGGTCTTCAGCGCATTTTCAACAAGCTTCGTATCGGTAAGGCCATCGAGCTCGGTGCCACCGAAGCGCTGACTACCATCTCGCCTGACAACCCGTACAGTTACAGGAATTTCCTGATACTGAATTTCGAGATAGTCGACGAAAGAGAACTTTACGGAGGCAAACGCCGATACATCCTGAGAAAGGAATTCTGAATCCCCAATATAAAAACCGGCAGAGATCGCTCTGCCGGTCGTTTTTATCTGAGAGCTGCCATGAAGCAGACCCTGCCCGCCTCGTTGATTGCCCCAACTTCCATTAGCCACTTTTCAGACGGTCTCTTCACGAATCTTATGGTCTCACCCTCATAACACTGAAGCAGGAACTGCATGTCCAGTTCGTGAATGTCCATCTCAGCCAGCTGCGCGCAGCTGAAACATCCGAACATCGCCCTGACATAATTGACGTTGTTCATATGCCCGCCTCTGTCGATGTCTACGGAGCGTATCCTGTATTCGCCAAGCGGTTCCGCGCCGTCAAATTTCTGGCTGATACGGGTGAAAGGCTCGCTGTCGGGCGGCGCCATCGTGAAATCCGAATCCGGATAGAAGTCCGCCATATGAGCCGGTCTGCCGTTGTCCCTTCTGAGCGCCGCCCATATGCTTCTCACATACGCAAGCGTCTCTCCGTTTTTTGAGATCGACCAGTCTCTCTCGCAGCTTGCCCTGTCAGCAGGCTGTATCCATGTCACGGAGTCAAGCATTTCCTGCACGAGAGGCCTTCTGTTTATCCTGAGTCTGGTCTTCGAGACTATCCAGAAGAGACCTCTCTCTTCAAGCGCCATGGCGCCGATGCCTACCGACTCAGCGTGTATGCCCGCTGAATCCTGGAACATGTCAAGCATTGCCGGTATGCTCATGAGCGAATCCTCATCGCACATGCTCGGCATCGTTCTCATCTCTGCCTCAAGACTGCACCTGACCTTGCCCATGATTCATGCCTCTTTTGAGCGGCTGTCCATGAAATACTTCACGGCTCCCGCCATGCCCGCGTCATTGCCCAGCGCAGCAGCTTTGATCTCGAGGCCTTCCGCGAAGTCTGGCTGCACCATTTCAAGTATCTTTTTTCTGAGAGGCTCTATCAGCAGTTCTTCCTGCGCCGATACGCCGCCGCCGATTATCACCGCCTCAGGGTCGAATACATGCACCAGACCGGTGATGCCGGCAGCGATCTCATATATCCACTCATCGAGGACACCAAGCGCGCGGCTGTCTCCTTCCGCCGCGGCTGTGAATATCTCACGTCCGTTGTTCCATGGGCAGCCGTCTGCCGCGGCCAATCCGACCAGAGCGCTGGTCGCCGCGTGTTTCTCATAATCCGATGAAAGATCTCCCCGGAAAGCAGGTCTTTTCTCAGCATGCGTCGGAAAATGCCCGATCTCACCGCCGAATCCGCGGGCACCTTCGATCAGCCTTCCTCCCGATATGATGCCTCCTCCGACGCCTGTCCCAAGCACCACGCAGATCACGTCCCTGAGCCCCTTCGCGGCGCCTGTCCACGCTTCGGCAAGAGCCACGCAGTTTCCGTCATTGGCCATCGTCGCGTCGATACCATAACGTTCCGAAAGTGGTCCCGTCACTTCAGTGCGTGACCAGCCCGGCACATTTCCGCCGTTTTCGGCTACACAACCTTTTGCCGTATCTATGCATCCGGCAGCGGACACACCTATCCCCTCGAGATCGAGCGCGTCAAGTCCGTGTTCGAGAAGGAACGCGTCCACTCCGCGTGTAATTGTCTCCATCACTGTCTCGCTGCCGCTGCGGTCTATAGGTACTTCGCGGCGAAGACTGACCGTCCCGTTCTCATCAACGACTCCGAGTTTTATGAAAGTGCCGCCTACATCTATTCCTAAATACTTTCTTGCCGTGTTCATTTTTCTATGGTTTTTCTTCTAATTGATCTCGAGCATCTCAATAGTGAAATTGAGGGCCTTTCCTGCCATCTCATGGTTACAGTCAAATGTGATATCCTCATCGTCAAGGAAAGTCACAAGCGCGTCAAAAGGTCTTCCGAGCTCATCCTGAAGCATGACCTTGTCGCCTTCCTCGATGCCTTCGAGGCCCTGTACTGCCGCTCTCTTCACGGTGACTATCATGTTAGGGTTCGGCATGCCGTAGGCTTCTTCAGGTTCAAGATGTACATCGATGATATCGCCTACGCTCATCTCGGCTACCGCGCGGTCAAACCCGCTGATCATCTGGCCAACACCGCAGATAAATTCGAGAGGCTGATTACGGTCATACGAAGCGTCAAACTGAGTCCCATCATCCAGAGTGCCTCTGTAATGCACTTTGACCCTCTTGCCTACATTCGTTCCTTCGAACATGTAGAACGGCTCGAAATTACCTCCGCCGCATCCCGCGCATCCCGCGCAGTCCTGAGGAGAGCATCCGTCGCCCTCACCGCAGCCGTGGTCATGATCGTGATCGTGATGATGGCCATGCTCATGGTCATGATGGTCACAGTTTACCCCTGTGTTCACGAGTTCTCCGGCGAGATAAGCCGCTACAGCCTCATCGGTATTGCCTTCCGCTCCGGCGCAGATCTCGATGCCCGCCTCCGCGAGCGCGTCCTGAGCTCCCTGTCCCATTCCGCCGCAGATCAGCACATCGATGCTGCTGTCCTTAAGCAGCCAGGCTAGAGCTTCGTGTCCGACTCCGTTGGAGTTCATGACTTCGGACGAGATGACTCTGCCGTCCTCTACTTCGTAGATCTTGAAATTTTCCGTTCTTCCGAAATGCTGAAAAACATTTCCGTCTTCATATGTTACAGCTATTTTCATTCTATTGCATCTCTCCTTTTATGTAGTTTTTTATCAGAAGCCAAGGTTATCGTTCACCAAAATGACGAATATCCTGTCGTCATGCCTCGAATACCTGGTAACAAGGAACTGGCAGCAGATGGTATCCGGTGACTTGCAGTCCATGCACGAACCTGTTTTTGAGCATGGTGTCTGAAGCCCGAATCTCTGAGCGTTTGTCGGAGCCGCTACGTTTCGAGCTCTCTTCATCGCGCTGTCCGCGTCCTTGCAGACCTTGTTCATGCCTACGATAAAGATGACCCTGCGCGGACCGAACGCGATAGCGGATACTCTGTTAGCGTTGCCGTCTATATTGACCAGCACTCCGTCTTCAGTCATCGCGTTGCAGCTCGCGAGGAAAACATCTGCATCATACGCGGCGAGAGCCGCGGCGCGCTTGTCTTCCATGGCATCCCTGTCGATGAACTCATACCTGCCGTTCTTTACAGCGTCAACAAGTCCGATCTCAGCGGCGCTCACGCTTCCGCCCATCGTGACAGTGCTGCCTTCAGGGATCAGACTGAGCGCTGTCTCAAGAGCTTCTTCTTTGTTCCCTGCGTAGAAGCCCTTCATGTTCCTGGACTCGAGACCCTTGATGACCTTCTGCGCGAGCAGGTCGTTCCTCTTCGTGATGTTCTCGTTCATTGCTATACCCTTTCCTTTTTTCGATCAGATGGTCCTTCTGCGGTTTTCGACATCAGTCCTGATGTATTCACCCGTAGCCGCAGCTCTGCGTCCCTCAGCACTGGTCTCTTCATCTATGCAAGGGTCGATCTCCGGCTTCGCTGCAGGCTTCGCGGACTTGTCTACAGGCGTGGAATCGCCGATACCGAGAGCCTCCGAAACGACTCCCAGCGTCGAAACCACCTTGCTGATATCCGTTGGCATGTAGATCTTTGTGGCTCTGCCGTCCGCAACGTCTCTGAGCGCCTCAAGGCCCTTGAGTCTCAGAACGCTCTCGTCGATATGAGCTTCTCTGAGTTTCTCGAGACCCTGTGCCTGCGCCTCATAGACCAACCTGATGGATTCCGCCTCGCCCTGTGCCAGAGCGATCTTAGCTTCTTTTTCAGCCTCTGCGGCGAGCACCTTGGCCCTCTTGTCACCCTCTGCCCTTGAAACTACAGATTCCTGATGCGCCTGAGCTTCGAGCACGGTCTGACGTCTTTCTCTCTCAGCTCTCATCTGCTTGGTCATGACTTCCTCGATCGCAGGAGGCGGATCGATGTTCTTGAGCTCTACCCTGTTGACCTTGATCCCCCACGGATCTGTCGCTTCATCAAGTATAGCTTCCATCTGGCTGTTGATGCTCTCTCTCGACGAAAGAGTCGTATCGAGTTCCATTCCGCCGATGATGCTCCTCAGCGTTGTAGCCGAAAGATTCTGAAGACCCGCGATAGGGTTCTCGACTCCGTAAGTGTATTTCTGAGGATCGAAGACCTTCGAGAACACGACGGAGTCTACCTTTACGGATACGTTATCCTTTGTGATCACCGGCTGCGGCGGGAAGTCAAACACCTGCTCCTTCAGCGATATCCTGTTTACGATAGTGTCGATAAACGGGATCTTTACGTGGATGCCCGCGTACCAGACTGCTTTGAACTTGCCCAGTCTTTCAATGATATACGCGTGCTCCTGCGGGACTATCCTGATGTTCGAAAAAACGATCCACAGCAGGAGCACCACCAGTCCGAGATACCACATTCCGGACATGAATGACATTACAAGACAAACTATCGCGATTATTCCGATAAACACTGAGCCCAGCGCCTGCGATGACGCAGAAGGGCTTGCCGCGATCGGTCTGTTTACATTTCTTGGATAATTGTTCATATTCTAAATGCCTCCTTTGCATTTTTATCTGATCATAGTATATAGCACCAGTCTTTATTATAGCACGCGCAGAGCACATTATGCTGAAAACAGCGCCTCCTTACATCAAAAACAACAGAAAGCCCGGCTGTTTAGGCCGGGTCTCCCGCGGGGCATTCGCCCCTTTATGTGGTTGGGTGGTTGGATCGTAATTATGCGTTGATTGTTTCTTCAGCAGGTTCTTCTTCTCTGACCTCCTTCTTTGCCATGAGTGCTACCAGAGCCTGGATCATCAGGATCACTGCCATGAGGACCGTCCATCTGTCCGTGAGGACCATCGGGTCGTTCATGTTCTCTGTGAGGATGAATGCTACTGTTGCTCCGATCGCCGGGATCAGGCTCGCGAGTCTCGCGGATCCCTTGCGCTCTGTCTCTGCTCCGTTCTCCTCAGCTT
>SVDB01000124.1:0-1786 GCA_015058065.1 Clostridiales bacterium
ATGCTCTGGAACGGAGACCGCCGCTACGTCGACGCGCAGGTCGTGAACACCGATCTCGCCGCCATCATATTTACATCGGGCACCACAGGCGTATCCAAGGGCGTCATGCTCTCGCACCGCAATCTGATGCTCGACGCTATACTGGTGCAGTCCATGTTCGAGGCTCATCCTAAGGATATCTGTTTCTCTGTGCTGCCGATGCATCACTGCTACGAATGCACCGCGACCTTCCTCACCTGCGTCTACAGCGGAGCGACGGTCGCTTTCAGCCGCGGTCTCAAATATATCCGCAAGGACATCCTCGAGGTCAAACCGACCATTCTGCTGGCGGTACCGGCTATTATCGAGAATTTCCACAATAAGATCAGACGCTCGGTAGCCGACAAGCTTAGCGAAAAGCAGATGCGCGCGTTCGAGATCATCGACCGCGAGGCAAGCCGCTTCAAGGTAAAGCTGCCTAAGAAGGTCACCAGAGATATCGAGGCTGTGTTCGGCGGAAGGCTCCACACGCTTATCTCAGGCGGAGCTCCGATCGACGGGGCGATACTCGACTCGTTCTGCAACATAGGCTTCAATGCCATCCAGGGTTATGGTCTCTCTGAGTGTTCGCCTATCGTGGCTCTCAATCCGGCGAAGCGCAAATACATGAAGAACGCCTCAGCGGGACATGTCATGCCGTTCACCGAATGCAAGATACTCGATGCCGACAGCAACGGTATTGGAGAGATCTGCTTCCGCGGTCCGCAGGTCATGATGGGTTACTACAAAGATCCCGAGAACACCGCGGCCGTGCTTGATGAAGAGGGCTGGTTCCACACCGGCGACGTCGGATATCTCGACCGTGACAATTACGTTTTCATCACCGGGCGCAAGAAGAACGTCATCATTGCCAGCAACGGTAAGAACGTCTTCCCTGAAGAACTCGAAAGCTATCTGCTTGGGCTCCCTCTCGTAGATGAATGTATGGTCTGGGGCGGCGAACTCGATCCTAATTCGCCGTGGAATGGGATCCACGCTACAGTAAGGCTCAATAAGGAAGCGCTTGAGAAGGCTCTCGGCCCTGAGTACACGCCGGAGCAGGCGGAAGCGCTTATCGAGGCCCAGGTCGACAAGATCAACGACGACCTGCCGAGATTCAAGAAGATCGCTCACGTGATAGTCCGCGAGCGCGAATTCGACAAAACCACTTCAATGAAGATCAGGCGCTTCGTAGAGGACAACAAGCGCGCGTAAGCGCCAGAACGATCAGGTTAAACGGTTCAAATGACGGAACGGAACTTCTGTCAAATCAAACTTGGACAATAAAAACGGACAGTTGCTAAACTGTCCGCTTTTTACTTTTTGTTCTGACAACACCAGGGCTTTCCGGTTTAAGTATCTGAGTGTCCTACAGCGCTGCTGTGATGATGGACATCCTGTAAACTTCTTCTGCGTCACAGCCTCTTGAGAGGTCATTGATCGGCGCGTTGAGTCCGAGCAGGATAGGTCCGTAAGCAGCGTAGCCACCAAGTCTCTGAGCGATCTTGTAGCCGATGTTGCCTGCTTCGATGATCGGGAATACGAACGTGTTCGCGTAGCCCGCTACAGGTGATCCCGGGAACTTCAGCTGGCCGACTGTCGGCGATACAGCCGCGTCGAACTGCATCTCGCCGTCGATAGCCATATCAGGATTGAGTTCCTTAGCGATCTTTGTAGCCTCAGCGGAGAGAGCAACAGTATTGCCCTTGCCGGAGCCCTTTGTGGAGAAGCTGAGCATCGCTACCTTAGGGTCGATGCCGAAAGTTCT
>SVDB01000124.1:1886-3602 GCA_015058065.1 Clostridiales bacterium
GCGTCCGGACCTTCTGTGAAAACGATGGTCTTCGGCTCAGCTTTTACCTTTTCGATCAGTTTATCAAACATATCTTTTCTCCGTTCTTTAGATATAGCAGGTGATGCATGTATTTTGAGACGCGCGGCGCACCGGCCTCACATCTTCTCAACATTATAATTATACCGCCTCGTGCCATCACTCGTAAAGTGAAAAGAGCCTCGCCGCATATCATCAAAAGAGCGGCGCTCCGGCATATCTGCCCTCTGCAGCCGCCCTGTTTTTCAGAGCTTATTGATCTCTTTAATAGCTTTCAGCAGTACCGGGAATTCTTCCCTGCGCGGAAGCCTTATGCGCGCCGCGGTCGAATCGAGGCCCTTGAAATCGTAGCCGTCGATCACCAGCACCTTGCGCTTGAGGAACTCCTCGCTTAGGTTGATCGTCTTGCTGTCATGGTAGAGCAGCAGGAGCGAGTTCTCGTCGAGGGTCTCCGCCATGTGCAGGTGTCCCGACGCTGCGCCGTGGACTCTGATCTCCTCATATTCCGCGTCCATGTGCTTCTTGAGCTTTTTGACTACGCTCGGGTAGAGCGCCTCACGGATCTCAGCCTTCATCGCGGCGAATTCAGCCTTGCACTTTTCGATGAATTCCTCATGCTTCAGAGCCTCCGCTCCGACTTCCCTCGCCAGCTCGCTCACCATATACGGATTTACCATCTTGTTCATATAAGAGATGAGATCCTTGTGCGCGATTATATAGCCTACACGCAGGCCGGCGAGCCCGTAGCCCTTCGACAGCGTGCGCACTACCGCCAGATTCGGATACTTCGCGAAAAGCTGTACCGCCGAGTTTTCCTTTGGCATGAAGTCGCCGTAAGCCTCGTCGATGATGACAGTGATGTCCTTTTTGAGAGCTCCCTTGACTATCTTTTCGATGTCTCCGATATCGACGCACTGTCCGGTCGGGTTGTTCGGATTGTCGATGTAGATGAAGTTATATGACTTTGACGGGAGCGACACGTTCGCGAAGGTATCCGCGATGTAATGCATCGACAGGAATTCGGACGCGTCGAACCTGTAGTTGTGCTCCCTCTTGAGCTGATAAGGCGCGTAGTCGATGCCTATCATCTCGGCGTGCATGTAGTAATCGGTGAACTGCGGAGATATCCCCAGCACTACCGAATTGTGTGTATCGAAGATGTTATTGATTATGTACAGCGCGTTGATGCTTCCGTCGGTGAGCAGGATGTTTCCGCGCTCGACGTCTATCTGGTCTTTCCAGAATTCGCGGATGGCATCGTACAGCGCCTGACTGTGAGGATATGGTCCCATCCTGGCAGGATCGAAGTTTTTCAGCACATCAGCGCATTCCGGCGGAAATCCGTAAGGATTGCAGCCCTCGCTGCAGTCGACACCGCCCTCCGGAAGTACGATCTGATCCATCGCGTAGCTGATCTTTTCCTGCTCGAGCAATTCTTTTCTGATCTTCATGGATGCTTTTCCTTTCGTGCCTGTTTCAAAACACTCCGCGGACGTCCCAATACTGCCGGCGCTTCGATGAGGCCGGTACAGGTCTATTCTAATACTTTTTTTGGACAAATCACACCAAAAAGAGGCAACTGATTGCACGAAAATCGGTACCAGCGACGCGGCCCGCTTTCACGATTATTATTGCCAAGCCGAAAGCGTGTAAAGTATAATTTCTTCGATAATATGGACATTTCCGCGGACCCGTCCG
>SVDB01000003.1 GCA_015058065.1 Clostridiales bacterium
TTTCTGTATCTTCCGCCTGTGATCGCTCCGAAAGCGTTGATCACCTCTCCGTCTCTTGTGACGACCCTGAATCCGCCGATGTCCATCTTCGAGATCCGTACGGCCTTCTGCATGTCCTCAGCGAGTATCACTCTGCAGAGAAGATAGTCGACTATATCTCTGTAGCGCTTATCACAGCCTACCATGTCGGAGGCTATGCCGATATATCCATCCGCTGACTTCACGGACGCGGGAACACTGATGCGGTCTGCCCTTACGGATCTGACCGGCAGGAAAGTCACCCTGCCCGACCCTGTCTCTTTGAGCCATTCAATAGTCTTTGTTGCGGATTCATCATCTTCGCAGACGATATTCTGCAGAGAATTGCCCAGAGCAGTCTCTATGGCTGTCTCAAAGCCGTGAGGGACCTCGATTATATCCGAGACTGTACCGATCATGCCGCGGCGTCCGGCGTTCATGACCGATCTGACCGCGTTATTGTAGCCTTCATAGTTGGCTTCCATCTCTTCGATCGTGCTGCGGCGCGCGATGGCCTGATTGGCCTTCACGGAAATCTCATCGATCTTCTTTATTGTCTTCTCGATCGACGATGCGACGGTAACTATGTTATCGGTAACTTCTTCGAGTTTTTCCTTTTGAGTCTTGAGTTCAGCGTCGTTAGCGCTTATTTTTTCTATCACGGCTCTGAGGTTCTCTTTATTTTCGGAATCAGTCCTGTCACGGGTCTCGAATTCCTCTGTAAGAGTCTCTCTGCGCTCCTCAAGTGTTGTCTTGTAATTGCTCAGAGTCTTTATTTCGGCATTCCTGGTGACATTCTGATTGTTAATGTCGATCAGCCTGTTCTTGATCTCTTCTGTTTCCATAGCGATCGAAGATGACTTGCGGCTGTCTTCATTCAATCTGAGAATGGCGTCCTGAAGCTCGATCCGTATCTTTTCGACTTCAGATCCGTAGGACTTTTCACCATCCTCGAGTCTCGCGAGTTCTGCTCTCTCTGTCCCGAGCCTCTCCTCAGCTGATGCTATCTCCTCTTCGAGTCTTGTGAGTTCCCTGCCGATATTGATCAGCCTCTCCTTGTTCAGTTTTCCGCCGCTCATGATGTCAGCGAGTTCATCGACCGTCTCGAGGAGCTTCGCGTTCAGGTCCGAATACTCTTCATTCAGATCTGTTTCGCTTTCTCTTGCAGATTCGAGTTCTTCTTCAGTTTCAGAAAGCCTCGCGGAAGTCTCTTCGAGTTGCTTCTGCAGAGATTCAAGTTCTTCCTTGCCGTCTTTCACATTGACCTCGAGGTTTTCGAGATTATGAAGGATGATATTGATCCCCAGAGTTTTATATCTGTCTCTGAGTCCGATATATTCAGTTGCCTTCTCGGAGTCTTCCCTTAGTCCGTCTATACGGCTCTCGATCTCCGTGATGATGTCTCTGACGCGGTCAAGGTCAATCGTTGCCGCCTTGAGTTTGTTCTCAGCTTCAGTCTTGCGGGTCTTGTAAAGCACGACACCTGCGGCTTCTTCGAATATCTGCCGCCTGTTTTCTGGTTTTGTGCTGACTATGTCCGCTATCTTGCCCTGGCCGATGATCGAATAGCCTTCGACACCGATACCGGTGTCCATAAAAAGCTCGCGGATATCCCTGAGCCTGCAAGGATTTCCGTTGATCAGATACTCGCTTTCGCCAGACCTGAACATGCGTCTGGTCACGGCGACTTCACTGTATTCGAGCGGCAGTATGCCGCCGGAATTGTCAATGACAAGAGTGACCTCGGCCATCCCCTTCGGCTTTCTGCTTGCCGTGCCCGCGAATATGACATCCTGCATCTTGGAACCGCGCAGCTGCTTTGAACTCTGCTCTCCGAGCACCCATCTGAGGGCGTCGGAAATATTGCTCTTTCCGCTGCCGTTCGGACCTATGATACAGGTCACTCCGTCATTCAGATCTATCGTCACAGGGTCAGCGAATGACTTGAAACCCTGCATCTCTATCCTTTTGAAATACACTTATCTATACTCCCTTCGAAAGCGCGTCCTCTGCCGCTGCCTGCTCGGCCTTCGCCTTGCTCGGTCCCGTGCCCGTCCCGGCTGTTTTACCGTTTACGAGCAGTTCGATCGTGAATGTCTTGCTGTGATCCGGTCCGGATTCCGCAGTCTTGCGGTATTCGATCCTGACACCGTGATCTTTTTCCTGCAGTTTTTCCTGCAGCCTTGTCTTGAAGTCTTTATTGAGCTTGCCTTCCGCTCCGAGCCTTATCCTGTTCCCGAGTATCTTCAGGATCACTGACTTCCCGGCTTCATATCCGCCGTCGAGGATTATCGCTCCGATGAGCGCCTCAAAGGCATCAGCGAGGATAGAAGTCTTGCCTCTGCCGCCGCTCGCTTCCTCGCCTCTGCCTAGGTACAGGAATTCTCCGAGGCCCATGCTGGCCGCCGCTTCGGCAAGTGAATCCTCACAAACCACATCGGCCCTGCATCTCGAAAGCACGCCTTCGTGCGCGGTCCCCATTATGCGGAACAGTTCCTCGCCTACGGCAGCGTCAACGAACGCGTCCCCGATGAATTCGAGCCTCTCGTTATTGTGCTCATAACTGAGTTTCTGCTCTGAAGCATATGAGCTGTGAGTCAGCGCGTTCTTCAGCAGTTTCTCATTCCTGAACCTGTATCCGGTCAGTCTGTATAGTTTTTCATAATTTGCCGCGCGGGCCATCATTCCTCTCCTTTGCCGGCGAAATATTCATTCTTGCTGAAAGCGTCAGTTATCATGCCGGTGATGTCATTGTCCACGTAGTCTATGGCTCTGTGTATGGCGTAGTAGACCTCAGTAGCCTTGGAATTGCCGTGTATCTTGAGGACTGCTCCCTTGAGTCCGAGTATCGGCGCTCCGCCCGCGTCCGAATAGTCGAATACCTGCTTTATCTCCTTGATCTTGCTGTACGCGAGCATCGCGCCGGCCTTGGCTATCACGCCCTCAGTCAGTTTTTTCTTGAATTCACCCATTATAGCGAGGCTCATTCCCTCGCTGCTCTTGAGATATATGTTGCCGCTGAAACCGTCTGTCACGACGACATCGGTCTCGCCGAATATCACGTCGCGCGCTTCGATGTTTCCGCAGAAGTTGAGATCGCTCTCCTTTAGCATGGCATATGCAGTTTTATGCAGCTCGTCTCCTTTGCCTTCTTCAGCTCCGATGTTCAGAAGCCTGACGACAGGTGATTCGTTCCCGGTTATTCCGCGGACGAAAATGCTTCCCATGATGCCGTACTGATATATGTATTCAGGCTTTGCTTCGACGCTCGCGCCGCAGTCGAGAAGGAGCGTTACCCCCTCTTTGCCTGCACGCGGAAACCATGCGGCGATCGCGGGTCTCTTGATGCCTTTGATCCTCCCGAGTGTCACCAGACCTCCCGAAAGCAGAGCGCCTGTGCTTCCGCCTGAAATGAATATGTCGGCTTCACCCGTCCTTAGCATGTTCATGCCCTTTACTATGGTGGAGTCCTTCTTTTTTCTTACAGCCATAGCCGGAGACTCATCGTTGGTGATCACCTCTGTGGCGTCGACTACTTCGATATTGTCGCCTTTCCATCTGTTGGCCCTGAGCTGCTGGTTTATCGCTTCTTCAGGTCCGATGATGACTATCGTCTCGCTCGTTTCAGCTGCGGCTCTTACTGCTCCCTTTACGATCTCTTCAGGCGCGAAATCTCCACCCATACCGTCAATTAGGATCTTCATATCTACCTCTTCTCATGATCCGGCATGCCTGCGTCTGAGCTGCCCGCATGCCGCGTCTATATCATTTCCGAGTGTGCGCCTTACTGTTACGGCGACACCATTTTTTTCAAGTATCTCTTTGAACTTTTTTACGCTCCTGTCATTAGCGGTCTTGTATGATCTGCCCTTTACCTCATTGAGTGGAATAAGGTTCACATGAGCAAGCCAGCCTTTGAGCCTGTCCGCGAGTTCAGAGGCGCACGCGGCGGAATCGTTGAATCCGTCTATGACCGCGTATTCAAACGTTATCCTGCGCCCCGTGGTCTCCGTATACTCCCTGCAAGCCTCAAGCAGTTCATCATAGCCGTATTTGCGCGCTGCAGGCATCGAGATCTTCCTGATCTCCTGGTTTGGAGCGTGCAGCGATACAGCCAGATTTACCTGCGGAAAATCTTTCGCGAACTTCTTTATCTTAGGTATGATCCCGCAGGTCGATACGGTTATATTGCGAAGTCCAAGATCATATCCGCGTTTGTCGTGGATGAGATCTATGAAACGCTTCAGTCCTTCATAATTATCGAAAGGCTCGCCCATTCCCATGACCACCACATGCCCGATCTCGCTGCCCGTGAGTTTTTTCATCGCGAGCACCTGCCCGAGCATCTCTCCGCCTGTCAGGCTGCGGTCAAGACCGTCCATAGTCGACGCGCAGAACGCGCATCCCATGCGGCAGCCGGACTGTGAAGAAATGCATATCGAATTGCCGTATTCGTATTTCATGAATACGGACTCGACCTCGGTGCCGTCAGCGAATCTGAACAGGCACTTGACCGTGCCGTCCTTAGACTTTTGCGTTCTCACTGCTTCGGGCAGCCCGATGTAATAACTTTCATCGAGCTTTTTACGGAGATCCTTCGGCACGTTTGTCATTTCGTCATAGTCCGTGACTCCCTTTGCGAGCCAGCCGAAGACCTGAGCCCCGCGGAACTTCTGCCCGCCGAGCTCAGTGACTGCCACGCCGAGTTCCTCGGGCGTAAAATCAAGTATGTTCTTTTTGCTTGCTGTCTCAGGCATCTTCCGCTCAGAGCCTCTCGACGGCGAGTCCCGTCTTGTGTCCGTTGATGTCGAACTCAGGCAGGCCTGCCTTTTCAATGATGTCGGCGGCTATGGTCTCATCCATGATGAATTCCTTAGCGTTTTCGACTGCTGCCTTTATCTCGTCATCAGCGTCCATGTATATGTTGATCTCGTCCATCATCTCGAAGTCGGCCTGCTTACGCAGCTGCTGGATCTTCGAAATGACCTCGCGAACGTATCCCTGTTCGATGAGTTCAGGGGTGAGAGTCGTATCGAGTATCACGAACACATTGTTGTCCATGCCCACTACGAAGCCCTCTTTTGATGAGATCCTGACGTCTACAAGATCATCTGTGATCTCGTATTTCTCTCCGCCGAGTGTCATGACGACCGGACCGTCATTGAGCGCTTCGATCATCTCTTTGGCGTTGACTTTCGCGAGATTAGCGCCGAACTCCTTGACATTCTTGCCGAGCACCGGACCCGCGGCCCTGAAATTAGGCTTGATGCTGAAGTCCATGTACTTGTCAAGGTCGTATTCGAACTGGACTTCGTGCACGTTAAGTTCTTCTTTGATGAGGTCCGTAAGGTCTCCTATGATGTCTCTGTAGCTTCCGTCAACGATGACCTTGTTGAGCGGCTGACGAACTTTCAGTTTTTCCTGTTCTCTTGTTCCGCGGCCGAGGTTGACGAGGACCTTTATGAGATCCATTCTCTCCTCTGTCCTGTCGTCAATGAGACTCTCATCAGCTTCAGGATAGTATGCCGTATGCACAGTGACTTCTCCGGTCAGTTTTGTGTAGATCTCATCTGAGATGAACGGAGCGATCGGCGCCATCATCTTGGCAACACCCGTGAGCACTTCATAAGTCGTCGCGTAAGCGGCTCTCTTGTCGATGCTCATCTCATCGCCTTCGCCCTCAGCGAAGAATCTTCTTCTGGCTCTTCTGATGTACCAGTTGGAAAGGTCTCCGTCGATGAATTCACCAATGGCTCTGACAGTCCTCATGTGGTCGTACTCATCCATTGCCTCGGTCGTGGTCTTGATGAGTCTGTTGTATTTCGAGATTATCCATCTGTCGAGTTCAGGTCTTTCAGCGTAAGGAACATCGAGATGCCTCTTCTCTACCTTGTCGATGTTGGCGTACAGGCAGAAGAAGTTGTATGTGTTCCTGAGAGTGCTGAACACCTTGCTGATGACCTCTCTGATGCCGTCTTCGTCGAATTTGGTCGGTGTCCACGCAGGGGAGCCGTATACCAGATACCATCTGAGAGCGTCAGCGCCGTATTTGTCCATCATCTCGAAAGGATTGACCGTATTTCCGACGTGCTTGGACATCTTTTTGCCGAATCTGTCGAGGATGAGATCGTTTACCAGAACGTTTCTGTATGGCGCGCAGCCCTTTACGATCGTTGAGATAGCCATGAGCGAGTAGAACCATCCTCTCGTCTGGTCGATACCCTCGCAGATAAAGTCCGCAGGGAAAAGTTCTTTCTCGAGGCGGTCCGCGTTCTCGAACGGATAGTGCCACTGAGCGAAAGGCATTGCTCCGGAGTCGAACCAGCAGTCCATGACCTCAGGGATCCTGTGCATGCTCTTGCCGCACTCAGGACATTTGATGGTTATATCGTCCACATACGGTCTGTGGAGCTCGATCGTCATGTCGATCTCCTGCTCGGCGTCCGCAATGAGCTGTTCGCGCGAACCGACGCAGTGAAGATGCCCGCATTCGCACTTCCAGATAGGGATAGGTGTTCCCCAGTATCTCGATCTTGAGATAGCCCAGTCCTTTACTTCTTCGAGCCAGTTTCCGAATCTCTTTTCGCCTACATACGGCGGATACCAGTTAACGGTATTGTTATTGGCGACAAGCTCGTCCCTGAGCTTAGTCATCTCGATGTACCACGATTTGTTCGCGTAGTACACGAGCGGAGTGCCGCATCTCCAGCAGTGCGGATAAGCGTGCTCCATTTTCTGCTTCGCGTAGATCTTGTCGTCCTGCGCGAGATATTTGATGATGTCGACGTCGAGGCCGTCTTCCATGACGAATCTTCCCGCCCAAGGAGTCTCAGTGTAGCAGCCTCTCTCATCTACAGGCTGAAGCACCGGAAGGTCGTATTTGCGTCCGCAGTTATAGTCATCTTCACCGAAAGCCGGAGCGGTATGGACGATTCCCGTACCGTCTTCAGTGCTGACATAGTCCATGCATGTGACTATGAAAGCGTTCTTGCCTTTCTCGACCTTGCAGAACGGCTCGATCTGCTCGTAAGTCCAGTACTCCATATCGCTGCCTTTGACCTTCTCAGCAACTTCGTACTCTTCACCTGCGAGCACCTTGTCAGCGAGAGCTTCGGCTACCCACAGCAGGTTGCCTTTGTTCTCACCGGACTTCATGAGGCACTTGACGTAATCGATGTCAGGTCCGACAGTCAGAGCGACGTTGGACGCGAGTGTCCAAGGTGTAGTTGTCCAGGCAAGGAAATACTCATTGTCATGATTGACGCCGGTCCTTCTGAACTTGCAGGTAAGCGTGTTTACCTTGATGTCCTTGTAGCCCTGAGCGACCTCGTGCGAAGCCAGACCCGTTCCGCAGCGCGGGCAGTAAGGAAGTATCTTGTATCCTTCGTAGACCAGACCTTTGTCGAAAGCAGTCCTGATGATCCACCAGCCTGTCTCGATATAGTCGTTCTTATATGTGATATACGGGTCTTCCATGTCAGCCAGATAAGCCATCTTTTCGGACATGTCGGTCCACATCTGTGTGTATTTGAATACTGATTCACGGCACTTCTCGTTGAATTCCCTGATGCCGTACTTTTCTATGTTCTGCTTCCCGCTGAATCCGAGCTGCTTCTCGACTTCGATCTCAACAGGAAGTCCGTGGGTGTCCCAGCCTCCTTTGCGCTTTACCTGGAAACCCTTCATGGTCTTATACCTGTTGATGGAGTCCTTGAGCGTCCTTGCCATCATGTGGTGGATACCCGGCTTGCCGTTTGCGGTCGGAGGTCCTTCATAGAATACGAACGAAGGGGCTCCTTCTCTGGCCTTTACGCAAAGGTCGAGCATGTCGAGCTCATTCCATCTTTTGATCTGCTCTGCCTGATACTCGGCTACGGGCTTGTCCGATAGATTTTCAAACATGTTATTCTTTCTCCTGTATCATTATTTGCGGTAATTAAGCGTTTTTGCGGCTCCCGGCCAGTCTCCCGGAGCGCATAAAACGACATAGTAAACCATCATTTCACAATTGATTATTGTAGCACATCCGGGGCCTTAATTGCACCCTTCTAGGCAAACAAATAGCCTTATCGAACGCCTTTTTTCCCCTCTTATTTGCCATTGACCGCCGGCACGCCTCAGTATAGAATTGTGCAATAAGAAAAGCAGGCGTTCAGCCTGCGTGATCGATGTGATCCATACGGATCTTGATGAGGTAATATGCCGCTCATACTGCTCGGACTTCTTGTCGCATTCGGAATAGTTATATACGCTCTCGTCATGTACGGACGCAGCGATGATATCGAAGAAGATACACGCCCTGTACGTGAGCGCTATTCGCATGTGTTCGATAAAATCAGACAGGCTGCCGAAAGCGCTGTGTCACAGGATGAGTACGAGGAACACGAAGAAGAAGACAATGAGGAGACAGGTAAAGGATCCGTAAGCGATGACGGACATACCATGTATTTCCCTGATGACGCCGAAGTCGAGAAGCGCAAACGCAACATACATTAAAGCTTACGCGCGTATCTCCCGTCGGGCAGCATCACCCTCCCCTTGTTCATATCACAATACGCTTCCTGCATCAGACCGCGTACGCGGTCTTTTATCTTGCTGTCATTTACCGGACACGCGGCCTCGACTCTTCTGTCAAGATTGCGCGGCATAAGGTCCGCTGAAGAGATATACATGACTTCATCGGGTCCCTCTCCGAAAATGTACACTCTCGAATGCTCGAGGAACCTTCCCACTCGGTTTACTATACAGACGTTTTCGGTGCAGCCTTCGACACCCGGAAGCATGCAGCAGATGCCGCGCACGAACATACGGACCTGACATCCCGCGCAGGACGCTTCCATCAGGGCCTCTATGATGTCCTTGTCGGACAGCGAGTTTACTTTGAAGAATATCCTTCCGGCTTCACCTTTTTCCGTCTCGCGTTTTATGAGACGCGTAAGACCGTCACGCATCGAGACCGGCGATACCAGCAGCGGAGCGAAGTCTTCGTCCGCTTTCTTTCCGCCGCCGATACGCTCCTTGCAGATATCCTTGAATAATCCTGACACCGCCCTGCCTATCTCCTGATCGTATGTGATCAAAGAAAGATCCGTATACTGAGCAGCGGTCTTCTCGTTGTAGTTTCCGGTGGAGATCTGAGTGATATATCTCTTTTCCGGGCCTTTTTTGCCTGAAGTCTCCGTCACGATCTGGCACATCTTCGAATGCACCTTATACTTGTCCGTGCCGTAATAGACTTTGCATCCCGCGGCTGACAGTCTGTCCGCCCACGCGAGATTCTTTGCTTCATCGAATCTTGCCCGCAGTTCGAGTATCACCCTTACCTTTTTGCCTGATCTCGCGGCGTATATCAGGTAATCCACTATTCGCGGATTTGACGCCAGACGGTAGACTGTGATGCGGATCTCAGTGACTTCATCGGAGAACGCCGCTTCACGGAGCAGCCCAAGAAGCAGATCCATCGAATCGAACGGATAAGCTGAAAGCAGGTCTCTCCTTTTCACCGCTCCGATGATGCTTCCTTCGATGTCTTTCGTCTGATCATGCGGTACATGCGGCACGAACGACAGCCGTCTGAGCAGGCTCTCCGGAAGTTTTTCGGCGAGTTCGCTCACATACGAGAAATCTATTCGCGTAGTCGTGAACATCTGCCTTTCATCGAGGTCGAGATTTTTCGCGAAATATTCTCTGAGTTTTTTCCCGGGTCTTCCGTCACAGATCAGTTTGTCGGCAGGCATAGCCCCGCGGCGTCTCAGCGCGCTTCGCATCTCGGCGGCGGTATTGGCGCTGCCAGTGCCGCCGGCAGCCTCAGCGTTCCTGGCTATGTCGGTCACATAAGCCTCCAGAGTCACGAAAGGTATGAACAATGTGTCCGAGAACATCTTTATGATGTCTTCAGTCAGCACATATCTGAAACGCGTTCCCGGCAGGACAAGGACCAGCGGAAGGTCCGCGGGCATGTCGATGAACCCGAACTTGTCTTCGAGTTCGGCGTCGAGCGAAGCGATGATATAAGGTCTTTCCTCATCCATCTCAGGCAGCGGCTCTTCAGCGTCTAGCACCCTGACAGTCAGCCTGTCCTTTATCTCATCACGGAAAAAGTCGAAGCATCTGCCGCGGTCTTCTTCGCTTAACTGCCATGGCTCGAGCCTCTCCACTCCCGCGTCTTTCAGCCTGCTTTCAACAAGGCTGTACGCCATGTCCTTCTTCAGAAGCAGTCCCGGAACGAGATCGTGTATCCTTCTGAGCTGCTGCGCAGCTGTCATGCCCGACTTTTCGTCTATCTCATCGTCCCCAACGCTGTCTTCGCCCAGAAGGCTCCCCACTCTCACTTTGAAGAACTCTTCAAGATTGGATACGAATATTGCAATAAAACGAAGGCGTTCAAAAAGAGGCACTGATTCATCCAGTGCCTCTTCGAGCACACGCTCATTGTATCTCAGCCATGAGATCTCTCTATTCTGCGTGAAGCCTTCTTCGTAGAGCATTATCTTCTCTTTGAGTCTGAGCGCTTTACATCTGGACGCTCAAGGTTGATGCGGTTCTGGCTGTCGATCTCAGTGACCTTTACAGTTACTACATCGCCGATGTTCATGACATCCTCGACCTTGGCTACCCTGTGATCGGCCATCTTGGAGATGTGCAGGAGACCTTCCTTGCCCGGAAGGATCTCGAGGAACGCTCCGAAGTTCATGATCCTTGTGACCTTGCCCTCATAAGTCTCGCCAACTTCGACGTCCTTTGTGATGAGCTCGATCTCTCTTCTTGCAGCCTCAGCGCTCTCCTGATCGACAGCATAGATCGCGATGAATCCGACGTCATCATCGGAGATGTCGATCTTGGCGCCTGTCTCGTCGACGATCCTGTTGACAGTCTTTCCTCCCGGTCCGATGACCAGTCTGATCTTGTCAGGGTCGACTCTCATGCTGATGAATCTTGGAGCGTACTTGCTGAGCTCCTTGCGAGACTCAGGGATCTCTTCGAGCATGTTCTCGAGGATCTTCGCTCTTCCGATCTTTGCCTGCTCGAGAGCCTGCTTGAGGATCTCTCTGTTGAGGCCGTGGACCTTGATATCCATCTGGAGCGCCGTAACGCCGTCCGGAGTACCCGTGACCTTGAAGTCCATGTCGCCCAGGAAGTCTTCCATTCCCTGGATGTCGGAAAGGATCGCGAACTTGCTCGATCCGTCCTCATTGAATCCCTCGATGAGTCCCATCGCGATGCCCGATACAGGCTTTCTGATAGGAACACCGGCGTCCATGAGCGCGAGTGTCGATCCGCATGTCGATGCCATTGAGGAAGAACCGTTCGAGGACATTACCTCGGAGACGACTCTGATGGCATACGGGAATTCTTCTTCGCTAGGAAGTACAGGCAGCAGGGCTCTTTCAGCGAGAGCTCCGTGTCCGATCTCTCTTCTTCCCGGAGATCTGCTCGGCTTTGCCTCGCCTGTGCAGTATCCAGGGAAATTGTACTGATGCATGTATCTCTTACGTGTCACGTCATCATCGATGCCGTCGAGGAACTGAGCCTCGGAAAGCGGCGCGAGTGTCGCGATCGAGAGTACCTGAGTCTGTCCTCTCTTGAAGAGTCCGGATCCGTGTGTTCTCGGAAGGTATCCGGTCTCGCTCCAGAGCGGTCTGATCTCGTCAGGTCTTCTGTTGTCAGGACGGACACCTTCTTCGAGGATGCGGCGTCTGACTTCTTCTTTTTTGATGTTGTAGAGGACTTCGTCGACTTCTGCCATTC
Source organism: Clostridiales bacterium (assembly GCA_015058065.1). Classification (GTDB taxonomy): domain Bacteria; phylum Bacillota; class Clostridia; order Peptostreptococcales; family Anaerovoracaceae; genus Crickella. The sequence continues at coordinate 11,767 of SVDB01000003.1, forward strand.
TGTCTTCGAATTCCTCAGCGAAATGCTCCTTGGCGTCGACAGCGACGGCATCCATGTTGGCAAGTCTTTCCTGCTTGTCAAATGTATAGATGGCGTCTACCATCTTCTGAGTCGCGTATTCCCTTACGGCCGCGTCTACGTCTTCGCCGGCCTTGAATACGACGTAATCCTGCTTTTCCTTACCGACTTCAGCAACGATCTCCTTGATGAATCTGCAGATGTTCTTGATCTCTTCGTGACCTGTAAGGATGGCTTCGAGCATCTGGTCCTCAGGCAGCTCGTTCGCTCCTGCTTCTACCATCATGATGGCTTCTTCGGTACCGCAGACGGTGAGGTTGAGGTCAGAGACCTGTCTCTGCTCGAATGTAGGGTTGATGACGAATTCTCCGTCGACTCTGCCTACTACTACTCCGGCTGTCGGGCCGTCCCATGGGATGTCAGAGATCGCGATCGCTGTCGAAGTTCCGATGAGCGACGCTACCTCAGGCGAGCAGTCGTGATCTACCGACAGAGCTGTCGCGGCGACTACTACGTCGTTTCTGTAGCCCTTCGGGAAGAGCGGTCTGAGCGGTCTGTCGATGAGTCTCGAGATGAGAGTCGCCTTTTCGCTCGGACGGCCTTCTCTCTTGATGTATCCGCCCGGGATCTTTCCTACCGCGTAAAGTTTTTCTTCAAAATTGCACGTAAGCGGGAAGAAATCGACGTCCTGCTTAGGCTCCTTGCTTGCGCAGACTGTGCAGCTGACGACAGTATCGCCGTATCTGACGGTAGCCTGTCCGTTTGCCTGCTCAGCGAGCTTGCCGATCTCTACTTCGAGAAGTCTTCCGCCAAGCGCTGTTCTGAATGTTCTGTAATCTTCAAATCTACCCATTTATTAACAACTCCTTCCTGTTAATTCTTTTCACTTCTATGGGCAATCAGCTTTGCCTTATCCGTTGCTCCGTTACCGGACAGGCAAAACTTCCGGATAAACGCCCTCTCATCTGAGTCTGAAAAATCATGATGCAAGAGAGCTTTAAAATACAAGCAAAGCGGGAGGCTTGCTCCCGCTTAAACCCTTTACTATTTTCTCAGTCCGAGACGAGCGATGAGTGTTCTGTATCTGTCGATGTCAGTCTCTCTGAGATACTTCAGAAGGTTTCTTCTCTGACCGACCATCTTGAGCAGGCCTCTTCTCGAATGGAAGTCCTTGTGGTGCTCTTTGAGATGCTCGTTGAGGTCATTGATCCTGTAAGTAAGGATGGCTACCTGAACTTCAGGGGAGCCTGTGTCGCCTTCTTTGATAGCGTATTCTTTGATGATTTCCTGTTTTTTCTCTTTTGTAAGCATAATAAAAACTCCTTTACTTCGATTCGCCCGCTCTGCGTGACCGCCGGAGCAGCGCATCACTGCGGCGCGGGTATATTGAAATGTTGTTTTGCCGCGGCCTTCCGGCTGCAACGGTGGTATATTAACACGAATGACACGTGTTGTCTATCTTTTTTTTCGATAATCAAGAGCGTTTTCGCAGTCTCTCGCGATCTGCTCAAAAAGCTCCTCTTTGCTTCTGAATTTGCGCTCTCCCCTGGAGAAGTGATCGAAATAGACTGTCACGTCCTGACCGTACGCGTCATCATCATAATCGAAGATATTGGTCTCGATCGTCTTCACGCGGCTGTCCGTGTTCACAGTCGGATTCACTCCGAGATTCGATACACTGTCGTAGGTCTTTCCGGCTATGTCTATGCGGCTGAAGTAAACGCCGTTCGGAGGAAGCATCTGCCTGTCGGGAGCAGGGATATTGATCGTCGGTATCCCCATTTTGGTACCGAGCCTCTTTCCGTGGCTGACAGTACCGGAGAAAGAGTACGGCCTTCCGAGGAACCTGGCGGTCATCTCCATGTTGCCCGTGGATATCATCTCGCGTATGAGAGTCGAGCTGACGATATGCCCGTCAACGGTCACCGCGTCGCGTATGCTGACGCTTATGCCCTCCCTGCTGCATTCCTCGCACAGCAGCGCGGGCTTTCCTTCCGCTCTGGCACCGTATGTGTAATTGAATCCGACCGACACATGTCCGGCGTTGAACTTGTCCCTGATGATGTCAGTAAAGAAGTCGTGGGCTCTCATTTTCATGATATGCTCATCGAACGGCACGTTGACAAGGATGTCAAAGCCCATCGCTTCCGTGAGGGCCACCTTTTCATCTTCTGTGCATATCAGCTTTACCGCGTCCGGATCGCTGTCGTCACGCCTCAGTATGAAGTTGAACGGATGGTTGGAGAATGTGAAGCAGAGAGACCTGAGTCCCTTCTCTTTGGCCGTGTCGAGCGCGTTGCGCATTATCTCGCGATGTCCTACATGGAGACCGTCGAAATTTCCGAGCGCGACTGAAGTCTTCTCTGTGATATTCAATCCATCTAAACTTTTGATTATCTGCATTATCTTTTATCTGAACACTTTTTTCGGGACAAGCGAACCGTTCTCGATCGCCGCGGTCCCGAGGAATGAACCGGAAGCGTATACGCGATACACTTCATCGAAGCCCGACGGGCTGATCACCTTATATTCGCGGCTCCAGGTCGTGTTGCCGTTCTTAAAGGCGGTAACTCTATTATCGTCAAGTATTATCTTTCCGAGCCTTTCGAGCGTTATTTCGGGCGGGATCAGCATTTTACCGAGCGCAGCATCATCGCCCGCTGCCTCAGCTAGTTCTTCTATAGTGTGTGAATCCTCTATCCTGAAGTATCCCGAGGCTGTGCGCGTAAGCGCTGTCATCGCCGCGCCGCAGCCGAGCGTCCTGCCGATGTCGTCACATATAGTGCGGATGTATGTTCCCTTTGAGCATGTGACGTCAAACTCTATCATGCCGCTCCCGAGATCTATTTTTGATACTTTGTTTTCGTAAACAGTGATCGCTCTTGACCTGATCTCGAATTCCTCTCCGGCGCGCGCCAGGTCATACGCGCGCTTTCCGTCTATCATCAGAGCGGAGTACTTCGGAGGTGTCTGTTCTATGACGCCCGTATAGGCTCTGAACGCCTCTCTGACGGCTTTTTCAGTGACTTTGGCATAACTGCCCGTCCTGATGATCTCGCCCGTTATATCGAGAGTATCGGTCTCGATACCGAGTTTCATCACGGCGTGATACGCCTTCGGGTCATTGCCGTAATACTCGATCACACGCGTAGCCTTTCCGAGGCAGACAGGCAAAACGCCCGTAGCCATTGGGTCGAGCGTTCCTGTATGGCCCGCTTTCTTCACGTGCAGGATATGTTTCACTTTGGTGCAAACATCCTGTGATGTCCAGCCGGCCGGCTTATTGATGTTTATGACGCAGTCCACGATCATTTCTCTTCTATGGTCCTGATGAGTACCGGGATCAGTGTTTTCTCGGCTTCGCTGAGATCCATGTCCTGGAATGTACATCCGGCGGCCAGAGTGTGTCCGCCTCCTCCGAACTCAGCGGCTGCCTTTGCCATGTTGGCGTAGGTCCTGCCCCTGAGGCTGGCTCTTACGTTTGTCTCTGTCTCTTTGAACAGGCACGCGCCTTCGACTCTTTCGATACTCATCATCTTCTGGATGATGCCTTCGGACTCGTCCATCGTGCAGCCTGTTTCTTTGAGAAGTTTCTGCGTGACCCTGCCTACCGCGAGGCGTCCGTCCGCGTAGAAATCCAGATCAGCTATGACTTCGCCTTCGAGCCTCATTGCTTCTTTGCTCCTGCGGTCATATATCAGCGCGGATATCACTTTTGAGTTGAATCCTTCGATCTTGTAGAGATGTCCCGCGATCTCGTGCGAGCGGCTCGTAGTATTACTGTGCTGGAAGTTTCCTGTATCCGTCGTTATCGCGGCGAATATGCAGTTCGCGATATCGAGAGTGATATCGGCGCCCATAGCGCGTATCACATTGTAGACTATCTCGCCCGCGGCCGCTGATTTAGGCTCTATCCTGGCGAAATCGTATCTGATCTCTTTGGCTTTCGTCGCGTGATGGTCGATGCAGCCCTTGAGTCTGCCTCTTTCCCAGGCCGCCTCTCTGCCGCTTATGCGGTTCAGACCATTGCAGTCTATCATCAGAGAAAGCTGTACGTCATCCAGAACGCTGTCGTCGCTTGTAGTGCATCCGCATTCGAGAAAGTCAAGGTTCTTCGGCACGGGTTCGTTTATCATGACATAAGCCTTCTTTCCCAGACTTCTCAGGGCAAGACAAAGCGCCGTGCACGATCCCAGCGCGTCCCCGTCCATGTTTACATGCGGGAACAGCAGGATGCCGTCAAGGTCCTTCATTATCGTTGCTATGCTCTTTATCGTGTCGTTCAATTCTATTCCTCGTTATTGTATGTCAGCGTATCAATGATCGAATCGATGTGTCTGCCGTAATCCTGTGACGAATCCAGTTTGAAGATCAGTTCAGGCGTGTGTCTGAGTTTGATGTCTCTGGACACCTGACCCCTGATGGCTCCCTTAGCGCGCTCAAAGCCCGCGAGGACCTGGCTGTAAACCATGTCCTTGTCTTCGTCTGAAAGGCAGACAGGCGAAACGTAGACCGTGGCATAGCTGAGGTCGCGCGTCACGTCGACGCCTGTGATGCTGATTATTCTTGATGTAAGTGCCGGGTCCTTGGCTCCGTTGATCAGAAAAGCGCTGACGCTCTTCTTTATTTCTTCGCTGAGCCTTCCCTGTCTGTATTTAGCCATGATCACTCCCTGACGCACTCAGCGATCATCCGGGCGCGGCATGGGGCCGCGGACGAACGATCGCTATTGGCTGCGTCTTATTATTGTCTTTCGATCTCCACCATCTGGAAGCACTCGATCACGTCATCAGGCTTGATGTCGTTGTACTTCTCGATGCCGAGTCCGCACTCGTAGCCTGCCGCTACCTCTCTGGCGTCGTCCTTGAATCTCTTGAGTGAGCTTATCACGCCCTCGTGGATGACGATGCCGTCACGTACGAGTCTGATCTGAGCGTTCCTCTTGACGATACCTTCGTTGACATAGCATCCGCCGATGATTCCGACTCCAGGTACCTTGAACGTATCTCTGACGACGGCCTTGCCGAGTACTTCTTCTTTGTATTCCGGATCGAGCATGCCCTTCATGGCAGCCTCGACCTCGTCGATGATATCGTAGATGACTCTGTAGAGCCTGATCTCGACGTCAGCGGCATGAGCCTGGTTGGTTACGGCTGTTGTAGGTCTGACGTTGAATCCGATGATGATCGCGTTCGATGTCTCCGCGAGCGTGACGTCGGATTCGTTGATCGTTCCTACGCCGCTGTGGATGACATTGATCTTGACCTCAGGTGTCTCGAGTTTCTCGAGCGATGTGATGATCGCTCCGACAGAGCCCTGTACGTCCGCCTTGACGATGAGGTTGAGTTCTTTGGCCTCGCCCTGCTGGATCTGGCTGAAGAGCTTGTCGAGAGTCATGCTGGCGTTCTTGGCCAGGACTTCTTCTCTCATCTTTTCTTTACGGTTCTGAGCGATCTCACGGGCAGTCTTGTCATCGCGTACCGCGTTGAACGCGTCTCCGGCAGCCGGTACATCCGACAGACCGAGTATCTCTACCGCTGTTGCAGGTCCGGCCTTGCGGATAGCCTTGCCCTTGTCGTCAGTCATGACACGGATCTTGCCCGATGTCGTACCGGCGACGACGCTCTGTCCCGTCTTGAGCGTACCGTTCGATACGAGCAGAGTAGCGACAGGTCCTTTCGCCTTGTCCAGTCTGGCCTCGATAACGGTACCAAGAGCGAGCCTGTCAGGATTTGCTCTGAGTTCGAGCATATCTGCCTGCAGAAGTATCATCTCGAGCAGGTCTGTGATACCTTCGCCCTTCTTGGCGGAAACAGGTACGGAGATAACATCTCCGCCCCAGTCCTCGACGAGCACTCCGTGCTCCATGAGTTCCTGCTTGACTCTGTCCGGATTCGCGCCCGGCTTATCCATCTTGTTTATCGCCACGATGATAGGCACGTTAGCGGCCTTGGCATGGCTTATGGACTCGATGGTCTGCGGCATGACTCCGTCATCAGCGGCTACTACCAGTACGGCGATATCCGTTACCTGAGCGCCTCTGGCACGCATGGTCGTGAACGCTTCGTGTCCCGGTGTATCAAGGAAGACGATCCTCTTTCCGTTGATCTCTACCTCAGACGCGCCGATGTGCTGTGTGATGCCGCCGGACTCTCCGGCTGTTACGTTGGTATTGCGGATAGCGTCAAGGAGCGAAGTCTTACCATGGTCGACGTGTCCCATCACGGTGATGATAGGTGGACGAGGCTTGAGTTCACTCTCAGCGTCCTCGTGCATGTCGATACCCGGCTCTTCGATCTCAGGTTCTTCTTCTGTTACCACTATCTGGAGTCCTAGATCTTCAGCAAGCATCTCAACGGCATCCTTATCGAGCGTCTGGTTTATCGTAGCCATGACGCCCATCTGCATCATGGACATGATTATCTTGCTGACGCTTATCTCAGCCTGTTCTGAAAGACCCGCTACCGTGATAGGGACCGTGACGGCGATGGTGCCTTCAGGAAGAAGTTCCTCTACTGTAGGCTCCTCTACGACCTTGGTCTTATATTTTCTCTTATGACGCTCCTGCTTTTCGAGAGCAGCCTCGTCATAGATATTGTTGTTGCTGCCGCGGCGTCCGCCCTGGCCGTCCTCGCGTCTGTCGAAGCGCGACTGCTTATCCTTGTCGCGGTTGTCGAAGAACTTCTTGCTCTTTCCCTTAGATGCCTTGCCGCCCTTGCTTCCTTCTGAAGCTCCGGCTGCAGGCGCGCTCCCGCCGCCCTGAGGCTTTCTCGGGCGTTCAGGACGCTCAGTACGTTCCTGACGATCCTGACGGCGCTCCTTGCCGCCTTCAGACTTGCCTTTAGAAGGTTTCTTCCTGTCGCCTTCAGCAGATTTCGACTGCTGTTTTTTGTCGCGGTTCTGCTTCTTCAGTTCTTCAGCCTTCTTCTTTTCAGTAGCGGCATCGGATATCTTCTTGAAGCGCATCGGCTTGCCCGGAGCGTTTACGTATTCTTCTTCCTTCACAGGCTCCGCAGCGGCCTCTTTCGCAGGCTCGGCAGCCGGTTCCGGCTTTTCGGCCTCAGGCTCTTCCTTTACAGCAGGTTTTTCTTCCGCCGGCTTTTCAGGGGCAGCCTCAGCAGGCTTCTCAGCCTTTGCCTCTTTCTTTTCTTCTGGAACGTCAGCCTTTTCCGGAGCCTTGACCTCAGGCTTTTCAGGGATCATAGCCTCGGCCTTCTTTTCTTCGGCCGCAGGCGCTTCAACAGCAGCCTCCGGTTTTTCCTCCGCAGGCTCTTCTTTTGGCGCTGCCGGCGCGACAGGCTTTTTAGGTATCACAGGTCTGCCCATAGGCGGTTTCGGTCTCGCTCCGTCCTTAGGGACTACAGGGACTGCCTTGATCTTCGGCTTGCCGGCGCCCGCCTGCGAAGCGGACGAAGTGCCTCTCATCATGTTGATCGACCTGGTCAGTCTTTCCGCGTCCTGATCCTCTACGGATGATCTGGCGGAACTGACGGCAATACCCATCTTATCCGCGTAGCCCTTGAGCTCCTGAAAGCTTATGTCAAGTTCTTTGGTCAGTTCGCTAACTTTTTTTGGCATCTGTACCTCCTTGGAAGTTATCGAGTGCCTGCCCGATAACATTTCTGATTTCTTCCGGATCCATGTTCTGTCTGCAGATCCTGTTGAACGCCTTGCGCTTTATGGCGCTCTCAAGGCATTCAGCATTTCCGCACAGATAGAAGCCTCTGCCGTCAGACGGCTTTCCGCAGTCCGCCTTCACCTTCGATCCGTCAAAGGTGAACCTGATCAGCTCGTCCTGAGGCTTTGAAACTCTGCACGCGATGCATCTACGCATCGGCTTCGGCGCCTGATGTCTCCTCAATTCCAGTGACCTCTTCCGTTTCGTCTGAATCTTCGTACTCGTCGAACGCGAAGCCCATCTCTCTGAGCTGCTCGTTGCTCTTGATATCGATCTTCCATCCGCTGACTCTGGCCGCGAGTCTTACGTTCTGTCCTTCACGGCCGATAGCGAGTGAAAGCTGCTGCTCAGGCACTACGGCTGTAGCAGCCTTTTCATCTTCATTGATGTAGACGCCCTCTACGATAGCCGGTCTCAGCACGTTGCTGATGAGTACCGCAGGATCCTCGTCCCAGACGATGATGTCGATCTTTTCGCCGAAGAGCTCATCCGCGATATTCTGGACTCTGGCTCCTCTGTTACCGACGCAGGCTCCGACAGGATCAACGTTAGGGTCATGTGAATAAACGGCGATCTTTGTGCGGGATCCGGCCTCACGCGCGGTTCCCTTGATTTCTACTGTACCGTCCGCGATCTCAGGGATCTCCAGTTCGAAGAGTCCTCTGACAAGTCCCGGATGCGATCTCGAGAGAAGAACCTGAGGTCCCTTGTTCTCTTTCTTTACGTCCATGACATAGACCTTGATGCGGTCGCCCGGCTTGAAGCTTTCGGTCCTGACCTGCTCAGACGCAGGGACTCTGCCCTCTGTGCGTCCGAGGGAGATCAGCATAGTGCCGTTCGATATCCTTTCGACCTTGCCCGTGACGATGGTGCCCTTCTTCTCGATGAACTCGTTGTAGGAATTGGTGCGCTCAGCTTCTCTGTTCTTCTGTACGAAGACCTGCTTCGCGCCCTGAGCGGCTATCCTGTTGAAATCCTTAGGATCGATCTCGTACTCAACGATATCGCCTATTTCATAGCCGTCGTATATTTCCTTTGCTTCCTCGAGTGAGATCTGTGTCATGTAGTCGTCGACTTCCTCAACGACTTCCATGCCCATGTAAACAGTGACGTCTCCTTCTGTCATGTCTACATCGACTCTCACATTGGATGCTCCGTAATTCTTCCTGTATGCATTCTCGATGGAGTCCTTGATGGCTCCGATGATCTCTTCTTCAGAAAGGTTCTTCTCTTTTTTGAGATCTGCAAATGCATCTAGAAATTCCTTGCTCATGTTCTCCTCCTGATACTAGAAAACTACTGCTAAATTGATCTTGCTTATCTTGTCGGCAGGTATGCTGAGTTCGCCCGCGTCCGTGATTATCGTGACGGCGCCGTTCTCTTTACCTTTGAGCGTGCCTTCGTGCTCTTTGCTGCCGTTTATCTGCTCGTATGTCCTGACCTCGACGGCTCTCCCGGCAAATCTGACATAATCGCTGTCTTTGATGAGCTCCCTGTCGAGTCCGGCAGAACCTACCTCGAGACTGTAACTGCGGTCAATGAGATCTTCGCTGTCAAGCCTGTCACTGAGCCAGCTGTTCACCTTTTCACACTCGTCTATGCTCACATACTCGTTATCAGCGTCAGCGGGTTTTTCGAGACAGACTCTGAGCACCCATGACGGGCCCTCTTTTTTATATTCGGCTTTGTACAGTTCGAGACCGTTCTCATCAAGGAACGGCGTGAGCATCTCACTTACCCTGCCGCTTATGTCCTCTTTTGCCATGATTTCTCCGTAAAAACGTCATACATAAGTGAAAGAGTGGGAGCCCCCACTCTTTCGAAACTTTAACTTACTATGCATTTATACCACTGAAGTATTGAGATTGCAAGGCTTTTTTATCCGGCATGTCAGTTGCCGTCCGGTTTGCCCGTATTATCCACCGCGTTAGGATCAGGTTCCTTGGTGTCGCTGTGGTCAGCCTTGCCATCGCCCTCCTTCTTTTCTTTTTCTTCAGGAGGAGGATCAGGCGGCTCGGTTCCTTTTGTGAAATACTCACCGTTCTTGACAGTCACGTTCGAAGGCATCGATCTGTACTCTCCGCCTTTGGCGCGCTTCACCTTGCCCATGATCTTTCCCCAGAGCTTGGCAGCTGTCGCCGATGTGGTATTGAGAGCGACATTGTCATCAGTGCCGATCCACAGGGCTGCCGCGTAGTTAGCGGTGAATCCGTCAAACCATATGTCCCATGTATCATCAGTCGTACCGGTCTTGCCGCCTACCTTTTCGCCCTTGATGGCAGCATTGCCCGCGATACCGTCAGATACGACGGACTGGAGCACGTCTGTCATTATGAACGCTACTCCTTCATCGAGTACTTTCGTCTCTGTCGATTTGCCCTCAAGAATGACCTTTCCGTTGCTGTCAGTTACCTTTGTGTAGCAGATACCGGAATTGTGGACTCCTCCGTTAGGGAATACCGCGTATGCCAGCGCCATGTCGAGCGGCGTCACGCCCTCGGTCATGGCTCCCAGAGCGAGAGCGGCGAGGTTGAGGTCGTTGTACGACTGCGACGTGTCATCTATGACAGTCGAGACGCCGAACTTCTTGACAAGATCCATTGAGTAATCGACGCCTACCTGCGCGAGTATCTTGACCGCGCATGTATTGATCGAAAGCTGGATAGCCTGTCTGAAGGTCTTGTATCCGCTGTATGTCCTGCTGAAGTTCTTAGGCCAGGTGTTGCCGTTGACCTTCATCTTTTCATCAGTAACGCCTGACGCTACCGTGATGTAATCGCCCCAGTATTTCGTTCCCTGGCTGTCGTAGCCGGTCTTGACGAACTTGAATTTCTTGCCTTCCTGCTGATATTCATAACTTCTCTGAAGCGCTGCGGCATACACGGAAAGCGGCTTGATGGAAGATCCCGGCTGCCGAGGACTCGTTGCCCTGTTGAACAGCTTTTCACCGTCCGCGTGCCTTGTTCCGACCATCGCCTTGATCTGTCCGGTGCCTACCTCGACGATGACCATCGCGGCCTCTACTTCAGCGCCTTCCTGTACAGCGCTCGGGAAGTTGTCCGGATCGCTGAACTGTTTGGTGATCGTCTTCTGCGCCTGGGAATCCAACGTCGAGTAGATGTTGAGTCCCTGCGAATAGATCATCCTTGTGGCTTCGTCTTCGCTCAGGTTATATGTCTCCATCAGGTCATGCTTGACGGTCTCGATCAGATAATCCTTGAAAGCCGAATTCGTGCTCAGTCCTTCCGTTCCCGGATTGATGAATTCTTCAAGAGGTATCTTGGCGGCGTCAGCTTCTTCCTGGGTTATGTATCCCTGTTCGGCCATGAGATCGAGCACCAGATAACGTCTGTCGCGCGAAACATCGTTGGCGTACAGACCGTTGCCGAGGTCGGTCGTCGTTTCGCTGTCGTCAGGCTCAGTCATCAGCAGCGCGTATACGCCCGGAGCCTGCGGAAGCGCGGCGAGCGCAGCGCATTGCTCGAGTGTGAGGTCTTCGACTTCGACGCCGAAGTACTTTCTGGCGGCTGTATCGACACCATAGCATCCGTAGCCGAGATATATCGTATTGAGATACGCCTCAAGTATCTCTTCTTTTGTCAGGACTTCTTCGATCTCATGAGCGTAATACATCTCGATGATCTTACGCTTTATGGATCTGACGCTCTTTTCTTCAGGCAGGAATACGTTACGGGCCAGCTGCTGTGTTATCGTGCTGGTGCCGCTTATCTCGCCTCCTCCTGTAACGGAACTCCAGATGGCTCCGAAAATTCGCCTGATATTGAAGCCGTTATGGGTCCAGAACGTCTTGTCCTCGACCGCGATGAACGCATTTTTCAGATTCTCCGGAAGTTGCTCGTACTTGGCGATCTCCCGGTTCTCAGAATAATATATGTCGTCTATGAGCACGCCCTGGTCATCATAGATATGTGTACTGACGTCAAGTGTGCTGTATATCTTGTCCGGACGGATGGCCGGAGCCTGCGCTATAGTTATGGCCGCGTACGCTCCTATCGCTATGGTGCCGGTTATCATCAGGGCAAGCATTATCTTGATGGCCGCAAGGAACCACCTCAGCCACTTGTTTTTAGGCTTGGCCTTTTTCTTCTTGCCTTTCTTATTTCCGTTTTTGGAAGCTGCCGCGCCGGTGCTTTTTGAGATTTTCTTCCTTACGGCGTTCTTCGTCTTTTTGCCGGCCTTCACCACTTTCTTCTTAGCGGCGGCCATCTTTGCCTTCACGGCTGCGTCCAGTTTTTCCTTGTGCTCAGCTTCCGCAGCAGCTTCGTTTGCTTTCTTTTCGGCTTTTTCCCTGATCTCTGCTTCTCTGGCTTCCTCAGCTTCATCCGCGGCCGCGGCGACGGCTTCTTCGTGCTCCTTCTGCTTTCTTCTCTCGTCCGCGGCTTCCTTCGCTGATATCGCGGTCTCGCGGATCTCGGCAATCTTCTTCTGCATGAAAGCCTTAGCGATATCTATCTTCTCTGACGCGGCGGCAGCGGCCTTCTGAACACTGTTCTGCTCTCCGGCAGCATCCGGCTCAGGTGCGGAGTCCTTTGCATTCTTTTCAGCAGCAGATGATTCGCTGAAGTCCTCCGGCAGCCCATACTGCTTTTCAGACGCTTCAGGCTTAACCGGTTCTGAAGGCTCAGCAAAAGCAGCCGGCTCAGCCCTTTTGGCACCCGGTTTGTTTTCAAACTCAAAAGACAGCGTTGCTTCTTCGTGCAGCTTAGGAACGTTTGACGAAGCATTGCGCTTGTCACTCGTCACCTGTCTTTCCGTCTTATTCATTTCGCCTTTGCTTTTACCGTCCGTTTTGACTTACCTCCATGATCCGGGAATGTATCCCGTTTCTCCAAAATAAAACACGGAGTTTTGATTCCGTGTTATATTAGCACAAAATGTTGTTTTTAATGCCATTTATGACGCTATATTTAGATTAAGATGTGTTAAGGTTGACAACCTTTTTTATTGTCCTTTATTCAGCATGCGCATCGAATTGAGTATGCATATGACAGCAACGCCCACATCGGCGAATACCGCGATCCACATATTCGCTATACCGATCGCTCCGAGCAGCAGACACGCGAACTTTACAAAGAGCGCGAACACTATATTCTGCCTGGATATGGAGAGCGTCCTGCGGGCGATCTTCATGACAGCCGGTATCTTTCCGATATCGTCATCCATTATCACCACATCAGCAGCCTCTGTCGCCGCGTCGGATCCAAGCGAGCCCATCGCTATGCCTATATCCGAAACAGACAGCACAGGCGCGTCGTTTATGCCGTCCCCTATGAACGCGAGCCTTCCGCGCTTCTTGTCCGCGTCTTTTCCGCCGGCTTTCTTCCTGAGAGCCTCAGTAAGGCCTTCGACCGCGGCTACCTTGTCCTGCGGCAGGAGTTCGGCCTTGAAATCGCTTATGCCCAGCTCCGCGGCTACAGATCCCGCAACTCTCTGTGAATCGCCGGTAAGCATTACTATGCTGCGGACTCCGGCCCCGAGCATGCCCTTTATCGCTTCCTTAGCGCCGGCTTTCGGCATATCAGACACGACTATTGTGCCGATATACTTGCCGTTCTTCGCGACAAAGCAGTCTGTGCCGCTTACATCGGTGATGGTCTCAGGTAACGCGATGCCCTCATCTTCGAAGAATCCGCTGTTGCCTACTGCTATCCTGTCCCTGCCTGCTGTTACCGTTACGCCTTTGCCGGCGATGGTGTGTCCGTCTTTTATCTTTGAAGCCGGGATAGGTTTCTCGCATGCCTCGCATATAGCTGCAGCGATCGGATGAGTCGATCCGCTCTCAGCTGCGGCGGCGTATCTTATGACATCACTCGTGTCATAGCCTTTTGCCGCTTCTATCATGGCGACTCTGAATCTGCCTTCCGTGAGCGTGCCTGTCTTGTCAGATACAACGGTATCGAGTTCAGCCAGCTGCTCGAGATAATTCGATCCCTTTATGAGCACACCGATCCTTGATGCCGCTCCGATCCCGCCGAAGAACGCCAGCGGAACCGATATCACAAGCGCGCACGGGCAGGATATGACGAGGAAAGTACAGGCTCTCAGCACCCATTTCCCGAATTCCGCGGCAAAGTTCCCGAAGATCAGCGGAGGTATGAATGCCAGTATCACGGCGGCGATAACGACAGCAGGCGTATACCAGCGCGCGAACTTCGTGATGAAATTCTCAGTGACAGACTTTCTCGATGACGCTTCCTCTACGAGTTCGAGTATCTGTGATACCGTACAGTCGTCGAACTCCTTTTCGGCTCTTACTCTCAGCAGACTTTCTCCGTTTATGCATCCGGAAATGACCTGCTCTCCTTCAGATACCGCTCTCGGCATCGACTCTCCCGTCAGCGCCGAAGTGTTCACGAAGCCGCTTCCCTCGATGACGATACCGTCTGTCGGCACTTTCTCTCCCGGTTTGATCACAAGTATATCGCCGACCTCTATGTCATCAGGATCGATGACTTCGACCGATCCGTCTTCGTTCTCGCGGTTCGCGAAATCGGCAGCCATGCTCATAAGATCTGCTATCGATCCCCTGGATCTGCCGACAGCGTAGCTCTGAAAGAATTCTCCCACCTGGTAGAACAGCATTACCGCGACAGCCTCTCCGAATTCCCCGCAGCCGAACGCTCCGACAGTCGCCAGAGTCATCAGGAAGCTTTCATCGAAGAGCTGGCGGTTCTTTATGCCTAGCAGGCACTTGCGCACCACATCGTTTCCGACGATAAAATACGGCACCAGATAGAGAAGCAGCAGAGTGAGCCTGCCTCCGCGTGTATCCGGAAAGAGCCCGCTGTGTTCCGTTACCATAAGTATCAGGAACAGTACAAACGATATTCCTATAAGCTGTATTTCTTTTTTCTGTTTGACAGTGAATCTATCCATTACAGCACTACCTGACAGTCAGGCTCCACCTTAGCGATGCACTCCACAGCCTCTTTGACTACCTGATCGAACACAGCGTCATCCGCCTCGATCATCATCTTCTGTGTCATGAAGCTTACAGACGCGTCAGTGACTCCGTCGATCTTCTTGATGGCTTCTTCCATTTTCGCGGCGCAGTTCGCGCAGTCAAGGTCGATCAGTTTGAATTTCTTTTTCATTTCAGTGCTCCTTTTCTTTATTCTTCGATGTGCTCTTTGCCCATCGCTATTATCGTCTTAACGTGATCGTCGTCGAGCGAGTAATATATCGCCTTGCCATCCCTGCGGCTCTTTATCAGCTTTCCGGTCTTGAGAGCCTTGAGCTGGTGCGATACCGCCGACTGGTTCATCTCGATGTCGTCGCAGATCTCCGTGACGTTCTTTTCTCCGTCGAAAAGATCATAGAGTATCTTGATGCGCGTCGAATCGGCGAACATTTTGAAGAGGTCTGCGAGTTCCAGCAGTTCTTCCTCGTTCATGTCATTGAGTATGTACTCGTTGTTCTCAGTCATGCCCTATCCTTTCTAATGGTCACGAAAAAACATATGCGTCTACATTCATATGAATATATTAGCATATGTTCATTATATGTCAAGTATTTATCTGATCTTACTTTATTTAATTTTCGAAACCGTCCCACACCGGAACGCCCGTATACTCCTGCGCCTTCTCTTCGCCTCTGAGTACTCTGAGAGCTCCCGCTGCCATCGCTTCGTGCTCAACCTCTCCCGGATAGAAATACACCGGAGCGATCCAGCCGCAGCGTTCCGTTATCTGATCGCACAGATCGCCGAACCTCAGCAGCCCTCCTCCGCATATTATTGCGTCGACATCTCCAGAAAGCACCGCCGCCATGCCGCCTATGCTCTTGCAGATGTTGTATATCATCGCGTTCCATACACGGACCGCTTTCGGATCGCCTTCTTCGACCATCTCATGTACCTTGTCTGAATTCGATGTCCCGAAGTGGCTGACGAAGCCTCCCGACCTGGTGCAGACGTCTTTCACAGACGGTCTTCCTTCGGCCTCTGCCTTACTGAAGTACTCCACGGCAAGCTGGACCGGGAGAGCGCCCGTGCGCGTCGGAGTAAAAGGCCCTTCGCCCCAGGCATTATTGGTGCCGTCTATCATGCGGCCGTGTCTGTGCGCGGATACTGACATGCCTCCGTCGATATGGCAGACGATGAAATTAGAGTCTTCATATCTGAGGCCATTCTTTTCGCAGTGCAGCCTCGCGGTGCCTCTCAGATTAAGCACGTGCAGACTCGATCCCCTGTACAGTCCGTCCACGCCCGTAACGCGGGCTTCATCGATGAACTCATCGACCTTAGGGCTGTCCACCATGAAGGCGCGGCATCCGTATTCATCCGCCAGTTCCTTTGCGAGCGGCACTCCAAGGTTTGCCGGGTGGTCTACACCTGTCACCTGATCAGCTATATCCTGTAACAGTTTATCGTTGACCTCGTACGTCCCTCCGTTCACAGTGGCAGAAGATCCGCCCCGTCCGACTATCGCGTCGGCTTCGCGGAGATCTATACCGTTCTCATCAAGGAAGTCGAGTATCATCTGCTTTCTGTACGGGAACTGATTGCTCACGCTGCCCAGTTTCGCGAGTTCGGGCGCGTCATGGAAGACATTCGCTTCGCACAGTTTGTTCTCATCCTCAAAATACGCGAGTTTTGTCGATGTCGATCCGGGATTGATGACGAATATCCTGTAACTCATTTCGCTCCTTTTTTAGTACATCGAAATACGGTTATCCGGCTTGAAAAAAGAACGCTTGTTCTGTATTATATTAATGCCGGGATATCATTCAAATAATCAGCAGGTCGGTTTTGCATCATGAGACAGGCAGTCGATGTGCTGGCTGTCTTCGATGTAGGTGCCATGTCGCCCCGTCCCATCAGATTCAAGGTCGTCGAGCGCGGTATCAAGAAAACAGTCAGGATAACGGATATCTCGAATATCGAATGGCTCGGCGCAGGCGGTGTTACACGCATCGCCTATGATTGTGTTACCGTGAACGAAGGCCGCCGCATACGGTACAAACTGCTGTATTTCTATCATGAGTGTCGCTGGGAACTCGATTGTCCTACAGATCGAAAATGCTGATCTGAGCCGATTCAGGAAGTCCGGCGAAAAGTCCGTGCTTTCTGAGATCATCAATATTGGTTCCGGTCAGTTTCGTTCTGGCTCTGACGTCATCGAGTGTGCCGAACGGTCTTTCCGCGAACGCGGCGGTAAGTGACTCCGCGGCTGTATTGCCTATACCATTGACCGCGTTGAACGGAAGCATTATCTTTCCATCCACAACTGAGAATCTGCAGGCCTCGGCGGTACCCAGCACAGGCTCCGCGAATTCATATCCGCGTGACAGCGCCTCGTACATGACTTCATATACGGTAAGCTGCTCCTTCTGTTTGGCCGTCGCGGTATTTCCCAGTTTTTCTATCTCATCCATCTTTGCCTCTACGGCAGGGATGCCGAGTCTTATTATATCCGCGTCAAAGTTGTCCACCTTTGATGTGAACCACGCGGCGTAGAACGCCTCAGGATGATTCACCTTGAACCACGCCATGCGGATAGACATCATGACATACGCAGCGGCATGCGCGCGCGGGAACATGTACTTAAGTGTCTCACACGACCAGATATACCAGTCAGGCACCCCGTGTTCCTTCATCATGTTGAGCTGGTCCTCGCTCAGTTCGCGGTTCTTACGCACTATTTCCATTATCTTGAAGGCGTCGCCGTTTGGCAGGCCCTTGCTGATCAGGAAGTTCATGATATCGTCACGGCACGAGATGACCTCGTCGATCGTGGCAGTGCCGTTTCTCAGAAGATCCTGAGCGTTGTTTGTCCAGACGTCGGTGCCATGCGAGAATCCCGACATCTTGATGAGCGCCGAGACCGTCGTCGGATGGATGTCGTCAAGCATCCCGCGGGTAAAATTGGTACCGAATTCAGGTATCGCGTACGTCCCGTGGGTGAATCTGTAGTTCTCGTTCTTTATTTTAAGAGCGTCAAGCGATGTGAAGATGCTCAGAGTCTCTCTGTCGTCAAGAGGTATGGTCATCGGGTCTACACCCGTCATTACCTGCAGATGTCTGATCAGCTGAGGCACATCGTGTCCGAGTATGTCGAGCTTCAGAAGGTTCTGATCGATCTTGTGATAATCGAAATGCGTCGTGATGACATCGATATCCCGCTTGTTGGCAGGCTTCTGTATCGGGCAGAACTCATATATCTCGTGATCATCGGGAACGACGATAATGCCGCCCGGGTGCTGGCCCGTGGTGCGCTTGACTCCCGTGCAGCCTTTCACCAGATAATCTATATCGTATTTGTTGGCGCTGATGTGGTTGTCCTCGATGTAATGCTTTACGTATCCGAACGCCGTCTTTTCGGCGATGGTGGCTACAGTACCGGCCTTGAATACATTCTTTTCACCGAAGATCTCGCCAACGTACCTGTGAGCGACAGGCTGATACTCACCCGCGAAATTGAGGTCTATATCAGGCTCTTTATCGCCCTTGAATCCCAGGAATGTCGCGAACGGAATGTTGAGACCTTCTTTTTTCATGCGCGCGCCGCACACCGGACAGGCCTTGTCCGGCATGTCGTAGCCGACATCATATTTGCCCGGCTCGTCCGACCACTCAAAGTGTTTGCATTCCGGGCAAATATAGTGCGGCGCCAGAGGATTGACTTCCGTGATGCCCGCCATTGTCGCGGCAAATGAAGAGCCAACCGATCCTCTGGATCCGACGAGATAACCGTCTCTGTTGGATTTCTGTACCAGCATCTGCGCGGCGATGTACATGACCGCGTATCCGTTGCCGATAATAGAATTGAGCTCTGTCTCGAGTCTCTCTTCTATCTCGGGCGGCATCGGATCGCCGTAAATCGACTTAGCCTTTTCGTAGCAGCTCTGTCTCAGTTTTTCTTCGGCGCCCTCGATCTTAGGCGGGAACTTTCCCGCAGGCACAGGCTTCACATCACCGACCATTTCGGCGATCTTGTTCGTATTTGTGATCACGATCTCCTCAGCCCTGTCGCCCAGATATGCGAATTCTTCCATCATCTCGCCTGTAGTCCTCAGATAAAGGGAATCAGACGGAGTATCGCGGAATCCTATGCCCGCCATTATGATATTGCGGTAGATCGAGGCCTCACGGGTAGGATAGTGAGAGTCTGTCGTGGCGACCGTCAGCTTGCCTAGCCTGTCTCCGGCGGCGATTATCCTGAGATTGTTGTTTATAAGATCCTGCTCGTCCTTCGCCAGACCGTCTTCAATGAGAAAGCGGTTGTTGCCGAGCGGCTGTATCTCGAGATAGTCGTAGTATGATGCTATCCTGTCGAGTTCCTCGTCGCTCACGCCCGCGGCGACCGCCCTGTATACTTCGCCGGCCTCACAGGCTGAACCAATGATCAGTCCCTCTCTGTGCGCCTCGAGCACCGAACGCGGTATCCTCGGTCTGTGATAGTAATAGTCGATGTGTGAGGTGCTGACAAGTTTATAGATATTTTTGAGCCCCTCCTGGTTCTTTGCAAGGATGATTATGTGGTAAGTGCGGTTCTTTTTTATATCTAAAGTGCCGTCGCTTTTCCACGCGTCTTCGTCCGGATACAGATACCCTTCTACGCCGTAGATGATCTTTATGTTTCTTCCGCTCTTGGCCTGCCTGGCGGCTTCCTTTGCCGCGTCCGGAAACGCCTGAACTACGCCGTGATCCGTGATCGCCACCGCAGGCTGTCCCCAGAAAGCGGCGGTCCTGACGATTTCTTCCACTTCGTTGAAGCCGTCGTTATCACTCATCTTGGTATGGCAGTGAAGTTCTACCCTGTGCTGTCCCGGATAAGTGTCCTCTTTCAGCTTCTTCTCGGTCTTGACTGCCGAGGAGACCATCATAATATTCTCATGCTCGTACGTATCGTATTCGACACTTCCGCGCGCTCTGATCATGTCGCCGGAAGAAAGGTTTTCCTGTATTTCCTTCAGCTTATCAGCGGAAATGAATGCTTTCATGCCGAAAGTCCTCGCTCCGGACGCTATAAGTATGGTGATGAGCATGCGTCCGCTCTTGATCGGCATGGAATCGATCATGAAGACCTCTCCCTCGATGACAGCCTTATCCTTGCTTCCGACATAATCAGCCAGTTCGCTGAAAGGCACCGGTTCTCCGCTGAAATCATCGCCCAGCAGCACGAGTTCACCCGCGTCATTTGTGAATGCCGGTCTTTCCTTTTTGCTCTGCCTGCGTCCGCCCGTGTATCCGCCTTTTTCAAATGACTGCTCCGGAGCGGCCGGTTTCTGAGGTATCATCGTTCCTGTATATGTGTAATTGATCCTGACTCTTTCAACGGAGGCTATCCTTGACGCGATCCTCTTTTTCATGAGGTTCTCTGTCTTTTTCGGCATCACAAAATTGAGCTTGGCATCTATTTCAAGAGCCACGCTCGTACCTCCGTTCACCTTGGACACGGTGATATTCGTTATTTCGATATCCGTGTCCCGTGCTTCCTTGCCGCTGGCTTCGACGAGCTCAGCGGCTGTAAGTATTTCCTCAGAGATCTTTATCATCTTCCGTATTACCGGCTTTCCGCTTCTACAAGTTCTATCAGCCTGTCGATCAGTCTGTCTTCAGGCACTTTTTCGATTATTTCACCATGGCTGAACACAAGGCCTTCGCCCTTCCCTCCGGCTATGCCGTAATCTGCCTCACGGCTTTCGCCGGGGCCATTGACCGCGCATCCCATGACGGCGACTTTCAGCGGTCTGAGTCCCGCTTCAGCACGCCTCGCGGCCACAGGCATCAGTCTTTCTTCTGCCTCGTTCGCCAGTCCGATAAGATCGATCTCTGTCCTGCCGCATGTCGGGCAGGACACTATGTCTATCGCCTTTTCCCTAAGACCGACAGTCTCGAGTATGCGCCTTGCCAGCAGCACCTCTTTGACAGGATCGTCAGTCAGGGACACGCGCATCGTATCACCTATTCCCGCGAGCAGAAGCGCGCCGATGCCTACCGCCGATTTGAGCTCACCGTTCTTCGGGGTGCCCGATTCGGTGATACCTATGTGTATGGCGGCATCAGTAAGAGTTTTTAGCTTCAGGTGGGCGTCATAGTTCATGCGTACATTCGAAGACTTGATCGATACGACCAGCTTGTCGTATCCCAGATCCTCTATATACTTCACCATGCCCGCCCCGCTCTCCGCGAGCGCGTCAGCAGTGACTCCGCCGTATTTTTCTATAAGGTCCTTCTGCAGCGAGCCTGAATTCACGCCTACACGGATCGGGATATCGTGCTCCTTTGCCTTGTCAACGACGGCCTTCACCCTGTCGATGCTTCCGATATTGCCCGGGTTGATCCTGATCTTGTCAGCGCCCTGTTCTATCGACGCGAGCGCGAGCCTGTAATCGAAGTGTATGTCCGCGACCAGCGGCACGCGTACCAGTTTTTTCGCTCTTCCGAAAGATTCCGCGGCCTCCATGTCGGGGACCGCGCATCTGACGATCTGGCAGCCCGCGTCAGCGAGCTCATCTATTTGTCTGACCAGCGCCTCAGTGTTCCTTGTATCGACATTCGTCATCGACTGTATCGATACCGGAGCTCCTCCGCCGATCGCTATATCTCCGCAGTATACTCTGTTTGACATTTCCGTTCCTTCTGTGATGAAAGTCTTATCCGAAAAGGTTCCTTACGTCATTTATGGTGATGAGGATGAAAAGCGAGAGGAGCAGGATCATGCCTGCCACGGTCGCCTTGTATTCCATGTCGTCGTTTATCCTGCCTCCGGAGATGATCTTGAGGAGGATGAAGAATATCTTTCCACCGTCTAGTCCCGGTATTGGCAGCACGTTGAACAGCGCCAGATTGAGGCTCACGAGAGCGAGCAGCATCAGGTAAGGCGCTATGCCGTAATCCGTCACGGTATCGACCACCTTGACAAGACCTACAGGTCCGGCGACATCATCCATTTTTACGCCTCCGGTGAAAAGGCTCCTGAAGCCCTGGAGCATCGCCTTGTTGAGTTCCCAGGTCGTGACCGGTCCGTATCTGGCGCACTTCCAGAAGTCATTGGTGACATCCGCGGTTATACCTATCATGTACGAGCCGGTTTCTTCGTTCATCTCAGGGACCACTGACGCGGTGCCGGTCTCTCCGTTCCGCTCGTAAGTGATCTCTAGAGTCCCGCCCTCTTTGTATGAACTTATACCTTCAACTACTTTTTCCCAGGTGTTGGTCTTAGTTCCGTTGATCTCGACAATGGTATCACCTGCCTGAAGGCCCGCGGCCTGGGCCGGCGATCCGTCTGCGACGGAAGCGATGGAATTGGTCACGACACCGGACACGCAAATCGCGATCGTCACCGCGACAACAGCGATGATGACATTCATCGTAACTCCGGCTAGCAGTATGGCGATCTTCTGAGCGTAGGACTTGCTCGAATACGAAGTCGGACTGTCAACAGCCTCCTCTTCGCCCTCCATCATGCAGTATCCTCCGAGAGGCAGCACCCTTAGCGAATACTGGGTATCTCCCTTCTGCTTTTTGAAGATGAGCGGTCCCATGCCGACCGAGAATTCTTTTATCTTGACCCCGCACCATCTGGCGACGGTCATGTGTCCCCACTCGTGAGGTATTATCAGCACGAGCAGCATCACGATGAACAGTATCGCTGTCTTCACTGTTACTTTTCTCCTCCGCTGCGGGCCATTCGGCGCGCTTCCTTATCTATAGCGAGTATCTCTTCTACATTTGACGGTTCACTGTGAGGATAAGCATCCATCACGCGTTCTATGGTTTCAGGTATGTCGAGGAAGCCGATCTTTCCGGCAAGGAACATCGCCACAAGTTCTTCATTGGCTCCGTTCATCACTACCGGCGCGCTCCCGCCCTCGGCAAGCGCCCTGTACGCAAGATCTATGCATCTGAACACCTTGCGGTCAGGCTTTTCGAATGTAAGGCTGCCCGCCGCGAAAAGATCGAGGCTTCCGTCCGTTTCCCTGCCTTCTTCTGAAAAATCAGGCAGCAGTTCGAGCCTGTCCGGATAGTTCAGAGCCAGACCGATAGGTATCTTCATGTCGGGACGCCCCATCTGGGCCATCACCGATCCGTCCATGAATTCGACCATCGAATGGACGATGCTCTGAGGATGGACGTGTATGTCTATCCTCTCAGCAGGAACATCAAAGAGCCATTTCGCCTCTATCACCTCGAGGCCCTTGTTCATCATGGTCGCTGAATCGATGGTGATCTTGGAACCCATGCTCCAGTTCGGATGCGCGAGCGCCTGTTCAACTGTCACGCCCTTCATCGACTCGTAGCTGCGGCCTCTGAACGGTCCTCCCGACGCCGTAAGGAGTATCCTGCGTACCTGTCTGTCCTTGTTGCCTTCGAGGCACTGGAATATGGCGCTGTGTTCGCTGTCCACAGGCAGAAGCCTGACTCCTTTTTCCCTGCAAAGGTCAGTTATGAGTCTCCCGCCGGTCACAAGCGTCTCTTTGTTGGCGAGCGCTATGTCTCTTCCGCGTGATATCGCCTCATAAGTCGGAGCAAGTCCGCTGATGCCCAGAAGCGAGTTCAGGACTATATCGCAGTCCATCGACGCTATCTGAACAAGACCGTCCTCACCGTAGTATACGTCAAGGTCCGGGAATAATGCCTGCACCTTCTCAGCGTCTTCAGCCTTTCCTACGCAGACCGCTTCAGGCGCGAATTCTCTTATCTGAACGATAAGGTCATCGACACGGCTCCTGCAAGTGAGCCCGGCTACGCTGAATCCGGCGCTGTTGTTCCTGATTATCTCGAGAGCCTGGGTGCCTATTGAACCCGTGCTCCCCATTATCAAAACTTTCTTCATACTTCAAGTATCCCCGTCATCGCGCAGATGGCATAGTATACTACCGGCGCCACGAAAATCACGCTATCGAATCTGTCCATGATCCCGCCGTGTCCCGGTATCAGTTTGCCGTAATCCTTGATGCCCATCTTGCGCTTGAAAGCTGAGGCCGTCAGGTCGCCTGCCATTCCGGCAGCTCCGCCCACAAGTCCGAGCACCAGACAGACGATGGCCATGTCCTTCATGAACACGAGTCCGAACACCCAGGACAGTACCGAACTGCCTATGAGTCCGCCTACCGCGCCTTCTATGGTCTTTTTAGGGCTCAGCACCGGAGCCATCTTGTGCTTTCCGAGGAAATATCCCGTGAAATAAGCGAAGATGTCCGAGCCGAACGCCGCGATCACGACTATCCAGATGAAGAGGCTGTAGTCTGTCATGTCTATCAGCACCATGTGATAGGTGAAGAAAGGTATGTATACGAGTCCCGTAACTGTAGCGACCGCGTCATACGGACCGCGCTTATCTATCTTCCAGCCGTAGATCAGTCCGGCGGCGACAGCTATGAACAGCCAGATGCAGATCACCATCATGTTCTCGTAAAAACGCGGCACGCTGCCCTTCATTCCTAAACCATATGGAACAGCCGTTACAAAGAGGAATACGGTCATGATAAGACCGATCTCCCTTGACGGGTGTACATCTATGTTCTTCCATCCGTTGTAGAACTCCTGCAGTCCCATGATCGCTATGATGAGAGCCACGGCCCAGAGCCACCAGCCTCCAAGATAAAGGACTATCAGCAGCGGAGCCATCACGAGTCCGGATATTATTCTGGTTTTCATTTGTCTGCCTCCTTGCGGCCGCCGAATCTTCTGTCACGGCTGGCGTATGCTTCTATCATTTCCGCGTATTCCTCAGGTGTGAAGTCGGGCCATAGCGTATCCGTGAACATCAGCTCGCTGTATGCCGCCTGCCATGTGAGGAAATTCGACATGCGCTCTTCTCCGCTCGTCCTGATGATAAGATCGGGATCGGGCACATCGAAGCGCGCGCTGCCCGAATACAAATGTTCCGAGATATCTTCTTCAGTCAGCGTGGACGGCTCTCTGCCCTCTTTTACGCACTCAGCCGCGAGGGCTTTGACGCTTTTCAGGATCTCATCGCGGCCGCCGTAATTCAGGGCGATATTGAACACAAGCCCATCGTTGTCAGCGAGCCTTCCGACCATCCTGTCGATGGCGTCGACGGATGCCTTAGGCAGCATGTCGTATTCTCCGAAAATGTTGATATGGACGTTGTTTTCGTCGAGTTCCTCGAGTTCTGAGTTGACGTACTTGACGATAAGGTTAAAAATGCCACTCACCTCTTCTGTGCTGCGTTTCCAGTTTTCAGTAGAGAAAGCGTACACTGTCAGGTACTTTATGCCCATGTTGGATGTGGCGATGACTATCTTTTTCATCGCCTGCATCCCGGCATTGTGCCCCATCACGCGCGGCACCCCGTGCGCCTTGGCCCAGCGGCCGTTGCCGTCCATTATTATTCCCACATGTGTGGGTACAGGTCTTTTTTCCATAGTTATAAACAGCAAGCGTGGCATTCGCCACGCTGTTTGCTACGTTATTTAGCGAGGTGAACTAGACCTCCATGAGCTCTTTTTCTTTATCCGCGATGATCGCGTCGATGTCCTTTATGGCCTTTTCGACCTTTTTCTGGACTTCTTCAAGTTCATCCTTGAGATCGTCTTCAGTAAGTTCTCCATCCTTCTGCATCTTCTTCAGATCATCATTTTCCTCTCTTCTGAGGTTCCTGACGGCGACCTTGGCGTCCTCACCGTAGTTTTTTACGACCTTGGTCAGTTCTTTTCTTCTCTCCTCGGTCAGCTGCGGAATGACCAGTCTGATGACCTTGCCGTCATTTGTCGGATTGATCCCTATGTTTGCCTCAAGAATAGCCCTTTCTATATCTCCGACCGACTTCGGATCGAATGGCGATATAAGAAGCTGCCTCGGATCAGGTACCGAGATATTCGCGAGCTGCTTGAGAGGTGTCGGCATTCCGTAATAACTGACCTGTATCCTGTCAAGGAGTGCCGGGTTAGCTCTACCGGCTCTGACAGTGTTGAGTTCTTCCTTAAGATAACTCTTGGTGCTCTCGATTCTTTCTTCGAGTGATTTCTTAGCCATGATCGTTCCTCCTATCTGATCAGTGTTCCGACGTTTTCGCCGTTGATCACTTTCATGAGATTGCCTTCTGTCGCGAGTGCGAATACGTATATCGCGGTCTCAGTGTCCTTGCAGATGGTTGCGGCCGTGAGATCCATCACCTTAAGGTCTCTGTCTATGATGTCCATGTACGAGAGTTCCGTGAATCTTTCGGCGTCAGGCACCTGCCTCGGATCGGCGGAATACACCGCGTCGATGTTCTTTGCCAGCAGCAGCACATCCGCTCCGATCTCGGCGGCTCTCAGCGCGGCAGCCGTATCCGTCGTGAAGAACGGGCTTCCCGTGCCTCCTCCGAACACCACTACTTTGCCTTCTTCGAGGTAGTCGAGAGCCCTGCGTCTGGCGTAGCCCTCAGCCATGTCTCTGATCTCGATCGAGGTCATGAGCTTGGCAGGGCATCCTGCTGCCAGCAGGGCGTCCTGAAGCGCGAGTCCGTTCATGACTGTAGCCAGCATGCCCATGTAGTCGGCAGTCGGCTTGTCGATATTGCCTCCTGTGCGGCCCCTGAAGAAGTTGCCTCCTCCGACGACTACTCCGACTTCGACTCCCGCGTCGTGTATTTCTTTGATCTGCTTCGCGGTCTTTTCGAGCTGAGCGTCATTGACGCCGAACCTGTCTTCGCCCGCAAGGGCCTCGCCGCTTATCTTGATCAGGACTCTTTTATATTTTATTGCCATTATTTGCCGCCTCCGGTCACTGATGCTTTACCGTCTAATGATACCATAAACCGCGCTCTATCTCTACGCGTCTTTCTTTTCGATCTTGCGGATCTCCTTGGTGCGGATCTCCTCGCAGATAGCGCTCACGAACTCAGCAAGAGGCTTCACTCCCTCGTCTCCAAGATATCTGGAACGTACCGACACATTGCCTTCTTCAGCTTCCTTGGCGCCAAGTACCAGCATGTAAGGTACCTTCTCCATCTGAGCCTTGCGCACCTTGTATCCGATACGCTCACTGCTGTTGTCGACTGTCACGTCAACGCCGTTTTTGCGGAGTTCCCTGCGGACTTCTTCAGCGTAATCGGCGATCTTGTCTGAGATAGGCAGAATGCGTACCTGCTCAGGGCAGAGCCATGTCGGCAGGTTGCCCGCGTACTTCTCTATCAGCCACGCGAGTGTACGCTCGTAGCATCCCATCGATGTACGGTGGATGATGTACGGACGTTTCCTCTGGCCGTCCTTGTCGATGTAGTACATGTCATAGCGCTCAGCCAGGAACATGTCGAGCTGGATAGTGATCATCGTATCCTCTTTGCCGTATACGTTCTTGGCCTGGATATCCAGTTTCGGTCCGTAGAACGCTGCCTCGCCGGCGGCTTCAGTGTACTCGATACCTATCTCATCGAGGATCTCTCTCATGAGGCCCTGTACTCTCTCCCAGGATTCGGCGTCACCAAGGTACTTGTCGGCGTTATCAGGATCCCATTTTGAGAATCTGTATGTCACGTCCTCCTCGAGTCCGAGAGTCGTGAGACAGTATCTGGCCAGGTCGACGCAGCCCTTGAACTCATCCTTGATCTGCTCCGGAGTGCACACGAGGTGTCCTTCCGAAATAGTGAACTGACGCACTCTGGTGAGACCGTGCATCTCGCCTGCCTGCTCGTTTCTGAACAGTGTCGATGTCTCTCCCATCCTGTACGGCAGGTCGCGGTAGCTCTTCTGACGCGCCTTGTAGACATAGTACTGGAACGGGCATGTCATAGGACGCAGAGCCATGACGTCGGCGTCGGCGTCGTTCTCGATAAGGTTGAGGTCCTCTACTCCGCGGATCTCATTCGAGCGGTCCTCGCCTGCCATGATCTCATCCATGCTGTCATATCCGAGCAGGAACATGCCGTCCTTATAGTGATACCAGTGGTCGGATATCTTATAGAGCGTGGATTTTGCCATCAGCGGAGTTCTGGTGCGTACATAGCCCCATTCGTACTCCTCAAGGTCTTCGATCCATCTCTGCATCTTCTGGATGATCTTCGTGCCCTTAGGCATGAAGAGCGGAAGTCCCTGTCCGATGACATCGACAGTCGTGAAGATGTCCATCTCGCGGCCGAGCCTGTTGTGATCGCGGTTCTTTATGTCAGCGAGGTACGCCAGGTACTCTTCGAGTTCTTCCTTCTTTGTATAAGCAGTGCCGTAGATACGGGTGAGCATCTTGTTGTGCTCATCGCCTCTCCAGTAAGCTCCGGAGCTCGATGTGAGCGCGAACGCCTTGATCGGCTTTGTGCTCATGATGTGAGGTCCGGCGCAGAGTTCCACAAAGTCGCCCTGCTGATAGAACGAGATCTCTTCGTCCTCAGGCAGGTCTTCGATGAGCTGTACTTTATAAGGCTCATCCTTGTCCTTGTACATCTGTATGGCTTCTTCTCTCGGAAGTGTGAAATAAGTCAGCCTTTCGCCCTTCTTGATGATCTTTTTCATCTCGGCTTCGATCTTGTCGAGATCCTCGCGTGTAAGAGGCGGCATGTCGAAGTCATAGTAGAATCCGTTCTCGATCGAAGGTCCGATCGCGAGTTTCGCGTCCGGATAGAGATTCTTTACGGCTTCTGCGAGTACGTGCGAGCATGTGTGCCTGTAAGCACGCTTGCCCTCATCCGAATCGAATGTCAGGATGTTGAGCTCGCAGTCCTTGTCTATGACTGTCCTGAGATCGACTGCCTTGCCGTCCACTTCTGCTATGCAGGCAACTCTCGCGAGCCCTTCGCTGAGGTCTCTGGCGATGTCATAAGCCGACATCGGCTGAGCGTATTCTTTCTTGCTTCCGTCTTTAAGTGTGATAACCAATTCGATTTCCTCCTTTTTTCTCAAATCTCCGCCATACGAGAGCGGAGTAAGGGAATATTATATTTACGGTCTGATCTCGACTATTTCTTCGGAGTCGACCGCATTTTTAACTAATGTTTCGACATCGAGAGCCGATTCCGACTTCTCGATGCGTTCCGGCTTTGGCTTTGTGACCGGATGCTTCGGCAGGAAGACCGTGCAGCAGTCTTCATAAGGCTGTATCGAGATATCATATGTGCCGATCTCGCGGGCCTTGTCCATTATATCCACCTTGTCCATGGCGATCAGCGGTCTCATGACAGGCATCTGCACTACCTTGTCAGTGACTACAAGCGCTTCCGCTGTCTGGCTCGCCACCTGTCCGAGGTCTTCGCCTGTAATAAGCATCATGCAGCCGTTCTTCACGGCTATCTGCTCCGCTATCCTCATCATGAAGCGCCTCACCAGCAGAGTCGTCTCATCTTCAGGACATTTTTTCACTATCTCTTCCTGGATAGGCAGCAGATTGATGACGTGCATCTTTACTGTGCCCATGTAGCCCGCGAGCACTTTCACGAGTTCTTCGACCTTGCGCTGCGCTCTCTGGCTGGTGTAAGGATACGAATGGAAGTGTACGGCCTCTATGCTCATGCCGCGCTTGGCCATCATGAATGCCGCTACCGGGCTGTCGATGCCTCCGGACATGAGGATGAGACCCTTCCCGTTCGTTCCGAGCGGAAGACCTCCGAAGCCTCTGATCTTGTCTCTGAAAATATACGCTCCCTCGCGTCTTACATCGACCGTGAGCACACAGTCAGGTCTGTGCACGTCCACGCTGAGAGTCTTGCATGCCTTCAGCACCATGCCTCCGACCTGTCTGCCTATCTCAGGCGACTCTACCGCGAACGACTTGTCTGCCCTCTTTCCTTTTACCTTGAAGGTCCTGACGCCGTCCTGTTCGATCACCTTCTGCATGAACTCAGCGGCGACACGCCCGATCTCATTGATATCCTTCGGGGCCTCGACCGCGGGGCTTACCGACGCTACTCCGAACACTCTGACGCACTTTCCGATCACTTCATCTTCGGGAACATCAGCCGGTACCCTGACGAACATCAGTCCGTCGATCCACTTCGCCTCAGCGCCGTCGTAGCATTTCAGCGCCGAACGCACTCTCTCAATAAGCACACGCTCAAAATAAGGCTTGTTCATGCCCTTGAGCGCTACTTCACCACATCTGACTATATATAGTTTCTTTTCCTGATCCATTATTACTCTCTATTTACCCCTCCTGGTGGAAGTCAATGTTTAAGGGGTGTCTGCTGCCTTAACGGAAGCTGCCAAGCCGGCGGAATCTTTCGACTGCCGTCTTGGTACGGTCTATGACGAAGTCCATTTCTTCGACCGTATTGAATTCCGAAAAACTGAAACGCAGCGCGCCTTCTATCTCTTTGTGTGTCATCGACATGGCCTGCAGCACGTGGCTGTCACCCGTCTTGTTTGATGAGCAAGCGGAACCCGTCGAAACGTATATCCCGTCCTGTTCCAGAGTGTGCAGCAGCACCTCTCCGCGTGTGCCCTCGAATGTCACGTTCAGGACCGACGGGCATCTTTTTCCGTGGTCATGCAGTGTATATCCTAGCTCTTCAGGGCCGTTCACGATCATATCGCTGATCTCGTTCCTTAGTCCGCTGAGCAGATAGTTGTTGACCATTCCGATGCGGCTGGTCTTCATCATGAGATCATTGCAGGACATTTCGGCGGCCAGCCCCATGCCCGCTATGCCCGGTGTGTTTTCGGTGGATGACCTGAAGCCGCCTTCCTGGCCGCCGCCCGTTATGAGCGCAGGCAGGTTGTGGCGTTTCTTCATGTACAGGAAGCCCACGCCTTTCGGGCCGTGGAATTTGTGACCGCTCGCGGATATGAGATCCGCGTCCAGATCGTCAAGAGCGAGCTTTCCGAAAGCCTGTACAGCGTCAGTATGGAAGATGATATCCGTTCCGTGCTGCCTGTTATAGTCTCTTATGGTCCTTCCGACCGGGACTACCGGCTCGATCGTGCCCGTCTCATTGTTCACAGCCATGATTGAGACGATAATTGTATTCTCGTCAAGCGCTGCTTTCAGCACCTGTTCTTCTACATAACCATCCACGTCGACATCGAGATATACGATCTCGAAGCCGTCATCCTTCAGTCTTTTGCAGGTCTCGAGCACCGCCGGGTGCTCTACCTTTGTCGTGATGATCTTCTTTCCGCGGCGGCGCAGTTTGCGCGCGGACGAGAGCAGCGCCATGTTGTCGCTCTCGGTGCCGCCTGAGGTGAAAATGACATTGCCCGCAGGCGGCAGCAGATCTGCGATCTGCCTCCGCGCGTCGTACAGCAGGTTTCCCGCCTCGAATCCGAGCGCGTGAAGAGACGACGGATTTCCGAAGTTCTCACGTGCTGCCTTGCACATGAGTTCCGTCACTTCATCATACTGTCTTGTCGTAGCGCTGTTATCGAGATATACCATGTCATTATCCTTACAAAGGCTCCCCGTGAGAGGAGCCTCCATACACAAAACTATTTACCGTTTTATCCGCTGATTATCTGCCCGGACCGGGATCATTTAGCGAAATCAGTCGCCCTGGTCTCTCTGACGACATTGACTTTGATCTGTCCCGGATATTCGAGTTCCGCCTCGATCTTCTTCGCGATCTCTCTTGCCAGCATAGGGACTTCTTCGTCCTTGACCTGATTAGGCTTGACGGCGACTCTGATCTCGCGTCCTGCCTGGATCGCGTAGGATTTCTCGACGCCCTTTGTGGTATTGGCGATATTTTCGAGGTTCTCGAGTCTCTTGATATACGACTCGAGCGTCTCTCTTCTGGCTCCCGGCCTTGCCGCCGAAAGAGCGTCAGCCGCCGCGACCAGCATAGCCTCAAGAGTTGTAGGCTCCACGTCTCCGTGATGAGCCTCGACAGCGTTGATGACCTTCCAGGATTCCTTGTACTTCTTGCAGATATTGACGCCTATCTCGACGTGCGTGCCCTCGACCTCGTGGTCTATGGCCTTGCCGATGTCGTGAAGGAGTCCGCCGCGTCTTGCCAACTTAGGATCGAGTCCGAGTTCTTCAGCCATCATTCCGGCAAGTGTCGCTACCTCGATGGAATGCTGAAGTACATTCTGGCCATAAGACGTTCTGTATTTGAGCCTTCCGATGAGCCTTACCATCTCAGGATTCAGATTGTGCACGCCTGTCTCGAAGCAGGCTCTTTCGCCCTCATCCTTGATGATGGTGTTGACCTCTTTAGTGGCCTTCTGGACCATCTCTTCGATCCTTGCCGGGTGGATCCTGCCGTCTACTATCAGCTTTTCGAGCGCGATCCTCGCGATCTCTCTTCTGACAGGGTCGAAGCCCGAAAGAATTACTGCCTCAGGCGTGTCATCGATAATGAGGTCCACTCCTGTCAGAGTCTCGATGGCTCTGATGTTACGGCCCTCTCTTCCGATGATGCGGCCTT
Source organism: Clostridiales bacterium (assembly GCA_015058065.1). GTDB lineage: Bacteria > Bacillota > Clostridia > Peptostreptococcales > Anaerovoracaceae > Crickella. Next base: position 43,729 of record SVDB01000003.1, read on the forward strand.
TCATATCATCATTAGGCAGGCTTACTACCGAAACTGTAGTCTCAGTGACCTGATCCGACGCGTATCTCTGGATAGCTGTAGTGATGATCTCTCTGGCTCTCTTATCGCCTTCTTCCTTGGCTTCGTTCTCGATGTTCACTATCATCTCGGAAGCGTCCTTGCGGATCTCTGTCTCGAGTTCCTGAAGAAGCAGGTGCTTCGCTTCTTCTCTTGTATAGCCAGAGATCCTCTCGAGCTCGGCTACCTGCTTCGCGATGTAAGCATCGATCTCTTTGTGCTTTTCGTTCATCGACTGCTCTCTCTTGGTGAGACCGTTCTCACGCTTCTCTATGCTTTCGAGTTTGCGGTCGATATTCTCTTCTTTTTGCTGTATCCTTCTCTCTGCTTTGGAAACTTCAGACCTTCTGGCCTTGAGTTCCAATTCGTTTTCGTCTCTCAGCTTATGTATTTCCTCTTTTGCCTCAAGGACTTTCTCTTTCTTGAGGTTCTCGACAGTATTCTGCGCGTCCAGGATCATGTTCCTGGCCTGCTGTTCTGCGCTTCCGATCGCTTTCTCTCCGATGTTCTTGCGCAGCACATATCCTATTGCTATACCGACGATAAGGACTACAATGCTGATCACAACAGTCAAAACCGGTGACATAAGCACCTCCTTATCAATTATTTTGTTTGAAATCTATAACATTATCTCCGCGATACGCTATGTAGGGTCTTTCCGGCATCCCGGCACAACATATGCGGTTAGATGACATAAATTTACCTAAATATTATACATATACAAAATACTCCAGTCAACGAGAATAAAATAAACAAAAAGCAAATAAAACGCACAAAAAACCGGGGTCTGAAGGCCCCGGCATACATTGCCGTGATATCACAGGTATTCTTTCACTACTTCCACATCAGAAGGTATCTGGACATTGGTTTTTCCCCTTTTCTGCTGGTGTTCGCGGCCCTTTCCGGCTACAAACAGCAGTGTGTCGTCATCCATAAGGCTTATCGCCCTCTTTATAGCTTCAGGTCTGTCATAAACGATCTCGCACCTTCCGCCTTCGGAGGCAACAGCTTCAGCGATCGCTTCGCAGATGTCTTCAAGATCCTCATATTGCGGATCATCCTCTGTGATTATGGTGTAATCGCTGAACCTGCCTGCGGCCTTGCCCGTATCTATCCTTCTGTTGACGCCTTTACTGCCCGTCGCTCCGAACACCGATATGATCTTTCTGTCCGGGAATTCCTTTTTGACGGTTTCGTAGAACGTCTCAAAACTGAGTTTGTTATGAGCGTAATCGACTATGGCTATACGCTTTCCGTCCTTGCTGCGGAACGCTTCCATACGCCCCGGCGTGAATGCCGAAGCAAGTCCCGCCTTTATGTGTTTGAGCGGTATCCCAAGGAGCGTCGCGAGAGCCGCTGCCGCGAGCGCGTTCTCGGCGTTGATGATGCCGAATGTACCCAGGGTGAACTCTTCATCAAAGTCCGCATATCCGGGGATGCCCTTGCCTCTGATGCGCATTGACACCCTGCCACCGCGAGACACTATGTCGTATCCGTAGATATTCGCCCCGCTGTCCTGCCTGCTGAACGTGATCACAAGCGGGCAGACCTTTGCCGCTGTCTGTATCCTTTCCTGCTCGTCGCAGTCCAGATTGACGCACGCGCTGCGGCAATCTCTGAATATCTTAAGTTTTGAATTCAGGTAATCGTCGAAATCCGGATGCTCTATTTCGCTTATATGGTCTGTACCGATGTTGAGGAACGCGACAGCGTCGAATCCGAGCCCCAGTACCCTGTCATACTTCAAGGCCTGGCTGGATACTTCCATTGTCATGAACCCTATGCCGCTCTTAAGGGCATTGTCCATGTGTTTATAGATCTCAAATATCTCAGGTGTGGTAAGTGATGACTCCCTGCTGTCCACACCATCGTAGTTTTCTATGCCAGACAGTATGGCGCTTCGTTTTCCGGCAGTCTCGCCAAGATAATCATCGAGGATGTATCTCACGAAGAACGCGGTGGTGGACTTGCCTTTTGTGCCTGTGATGCCTATCACTCTGACCTGGTCGTAGAGCTTTCCGTAGAACGCCTCGGCTATTACAGGCATGGCCTTGCGTATATCCCTGACGTAAATACCGAATCCCGACGCCTCTGCCTTGCGCATTATACTTTCCGCGGCGGCCTTCGCGTCTTCTCCGCTCACTATGCTGCAGGACGGTTCAGGCGCGTCCGGGTCTTCCCTTACGTAGCAGACCGCTCCGGCCGCCAAAGCGTCCTCAAGATATTGTTCTTTGAAACGTGCGCCTTTGCACACAAAGAGCGTGCCCTTGCCGGATTCCATCGAGTTGAACGTGATATCGCTCACAGGCGTCTTGCCGATACCGTCCAATGCCGGATCGGTATACATTGCCATGAGAGCAGCGCACGAAGGCTCTCCGTTTATCGATACGAGCTGCCCCTCCATTCCGAGAGCGTCTATTATATCTTGTACAGTAACTGTTCTTTCCATGTTTTCCTTATTCAATCCGCGAAATATCCTTCTGATTTCATGCTCGTGAAGCAGCCGTTGCCTACTATGACGTGATCGAGAAGCCTTATGCCGAGGATCTCCGACGCTTTTATGAGCCTTTTTGTGACCTCGATATCCTGTGGGCTCGGAGTCGGATCACCGCTGGGATGATTGTGTGCGACCACCACCGCCGCGGCGCCTCTTCTGACTGCCGGGCCGAATACCTCCCTCGGATGGACAGGCGCGCTGTCGATATTTCCTATCGATATCACCGACTTCGACTCGACCTGCAGTTTTGAATTGAGATTCAGCGTCATGAAGACTTCGCGCTTCTCTCCCACCATCTCTTCTGTCAGGATCTCAGCGACCTGTCTGCTGTCTTTGATACGCACTTTTACGGCTCCCTGACGGTCGGACATCAGCCTCTTCGACAGTTCCATCGCAGCGACTATCGAACACGCCTTGGCCTCGCCTATGCCTTCTATTTCGGTGAGTTCCTTTACTTCTGCCGATCCCAGATCACCGATGTTGTCGTTCGCGTATGATATGACCTCGTCGGCAAGCCTGACAGCTGATTTCTTCTCCGTACCCGTACGGATTATGAGTGCCAGCAGTTCCGAATTGCTGAGTCCTCCCGCTCCCGCGTAGAGCATTTTCTCCTGAGGCCTTTCGCTCTCAGGCATTTTTTTGATCTGCATTTTTACTCCTTCCCGGAGCACACACGCTAATATTACCACTAAAAATGCCGCGTCCACAAGGACGCGGCTTCTTTGATTTCTGTAAGAGCTATGATGCCCGGGACAACACCCAAGGCCCTTTCCTGAAAGATTTCTGCTAGTCGACTTTGTACATAGTTGTTCCGTTTTGCGGGATCAATGTCAGGACGCCATTATTGAACTCATACGGAATACTTCCTTATAAAGCAAAAGTCATACATATCACAGTCATCACGCAAAAGAATTTCTTCATTTTTTCACGACTCCTTAGCTACATTTTTGGCGCAGACTCTGGCTCTGAAGCATGATCCTCAGACTGTGGCTGTCCGTATTGCTGTGTCTGCCCCGGCTGTCCCGCGTACGGCTGCTGCCACTGTCCATTGTACGGCTGCTGAGGCTGTACGAACTGTTGCTGCTGAGTCCGGTATGTCTGTGGTTGCGATACGCCCGGCTGTACAAACTGTGACGGCTGCTTTGGTTGTCCATATGGCTGTTGTGGCTGTCCATATGGCTGCTGCGGTCGTGACTGCGACTGATATGGCGCTTGTCTGTACTGTTGTGCCTGCGCCGGCTGCTGCCACTGAGCGCCAAATGCCTGATGCTGTCCCGGATAAGTCCCATATGGCTGCTGTGGCTGACCCGAATTCGGTGTAAATGAAACTCCTTTAGCAATAGGTCTGTAATCATATTCAACAGAAAGAATTGCAAAAATGATACCGATCGCAATGAACAGATTAGCAATAATGATCATTACCATTCTGGAGATAAACTGAGCATCAGAGTTTACGGAATATTCTAAATTTAATTGTAGATTCAGATACATTATACGGAAGATCAAATCCAGCAGAAAGCCCGCTGATGCTGCAATAAAAGTAACAAGTCTCAACGATTTGCCGCGAAGTATCATAGTCAGCCCCGCCAATACTATTGCCGCATGCAGTACCACTTCCAACAAGGTTCTTGGGTCAAACCAAAAAATAATGCTCACAATATCTTCAAGCAGAAATAATCCGCCAAGCACAATTAACGCAATTGAACTCAGCTTATAGTTTGCCGTGAACAGCGTTACCGCAGCAAAAATAAATGCAAAAAATATAAGCACCCAAAGAAAGCTGTCTAAGAAGCCATCAATTCCGTAAGGATCGAATATGACTTCAAAGCAGTTGAAAAGGCTGACATACCCCAGCGGCAGACCGCTGCATATATGCCATAGGATCGGAACAAGCATCATGCTTATCCCCGCCAACAATGCATGCGGTTGTTTTAATTTATTCTGTTCCATTGTTCTACACCTCAATAAATATCGTATATCTTCCACTTACCGTTGGCCTTTCCAACGGTAAAAATGTACTCACTCATTTCTGTCACTTCAGTAAACTGATCAGATAATCGATATGAGCGCGGCCCTTTGCCTCTGCTTCTTCAGCGTCACCTTTCTCTATGGCGTCCAGTATCTCTGAATGCTGAGAGGTAAACTTCCTGACGAAATCTTCCTCTTCCCATCTGTTTGCCAGATATGCTCTGACCTGCCTGTCCTTGACATGCTCGCCGAGTTCAAGCAGTCTGCTGTTTCCGCTCAACTCGTATATATCCCTATGAAACTCCATATCGAAACTCATCGACTCGGACGGGCTATGATCATTGAGATGCTGCAGATACTCGGGAATGGCTTTTCTTTGGCGGTCTATGATCTCAGCCTTTCTTTCGTCTCTGCTGAGTGCCGCGAGTCTTGCGGCTTCTCCCTCAAGCAGACGTCTTATAGCCAGGACCTCAAGCGCGTCCTCTTTCGTAAACTCATTTACCATGAATCGCGAATTCGGCATCAGACTGATAAATCCTTCCGCGTAAAGTATCCTCAGCGCCTCTCTTACAGGAGTCCGGCTCACATCCAGTTTGCGGGCGAGCGAAGATTCCGATATCTTCTCTCCCGGAGGTAATTCTCCTTTTAGTATGGAATCCTTGATCGCGTTATATACCAGTTCACTTAATAATGCATAGTTTTCTTTTATTGCCGTAATAGACATATTCGTTCTCCTGTTATCACATTTTTATGTATCGTATTATAACGCTTGAAAAGCCTCGCCCACAAGGACGAGGCTCATTTGCTTACTTCTTTTCGAAAAACAAATAGTTACCATCATCCGTATAACTGTTTCCCCACAAGATGAAAAATGCCGGTTCAGACTCCTGGCAAAATGAGATCTTCAGCGTTGTTCCATCGTCGCAGATCAAATCATAAAAGAAAACGTGGACATTCGCACCACCGATCGGAACGATATCATCTTTATCGAACCTGATTATCCCGGACAGAGACTCATATGTTGTGCCGAAAACTGAACCATAACTGGTCAGGGTGAGCTTATTCCCTTTGATTTCAAGCCTTGCCCAGTCAGCCATAGCTTCTTTATATACACCATTACACTGTTTTTCTGCTCATAGTATAACATCTAAGCGGTTCCGATCCATAATAAAACAGCGGGACTTTATATATCCCGCCATCATATGTTTCGATAATTTGATCCTTTTGGTACGCTATACCGTACGCCCGGTTTTTTCCGTGATAATGTCCGCTACGGCGTCGATGTTTTCCTCTATCGACATATCGGATGTATCGAGATACACAGCATCCTCAGCCTGCCTCAGCGGACTCAC
>SVDB01000125.1 GCA_015058065.1 Clostridiales bacterium
ACAAGCGTCAGCATAAAAAACGTGTATAAGCTCGAGGGAAGGGTACCTGTCAGCAGGGCGATCCCGTTCGGACTCCAGCACGTGCTGGCAATGTTCGTGGCAAACGTGACTCCGCTCATCATCATCGCGTCGGTGGCGGTATATGACGGGCAGCCGTTCAGCGCGGTAGAGACTGCGAGGCTGATCCAGAACTGCATGCTGATCGCGGGCATAGGCACTCTGGTGCAGCTGTACCCGGTATGGAAGGTAGGATCCGGTCTGCCGATCGTAATGGGGCTGTCCTTCACGTTCCTGGCCGCCAGCATGTCCGCGGCGTCAAAGGACTACGGCGTGATGGTCGGAGCCATCATAGTCGGAGGTATCTTTGAAGGCTGCCTCGGTCTTCTGGCCAAGTACTGGAGAAAGATCATATCGCCTCTGCTTTCATCATGCGTGGTAGTCGCGATAGGACTGAGCATACTTAACGTCGGAGTATCATCGTTCGCGTCATCAGGCAAGTATCCGGTAGGCGCGTGGCAGAACCTGCTGGTCGCTACGCTCACTCTCATTGCTGCGCTGGTATTCCATATCAAGATGAAAGGCGTCGCGAAGCAGATGTACGTTCTATTCGGCCTTTTATTTGGCTATGCCATATCGATGATCTTCGGAATGGTCGACTTCGCCGCGATGGGAGACACGATCAAAGAGATGGGAGTCTTCTCGGTGCCTGAACTCTTCGCCTTCAAGCCTAAATTCCAGGCCGGCGCAATCATATCGTTCTGCCTGGTATTCATGGTATCCGCGGTAGAGACGATAGGTGATACGACCGCGGCATGTACAGGCGGACTCGGAAGAGACATCACCGAAAAGGAGATCTCCGGATCCCTCTGCTGCGACGGATTCATGTCAGCGATCTCCGGCGGCGTATTCGGATGCTCACCGATCACATCATTCAGCCAGAACGTAGGACTGATTGCCATGACACGAGTAGTCAACAGATTCTGTATCATGTTCGGAGCGCTGGCAATGATACTCGGCGGACTGTTCCCGCCTATAGGCGCGTTCTTCACTACTCTGCCTGACTGCGTGCTCGGCGGATGCACCGTCATCATGTTCGGTTCGATCATGATGGCAGGTGTCAAGATGATGATCGAAGCAGGACTCGACAACCGCAATACACTGATAGCCGCTACGGCTCTCTGCCTCGGCGTAGGCGTGACCCAGGTAGATGGTTTCTTCAGCAATCTGCCTCCGATCTTCGGAGAGATCTTCGCCGGCAACATGGTTGCGGGAGTATTCGTTGTCGGACTTATCATGGAGATACTCCTTCCGAAGGATCCTGCGAAATACGAGGCGTTCATGGAGCACATGGACGAGGCTCTCGACATCGTGGACATCGATCCGAATCTCATGTATGAGCATGTGAAAGAGGACAGCGAAAAGGCGGAATAAACTGACAAAAAACGATAAGAATCTGAGCCGCGGAGGCCATCTCCGTGGCTTTTTTTGATACAACCCAAAATTATTTTAGGTTTTTGCGGATATGTTCTTGTTTTGATACATTCGAGCATTTATAATTTTGATGAAAGAGTGTATCCAAACTCAGAAACCGCAAGGCAAAGACCATGAAAAACTACTACGACAGGACATGGAAAATAGGCGAACTTGCGAAGATGTTCGACATCAATGTTCAGCTCCTGCGACATTATGACAAGGAGGGGCTGCTGGTGCCGGAGATCAGAAACCCGGATAACAACTGGCGGTCATATAAATACGACCAGATCTATCCGCTCGGCATGATACGTTTCCTGAGGCAGCTCGATTGCTCGCTTGACGATATAGGGAGTTTTATGCCCGGACGCAATCCGGACAATACCGAAAAATACCTGAGAAAACGCATGAAAATGATCCGCGCGAATTACGAGAAACTGCTCAAGATGGAGTCAGTTATGAACGACAGATTCGCGATGGTCAACCGTGAGATGAAATACGCTGCGTTCGATCAGGTTTTTGTTTGCTCTGAAGAAGATATTTATTACATCGAGATAGGCGGTATAGAAGAGATCTTCGTGAACGAGCTCTTTTACCTTTATCCGACGCTCGTATTCTACACAGGCGACAAGACGACTTTCGCGGTGATGATCCCGGGCGAGGAGACGGTCAGCTTCGACAAATACAGCGAGAGGATACGCGTGCTCGATCCTGACGAATATCTGGTCGGGTATCACAAGGGACCGCACGAAAAGATCCAGGATACTTTTGTCAGGATGAGGGAATCAGCTGATGGCATACTCGACGAGGGCTGCAGCCTGAGCGACACCGAGATATGCATCGACATAATCGATAAGTTCATAGAAGCGGATAAAAACAATTTCGTAACGAAAGTAATGATAAAGATCAACAGAGATTAAGCACTATTCTCAGAAAGGAGGGCAGAGCATGTCCAACAAATATATAGGGCAGGCGGTCACCAGGCTCGACGCTCACGATAAGGCGATGGGGCGGATAAAGTACGCCGACGACATGTGCGACAAGAGCGCGCTCGTCATCAGGGTGCTCCATTCGACTGTGGCCAATGGTATCGTCAAGTCCATCGATACGAGTGAGGCCGAAAAGATACCGGGAGTGGTCCGTGTCTTCACATGCTTCGACCTGAAGGAAAAACACTATTACCCGACAGCGGGACATCCGTGGTCAACAGATCCGGGCCATCAGGACATTGCCGACCGTCTGATCATGACGGATCATCCGCTGTTCTACGGCGATGACATAGGAGCGGTCGTAGCGGAAGACGAAGTCGCGGCCTCACAGGCACTTGTGGTACTCGAAAAGTCCGTAGAATACGAGGAACTGCCATTCGTGCTTGATGCTCAGGAGGCTATGGAGGAAGGCGCTCCTTTGCTGCACGAGAAATTCCCTAACAACGTGCTCGCTCACACCGAGATACATATGGGAAGTGTAGAGGAGGCGATCAAGGAGCCGGGACTCATAAAGTGCGAGGGCTGGTACGAGACTCAGCCTGTGCAGCACTGCCACATCGAGAACTTCATCTGCTACGCGTACGGTGAAGGAGACAGGACGGTCGTGGTAACGTCCACGCAGATCCCGCACATAGTGCGCCGTGTTATCGGACAGGCGCTCGGCATGGACTGGGGCAAGTTCAGAGTCATCAAACCTTATGTAGGAGGCGGCTTCGGAAACAAGCAGGACGTTCTCTATGAGCCTCTATGCGCGTGGATAAGCATACAGCTCGGCGGACGCCTCGTTAAACTCGACGTGCCTCGCGAGGAGACCTTTATCTGCAACCGCATAAGACATGCCATCAAATATCACATCACATCGTGGATGCGTCCTGACGGCAGCTTTGCCGCCCGTACCATCAAGGCATGGTGCAACAACGGAGCTTACAGCTCCCACGGTCACGCTATCGCGGCCAAGGGACTCAACGCTTTCCCTCAGCTGTATCCGTGCGACAACATCGACGGCGAGACATGGACGGTATACACCAACCGCTCAGTAGCCGGAGCGATGAGAGGCTACGGAATGCCTCAGGCAAGCTACGCGTTCGAAGTGCACGCTGAGGACTGCGCGAGAGCGATCGGCATGGATCC
>SVDB01000126.1 GCA_015058065.1 Clostridiales bacterium
CGCTATCAGAGAAGGCGGACGTACAGTAGGATCCGGAGTCGTTACAGAGGTAATCGAATAATACTGACTGAAACGCAAATGAAGACACCGCTTCGGCGGTGTCTTTTTTCGTGCATATATGCAGGCGCATCTTACCCGGAGATTTCCCTCCCGGAATTGACGGCTGAGGGTGTTACCAAAAAAAGTGCAGTTGCGGAAAAATAGTGCTCTCAGTGTCGGAATGAGTGCGTATTCCGTTCGACAAAACCCGTGAAAAACTATACTATCTGGTCACATCGAAAGCGCGGTCGATAAGTATCAAAAAAGAGGTCGATAAGTATCGGAAAGACATCAGGATACTTCATCGGGAAGGAGAATTAGATGGCTAACAATCAGAACAACCCACAGAGGAACAATGACGAAGTACATTTTGATCTTATGGAACATATCGCTGTGATCGGAAAAAGGGACAGCGGCTGGACGAGAGAAGTGAATGTGGTCGCATGGAACGGCGGTAAGGCCAAGGTGGATATCCGTGACTGGGATCCGGGGCATGAGAGGATGTCGAGAGGGATCACGCTCATGGAGGACGAGGCTGAGAACCTCGTGAAGGCCCTCGCCGGAAGATACGGGCTGCGCTTTTCGGGATCCGCTCCGTCCGAGCCTGCAGCCGCGGCTTTGGCAGCAGCACCCCCGGCGCCAGAGACCGCAGCAGCAGCTATGGCATAGATGACTTGCGCGGCCCGGTGATGTTGACCGTGAAACAACGGAATGATAGACTCAAATAACAGAACGGGAAACCTGAAAGGGGCACACACGAAAGACCCGGATCTGAAATCAGAGATATCATTACACAGAAAAGGACACAGGACAGGTTCACATGAAAGTCGCGTTCCACACGCTGGGCTGCAAAGTTAATCACTATGAAACGGAAGCCATCAAAGAGGCTTTTGTTTCGCGCGGAGCTGAAGTCGTAGATGAAGACGAGGCAGCTGACGCGTATATCATCAATACCTGCACTGTTACAAGCATAGCGGACAGAAAGTCCAGACAGTTCATCCGTAGGGCCAAAAAAGTCAATCCGGACGCGATGATAGTGGTGACGGGCTGCTACGCTCAGGTAGCTCCGCAGGAAGTATCGGATATGCCTGAAGTGGACCTTGTGATAGGAAACGGCCATAAGTCTGAGATCTGCGGTCTGGTGCTGGAAAAACTCGCCGGATCCGACGCTCTGAACGGGCAGGCCGGGTCTATACTGGTGACGCCGCGGAACGAGCTTACCTTCTATGAGGATCTCGGCACGCTATCATCCGGCAGCGACGACATGTCGCGCGCTTACATAAAGATACAGGACGGTTGCGACAGGTTCTGCTCGTACTGCCTGATCCCTTACGCGAGGGGACCGGTAAGGAGCAGACCGGCAGAAGAGATAATCACTGAAGTAAGAGCGCTCGTTGAAAGCGGATTCAGAGAGGTGGTCCTGACGGGGATAAATACCGCGCTGTACGGCACGGAGGACGGCGCTGAATGCACTTTGTCAGAACTGCTGACGAAGCTCGACGGGCTCGAGATCTCAGGCGGAAAGGACTTCCGCGTCAGACTCAGTTCGCTCGAACCGACCGTAGTCGACAAGGACAATGTCGAAAATATAGTAAAGCACAGGAGACTGTGCCACCACCTGCATCTTTCGGTGCAGAACGGGAGCGACTCGGTGCTAAGGGCGATGAACCGCCATTACACCCGCGATGAATACCTGGATATCGTAGCCATGCTCCGCGACTTCGATCCGCTTTTCGGGATAACGACGGACATCATCGTCGGATTCCCGGGTGAGACAGAAAAAGACTTCGCTGACACGAAGGACATAGTGAAGAAGGCGGCCTTCGGAAGGACCCATGTGTTCCGCTATTCGCCGCGAAAGGGCACTGCGGGAGCGGCCATGAAGGACGTTGTTCCCGAAGCGGTAAAGAAGGATCGGGCAGCCGGTCTGGAGGAACTCGGCGGTAAAGCGGCCAGGGCGTTTATCGGAGCGAATCTGGGAGTGGAGCATACGGTCCTGATAGAAGAATACATTGATGGCTACGCGACCGGCTATACGGGCAACTACATCAAAGTCTATATCCCATATGAAGAGGGGAAAACGGCTGCGGGAGAGTTCTGCGATGTCGTGCTGACTAAGACTTTCAGAGACGGCGCTCTCGCAGTCCTCTCTAAGACATGTGACGATGGGCATCTTGAATAATAAAGCTATGAATAATAAAATTAAGGCGAAAGCACAAAGGCTGTTTGTAAAAATCAAAAGGAGGATAGGAGATATGGATGACTGCATCTTCTGCAAACTCGCGAACGGCGAGATCCCTACGGACATGGTCTACGAAGATGATCAGATAGCCGTATTCCGCGATGCCGCTCCGCAGGCGCCGGTGCATATGCTCATGGTCCCGAAGATCCATGTGGCATCGCTCGACGACCTGACTGACGAGCACGCCGGACTCATGGCGCATATGATGCTCAAGATCAAGGAAGTCTGCGCGCAGGAGGGTCTCGAAAACGGATACCGCTGCGTGATCAATACAGGAGAGGACGGACAGCAGACTGTCAAGCATCTGCACATCCACATACTGGGTAAGCGCGCCATGCAGTGGCCACCGGGCTAAAAGAAGTCCGGACGGGCCAAACCCTGCACGCGCGATAGTCACCGGGCAATGACCGGTCCGCTGCGATCAGAATGATTACCCCTTTCTAAGCTTCAACAGCTGATGAAGGGGGTATTTTCTTTTGTCCGGAAGGATTTCTGACAGATATCTGTGAGTGATATCTATATATAGTGGGCAGATAGGGCCTAAGGCCACCATTTGTGGGGTAGCAGGAAACGCGGGACACAGTGTTGGGCATCCACGATCAGAAAGCCCTAAATTTCAAGCATTCCAGGTGTTTTGGACCCCAAAAAATACTCAAAAAACATTTCAAAAAAGGCTTGCATTCTGCTTGCCCTATATATATAATTCAAAGGCTTGTTAAACGCGAAGAAGCAGGAAGTTACCGTGCTAGCGGATAATTTCTGCCGAGAAGTCCTCACACGATGGGGGCGAAGGGTTTCGCTTTTTTGTTGTGTGCCGCAGACCGGGAAACGCGCGAAAGAGTGTAAGGCGCTTCGGTGAAAGGTACAGGGACAGCAAAAACGCTGAAATTTCAAGGGATTCCAAAGAGTTGCATGGATCCCGCGAGACGCAGGCGCAGGCGAAGTCCTGTACAAGCATAGCGAAAATTGGTACAAAAAACTTTTAACAGGAGGAAAGCAATGAGCGAATTACAGAAAATCAGGATCAGAATGAAGGCTTATGACCACGCTCTTCTCGACAAGTACGCTGCGAAGATCGTAGACACAGTCAAGAAGACAGGCGCTGATGTAAGCGGACCGATTCCGCTGCCGACAGAGAAGGAAGTCGTTACTATCATCAGAGCGGTCCATAAGTATAAAGACAGCAGAGAGCAGTTCGAGCAGAGAACACACAAGAGACTCATCGACGTAACGAACGCGACAAACAAGACTGT
>SVDB01000127.1 GCA_015058065.1 Clostridiales bacterium
GCGATGTTCTGTACCATCTCGTCCAGAGTCTTGCCTTCTTCGCATACATAGTTCTCGAAGTATCTTGTGCCTGTGCATGTCTCTTCGCAGACTACGATACCGCCGCTTGTCTCAACGAGGTTGTGGAGCTTCCAGTTAGGAATAGCCATCGGAGTACCCGAGATGAGGATCCTCTTCTTGCCTGCCGCGAGGTTTACGCCCTCAGCGACTCTCTGCTCGAGCTCGTCACACAGCTTGTTGACCATTGCTGTGAATCTTTCCGGATCATCGTAGTACGCGATCTGCGAGATGAGCAGTGTGTCAGTTCCGCTGATAGGAACGTTCTCTTTCCATCTGAGGCTGTACAGTCTCTGGAGAGCTGCTCTCTTGGCGTTGATCTTCTTGATGTTCTCAGCAAGAGCCTCAGCGGTTACCTTGTTGCCTGTTGTCTCTTCAACTACCTTGATGAGATCCTTGATCTCGTCAGCCCACTTGTGATAGTCCTTCTCCCTCTTCATCTGAGGCAGATCCATTACATGCAGAGGTACGTCTGTTCCGAGGATCTCGTAAGCTTTCTTCTTGCCGTCGCATGTAGTCTCACCGATGTAGACGTCAGCGAGTCTGTAGAACGGGCATGTCCTGTCGAATCTTGCTCCGAGCATCGCCTTGATCAGCGGGCATGTATTAGCCGGCAGATATCTCTCGCCGCCAGGTACCCAGAACTGTGAACCGGCGCAGAGTCCTGTCGCGATTCCGCCTGCCGCGAAAATGACTTCGTCAGGTACATAAGCGCAGAATGTACCGAACACCTTGCCGCCGTTCTTTCTGAACTCTACGAGCTCGGACGGTCTGAGGCCGTGTACATCAGCGAGTACCATGTCAAAGTAATCCATTGCTGCAGGTCTGTTCTCCTGCGACATGAATACGTCACCGATCGCTCCCGGGAGTACCTCGCAGAGCATGTCGTGCATCTCGAGGTTCATTCCGAGTTCTGCCCACATTTTTTGATTGTCAGCCATAATATTATCTCCCTTTACTTTGAAAAAACACACAAGTACCGCCGCTGCCTTATCAAGCGGCGGCCGCTTACATATAAATTTTACTATTCTGAAAACAAGGGTCAAAATAGATATAATCTATCGCTTTAGCATAGTGTATTTGTTAATGCTATATCCAGCAACAGTAAAACGGCCCCGCCGTATGGCGGAGCCGCTGTATGTTTCCTCTTTATGTAAAGGAGTCAGTCTTACAGACCCTGAGTTGAGAACAGAGCGCTTCCTACAGCCTCTCCATCTTCTTCAGAGCATCCGTAAATGTTGTTCTCTTCATCTATGAGACGATAATGCATCGTGAGCTCGACAGGAGCATCGTACTGTGGATCCGCGATACCATCGTTCAGGAGTTCTACCATTACATCAACAACATAGTCCATGAGTTCTTCTTCTGACATGTTCATAATAAGATTCATGTCGTTCATTGCTCTTTCCTGCAGAATGCTGTCGAAGTTCTCGAGTGAAGCGTAAATAATAAGCGGCTCGATAGTGACAGGAACGTCAAATCCGCCTTCGACCTCAACAGGCTCGCCTACCGTGTACTTGCACTTTCCGAGAGCAGCGTACAAGAAATCGCTCAGTTTTGCCTTTGACACGTCACTCAGCTCAACAGTTCCGGCGATCTCTTCCATGGCGGAGTTAACAAGGGTGTCGCGCAGAGCGCCTTCATCCTCGACATCCGCGAAATTCACAGACGAATCGCACGTTCCGGTGCACAGCATGTCCATTACAGCCTGTACGTAATCCTTGGCATCGCTGGCGGTTGGTTTTTTCGGTCCGCATCCCGTAAGCATGGCAAGAGCCATAAGCACGGACAATGTCATTACCAGGATCCTTTTGAAACCATTCTTCATAATATAACGTCCTCCTTTATTTTGTTACCTTGCGGCGTTTTATCTTTTGGGTCGTCGTCTTTTCAAAAGGCTCCGTCCTCAGATAAGTCTGTTTGATGCGCTTGTATTTCGGCATCTCGCTGTTGATCTTCTCGATGTCCGAATCAGCTATGGTCTGTATCTCATCGATGCTCTTGCCCTTGAGTTCTTCAGCCTCAGGATCGTATACCACATGAGCCACCAGCCTGTAGTCGTCGCCTTCTTTTTCTCCCATGACGACGTTCTCGACTACGTATGGGATCTTATCGATCAGCTGCTCGATCTCTTCAGGGTAGATGTTCTTGCCGTTCTTCAGCACGATGACATTCTTTTTGCGGCCAGTCAGGAAAATATATCCATCCTCGTCTATACGGGCGAGGTCACCGGTATTGAACCATCCGTTCACGAACACTTCCTTGTTGGCTTCTTCGTCGTCTAGATATCCCTTCATGATGTTAGGGCCCTTGGCAAAGAGCTCTCCGATGCCGTTCTCGTCAGGATCGTTGATCATCACCTCTACTCCCGGCATCGCGTGTCCGACAGAGCCCGCCCTCCTGTAGAAGTAACTCTCGGACGCGATAGTAGGCGCGGTCTCGGTAAGGCCGTAGCCCTGTACTGTCAGTATGCCGAAGTCCGTTGCGTAGTCAAGGATATTGAGATCGAGTCCGGCCGCGCCGCTGATGAGGAATCTCAGCTTGCCGCCGAGTCCGTCGATGACGTCCTTGAAGAGCTTGCGCCTGACATCGATGCCTACCTTCATAAGAGCCTTGGATATCTTGCGGCCTGTCTCGAGTTTAGCGAGCTTGCCCTCTTTCTCTGCCGTCTTCAGCACCTTGTTGATCATGGACTCGATGATGAGCGGAACGCAGAAGAACGCGGTGACGCCGTATTCCTTGAGTTCTTTCTGGATATACTTGAGTCCGCTGCAGAAAACGTTTGTGCAGCCGTTGCTGATGAACATCAGGACGCCCTGATTTCCGAACGCGTGGTGCAGAGGCAGCAGGATCATTTCGACGTCGTCTTCGAAGATAGGCTCGACCTTTCTCATCGCAGCGATCGTGGAAGCTATGTTGCGCTGGGAAAGCTGCGCCGCCTTGGCGTCCGCGGATGTGCCCGACGTGAACAGGATTATGTCTGTCGCGTGCTTGTCGATGACCTTGAAATCAGATCTGTGTTTTTCAACAAGACCGGCGTATCCCTCGAGAGCTTCCTGCGATATCTCAGACATCGGTATCAGAGTCTGAGCGGTCACGCCATCGATCCCGATGATCTTCGCGAAGTCCATGCCGAGACTGTCATCATAGATGATTGCGTCCGCCTTGCACTTGATAAGCGAATTCACGATCTCTTCTTCAGGCAGACCCTTGTCGAGCGGGACCACGACTCCTACGTTTATGACGACAGCGTAATACGCCGCCAGCCACGTATATGAGTTAGGTCCGATAACTACTATCCTCTTGCCCTTGAGTCCCTTGCTGATCAGGTAAGCGCCGATCGTATCGATATCCTGTCTGAACTTATTATAGGTTATCTCGACTTTGCTTTTCCTGTCCGGGGTCTTATAAATGAACCCCGTATTTTTGCCGTATTTCTCGGCAACGAAATCCATGATCTCTTTGAGATCCTG
>SVDB01000128.1:0-2084 GCA_015058065.1 Clostridiales bacterium
TCATCCTGAGCGCCGTCTTCCGTCTGCTCCGGCTCCGTTTCCTCTTCAGTTTCAGGCTCCTCTTCATCGAATATGAAGAGTATCTCTCCCGGGTTCAGCAGCCGAAGCTGCTTTCTGGCCTGCTCCCTGATGTACTCCGGATCGTTCACGTTCTTGAGTTCTTCCTTCAGCTCGTCTCTCTGCTTCTCAAGAGCCTCCTGCTGCTGCTTGAGCGCTATGTTCTCGGCCTTGAGTCTCACGATGTCCTTTCCGCACATGGTCGCGAGCAAAGCAAATACCGCGATGAACACCAGCAGCGTTATCGTTTTGTTTCTGCGCCTTTTTGCCACATGAGCCTTATGCCTTTCCTCCATGCGAATGGCAAGCTCTTCATCGCTCAGACGCAATACTGTCGTATCGAATTTTTTCTTTTTCTTTTTCGCCAATTTTGCCTCCGCTTTATGCGCGGTCTAGAACTGGAGGTAGTTCCTCGGGTTCTTAGGTGAATCGTATATCCTGATCTCGAAATGCAGGTGGCTTCCGAAACTGTTTCCGGTGTTGCCTACGGCTCCGATGTTCTGTCCCTGGTATACCAGGTCTCCCACATTGACATATATCTGGCTGCAGTGTCCGTATCTTGTCATAACACCATTGCCGTGATCGATATCGATGCACATTCCGTATCCGGAGTACCAGCCCGCTCTGATAACGCGTCCTCCGTCTGAAGCGTATATCGGTGTGCCGGTACCGGCGCCGAGGTCGATACCGTTGTGATTGCGTCCCCATCTGCCGCCGAACTCAGACGTGACCACATAGTGGTCAAGCGGCAGCATGAACGTTCCGGTTGCGGCCGTCTTCGGTCTCTCCGCGGTACCTACGAGTATGATCTTGTCCTTCTTTTCCCGGGTTACCTCTGCAGGGCTCGTCGCCTTTCTGGACGTCTCGACTCCGCCGACCTTCGTGATCGTTCCCTCGAAGATCTGTTCGCCGTTGACTCCATCCTGCAATAGGTATGTGTCTCCCTTGTAGTAATCATCGGATTCCTGCTTGATCGTCTCGAATTCGATGACTTCCTTGATCCTGCCTTCCTCGACCATCTTGACGCTTACAGGTTCGACCGTGCTCCTGATGCAGACCTTGTCACCCTGTTCGAGTTCTGTCGCGACCTCGCTGTTGTCCTCGTTGTAGATGTCGATGACCTCTACTCCGAATTCAGCGGCAAGAGATTCCGCGGTCTCGCCCTCTTCAACAATGTGGTAGGTGGTCATTTTACCGCCATTTATCATCTGGTTTTTCGCGGTCGTGTTGCTCTGCACGCTGCCGAGCAGCACATTGACAGGTCTGGCATCGAGCGGGTTGGTGAACTCGGAAGATACCAGCGTCATGCCCCTGTCAGGAACTGAAAGCTCTTCTTTTGTCTGCTCAAGGAGCGCCTCCGCGTCCTCTTGGCTCTTTACGATCGCGACGATCCTGTCGCCGTCATAGATCGCGTATGCCTCGGTCTCGATATCCGTCATGTATATGAGCTTGTTTATGACCGTATCGGAGTCGTCTGTGCTCTTGCCTCTGCCGTCCACCAGTCTGAATGTGACGTTCTGGTTGGCGACGAACTCGATGCCCGCCTCGCCAGTACTGTTTTCGCTGAGTTTCTTGCCGGCGATCGCGAGGACGTCCGTGACTTCCTCCTGTTCCTGAACGTATCCGAGGACCTTGCCGTTATATGTGTATTCATAAACCGTGAATCTGTCGAAAACTATCAGCAGGATCGCTACCAGCAGGCCCGTGAAGAGCAGGGCAATGCCGATCGTCCTGCGGGAATTCCTGTAGCCGTCCGAAATGCTGTGCGCTCCTCTGACGAAGTCTTTTCCCATGTTTACAAGGACTCCGTCAACTTTGTCCTGAGCCCTGTCGTGAAAATCGGTGATCGACGCGAGAGGTATCTTTCCTCCGGTCATGAATTCCTTCTTATAGGACTTCTTCTTTTTGTTCTTGGCTTTCTGCTTCTTCTTTCGTTCTTTTTGTTTTTCTTCTTCTTTTTTCGAAGCCTTCTTTTCAGAGCTGCCGTCTTTGCCAGATCCTTCGTCAGCAGGAGCTTCTTTCTGAAC
>SVDB01000128.1:2184-3501 GCA_015058065.1 Clostridiales bacterium
CTGAACATCTGCTTCGGCCGGAGCCTCCTCTTCGCCGGGCTCTTCTTCCTGATTCTCTTCCGGACTATCTTCCGGAGTTTCTTCCGTTCCGGTGGTTTTTCTCTCTTCCAGGTCAACTCCGAGTTCTTCAGGCTCGGCAAAAGTCGCGTCTCCCGGCGCGAGGTCGTTGTCTCTCAAGTATTTCGCGTAAGCCAAAGCCGCCGCTCTTATCTGTTCAGCGTCAAGCTGCGGAAGTTCCGCGTCCGCTGTTTCGGAGTAGACTTCCACGGGCTTTGTCTCTTCACTCTCCGCTTCGCGGTTTTCCTCTTCGTTATTTATATTTCTGACTTCGTTTTCGTTATCTGTCATTTACGCCTTTGCTTTATTCGTGTGCCACTCATACGCTTCTGCCGCGCGTTCTCTGCAGCAGCTGCACACCATTCCTTCATCCGTATATCCGGTATCTTTGCAGATCCCGCATCTGAACTTTCTATTCAGATAATCGGCAGGGAAGCCGTTCGCTGTGAGTATCTGCTTCTTGTTGTCTTCTATTCTCAGGCGTTCAGCTCTGAGCCTCTGCCTTTCATCGAGATTCGCGCTTCCCGGTCTTATCGAAAGCATTTTCGCGTTCACTCTGCTTTCCGCCTCAAAGAGATCTCTCATCTCAGGAGCTTTGATCAGGACTTCTCCGATGCGCGCCTCGCGGGCCTTTTCGTCTTCGGTCCTTATATATTCATAATAATCCGTGAGCACCTTGCGGCTTACCCGGCTTTCTTCGCCGGACGCAGCGGCCGTTTCGACGGCTCCCGGTTTGATACCGCCTTTTTCGAGCATGCGGTTCTCGATGATCTTGTTGACGTATCTGAGGTTCGGATCCCTGACCCCTGCAGCCGCGCTGCACGCGTCGAGTACTTCATCGATCGTGAACTTCATGTCATCGAACCATCTGTCCATTATCTCTCTGTCGGCAGGCGCAGGCAGTCTGTTGAAGCCCAGAGCCCTGAACACCTGTCTGTACCAGGAGTTTCTCAGGCTGTGCTTTTCGAGAAGCTTCCTCGCGTCCTCCGCGGTGCGGCAGCCTTCTTCAGTCCATCTGAGCGCAACCTTGAAAATATAATCAACGCTGTACTTGCCGAGATCCGCGCAGTAATCGATCGCGAAGTCGAAGATCTCAGGTGTTATGCCATAGACCCTGACCGCGTCCTCGATCCTTGATGTCTCCTGCCTCGATACGGTCCTTCCGGAGATCATCTGATACTTCTGATACAGTTCGCGCAGCTTCTTGTCGGTGAGCCGGTCGTTCATTATCTCATCGAAGTCCATGCTGTCTATCGAGAT
>SVDB01000129.1 GCA_015058065.1 Clostridiales bacterium
CCGGGCGCTTCCGAAGTACTTTCATCGTCTTATGTAACATATTCCAACGAAAGCAAGATAAAGGAGATCGGGGTCCCCGCGGATATTATAGAACGGTTCGGCGCAGTAAGCGCCGAGACAGCTGAAGCCATGGCTTCAGGCGCGAAAAAACGCTCAGGGGCGGATATCGCGGTATCCGTTACAGGATTTGCCGGACCTGACAGCGATCCGGGATATGAAGCAGGGGACGCGTACATCGGATACGCGTTCGGAGATATCAAAGGACATATGGAGATCCATACCAACAGGGACTTCCGCAACTGGAACCGCAGGTATTTCGTGCTCAGGATGCTCAGAGCGGTATATCTGCTGATACGGTAAACCGGCAGATCCGGGCACTGAAAAAGTGCTCCGGCGGTAAAAAAGGTCATTCAATGCTGTAATGAGTGCTCTGTCCGTTCGACAGACATTAACGTTTGAAAATATAATATTGACACCGGAAGAATATCGCGATATCATACAGAAGAACAAGCGTTCTATTTATTGATCAGGGAGGCAAAATGGCTATTCAGACAGCAAACAGCGCTGACAGCGCCGCAAAAGAAAAAGCACTGCAGCAGGCGCTAGATCAGATACAGAAACAGTATGGCAAGGGTGCCATCATGAGACTGGGCGAATCAGGCCCGGTCAGCAATATAGACGTCATATCTACAGGCTCCGTCAGTCTCGATCTCGCGACAGGTGTCGGCGGTTATCCAAGAGGAAGGATCATTGAGATATACGGTCCCGAATCATCAGGAAAGACCACTCTGACTCTTCACGCTATCGCCGAGGCTCAGCGCAGGGGAGGACAGGCGGCATTCATCGATGCCGAGCACGCGCTCGATCCGGTATATGCCCGCAATCTCGGAGTCAATGTTGACCAGCTGCTGGTATCTCAGCCGGATACAGGCGAACAGGCTCTTGAGATCTGTGAGATGCTTACAAGAAGCGGAGCTGTAGATATTATCGTAATAGACTCTGTTGCCGCGCTCGTACCAAAGGCGGAGATACAGGGAGAGATGGGAGATTCACATGTAGGTCTTCAGGCGAGGCTCATGTCACAGGCGCTCCGCAAGATCGCCGGTGCCATCAACAGGACCAGCACATGCGTGATCTTCATCAACCAGCTCAGAGAAAAGATCGGCATCATGTTCGGCAACCCTGAAACTACAACGGGCGGCCGTGCGCTCAAGTTCTACGCGTCAATGAGACTCGATGTAAGAAAGATTGATACGATCAAAAAAGGTGAAGATGTGCTCGGAAACCGCACAAGAGTCAAGATCGTAAAGAACAAGGTGGCGCCGCCTTTCAGAAAGGCCGAATTCGATATCATGTACGGTACCGGGATCTCGCTTTCCGGCGACATTCTCGATCTTGCCGCTGAGACAGGCATAATCGACAAGTCCGGGTCGTGGTACAGCTACAAGAACGAGAGGATAGGACAGGGCAGAGAAAACGTCAAGGCGTATCTCGAAGATAATCCGGCGGTTCTTGAAGAAGTACGCGGAAAACTAATGGAGCATCTTTCACCGTCCAATCAGGGCGATGAAAACGGGCTCAGAGTGGATGAAGACGGCGTAGTCATAGAATGACGCAAAATGGCGCTTAACACCTTCAAAATATAGTTCAAATAATTGCAAATTCCTTCTTGACCTTGCAATCGCAATGTAGTATCATTTCTGTCGGTTAACCGCTCGGAGCGGGTTTTCAAGCGAAAGCACCCAAGCTTCGGCGAGTCTGGTTTAAGGAGGAATTTTAATTATGTATGCTATCATCATGACAGGTGGCAAGCAGTACAGAGTACAGCAGGGCGACGAGTTCAGAGTTGAGAAGCTCGATGCCGAGGTAGGCGACACAGTCGTATTCGACAAGGTCGTTGCTGTTGGCGGAGACAAGCTTGTTGCCGGCACACCATTCGTAGAAGGTTGCGCGGTAGAGGCTGAGGTCCTCGAGCAGGGCAAGGCTGATAAGGTGATCATCTACAAGTACAAAGCTAAGAAGGATTACAGACGTAAGAACGGTCACAGACAGCCGTACACACTGGTCAAGGTAACCGGTATCGGAGAAGCAGCTCCGAAGGCAAAGAAGGCCGATAAGGCTGAAAAGCCTGCAAAGGAAGAAAAGGCTGCGCCTAAGGTCAGCGCTTCCATGAAGAAAGACGAGCTTCTGGCAGTTGCCGAAGAGCTTGGTATCAAAGTCGCCGCAAAGGCAACAAAGGCTGAGATCATAGCTGCCATCGAGGCCAAGTAGTTAAGGAGGAAACAAGATGTCAAGTAAAAAAGGAGTAGGAAGTTCCAAGAACGGCAGAGACTCCGAGGCGAAAAGACTTGGACTCAAGGTAGGTGCCGGTGAATATGTAAGCGCGGGAAGCATCCTCATGAGACAGAGAGGAACAAAGTTCCACCCTGGCAACAATGTTGGCAAGGGCGGAGACGACACTCTGTTTGCTAAGATCGACGGAACTGTAAAGTTCGAGAGATACGACAAGAAGAGAAAGCAGATCAGCGTTTACAGCAAGGAAGCATAAGACTTCAGGCTCCTACGTCAAGTAGGAGCCATTCTTATTATTGTAAGGAACATGTTTGTTGACAGAGCAGAGATAACGATCATATCCGGTAAGGGCGGCAATGGCGCCGTCACTTTCCGGCGCGACCCATATGTACCTGACGGTGGACCTGACGGCGGAGACGGAGGAAACGGCGGCAGCGTTATTTTCGTTGCAGATAAAAACCTCAGGACCCTGATGGATCTCAAGTATAAGAGAAAATATCAGGCCGAGAACGGGCAGCCGGGCATGAAGCGCAACCGCTTCGGCAAAAAAGGTCAGGACCTTTACATCAAAGTGCCGGTCGGAACAATGATCATAGACAAAGAAACAGGGCATCTCATGAAAGACCTTACTGCTGACGGAGACTCTGTCGTAGCAGCTAAAGGAGGCCGCGGCGGAAAGGGAAATGTCCACTACAAAAGCAGTACGAGACAGGCTCCGAACTTTGCCGAGGCCGGAGGCCCCGCAAAGACACGCGAGGTCATTCTCGAACTCAAGCTCATAGCTGATGTCGGACTTCTCGGATTCCCTAATGTAGGGAAGTCGACTTTGCTCTCGGTATGCACGAATTCCAAGCCGAAGATCGCGGGCTATCACTTTACGACAATCGATCCGAATCTCGGAGTAGTCTATCTGCACGATACGAGTTTCGTCATGGCGGATATCGCGGGCATCATCGAAGGCGCGTCGCAGGGCGCCGGCCTCGGTTTCAGATTCCTTAAGCACGTGGAACGCACAAAGGTGCTGATCCACGTGATCGATGTGTCCGGATCCGAAGGAAGAGACCCGATAGAAGATTATAAAAAGATCAACGACGAACTCGAGCAGTTCGATCAGAGACTTTCCAAAAAGCCGCAGATAATAGCCGCGAACAAGACCGATCTGGTCACAGATCAGGAAAAATA
>SVDB01000004.1 GCA_015058065.1 Clostridiales bacterium
ATCTTTTCCATGGTCACGGCTCTGTCAGTTACGGGTATGTCTTTTTTATCGATTGGCATCTATTAAAGCTCCTCGTCCTTGAATTCTTCTTCAATTATGTCCTCGGCATCGCTCTGTTTATATGCCTCGGTCGCGTCCTTGATGAGTTCCTTGACCGTCTTTCCGGCTTTCTTCGCAATGCCTTCGATAGTGCTCATCAGATCGTCGATGCTCTCCTTGTTGATAGCTTCCTGAGCCTTGTCCATTCCCTTGATGACAGCTCCCCTTGCCTTATCGTAAGCTCCGATGACCTTGCCATCGATGTCGATGACCTTGCCGTCAGCGTCAACGAAATCGATGCTGCACTGTGTGCCCATCGCCGCGACTATGCCGAGGATGGCTCCCCATGGTACGAGGACCGCTCCGATGACGCCCGCTGTAACAGGGAAGTTCACGATGGTCTTGTCGTTCTTGCTCACGAGGATGCGGGATACGTTGCCTTTCTCAACGATCTCTTTCATCTTGGCGAAGATCGGGCTGTCCTTGAGGCTCGCGCCGTCGACCTTGTCGTGCTCTTCGTTCATCTTGCCTTCGAGAGCGATGATGGCATCTACTACGCTGCCGTCAGCAGCCTCGAGAGCCGCCTTTGCCTCAGCGTATGTCGAGCCGGTTCTGTCCTTTACGATCTCGATCTTTTCAAGTGTGATTTCCATTTACTGTACCTCCAGTCTTTCATTAGTTCTGAGCACGTCTATGCCCAGGTATCTGTCTGTATAGTCCGCCAGTATTTCTTTGACCTCATTCCGGACTCCGGGTCTGAGGCCTACCTTTTCAAATGTTTTCAACGGTTTGGAATCAAAATATCTAAACACATCGATTATATCGAATCCGGGGCTGTAAATCAATGAATCGGGCGCTCTTTTCTCTTCTTCGGCGCACTCCGGGCATATGATTCCTCCGCCGCTTACAGAGAACTTTTTGTACCCGCTTCCGAATTCTTCCGGTCTCTTGCCGCAGTTGACGCAGCATCCCAGTTCCGGAGCGACTCCCAGCATCTTCAGAGACTTTACGATGAACGCGTAAAGCAGCGTGTCAGGGGCTGAATTGCATACCGACACAGACTGCAGGAAATCAAGGCTGAGGTCGAACAGTTTCGGCATAGGCTCTCCTTCATCGAGCGCCTTGTCGAGATATTCTATGAAAGCCGACGCGGCCATGAATCGGTCGATATCCTCGCCTATTGAATAGAAGCTCTTGCTGACCGTAGCGGAATTGATGCTGTACGCGTCCCTGCCCCTGAAAATATCATATTCCGCATAAGTAAAAGGACGAAGCGTCAGCGCTGCCTTGCTGCGGGACTTCTCGTTTATGGAAGTCCCTGCGGACAGCTTGCCGTACTGCTTCGTGAATAGCACTATCATGCGCCTGTTATTCGCGATCTTTCTCTGACGAAGGACTATGCCTTCAGTGCTGATGATCATTCGTCCTTATATCCCCAGTTGCGGATGGTGCGCTCCGAATCGCGCCAGCCTTCCTTGACTTTTACGAAAAGGCTCAGGAAGACTTTTCCTCCCAGAAGTTCTTCTATCTCGAGACGTGCAGCCTTGCCGACCCCTTTCAGCTTGCTGCCGCCCTTTCCAATG
Source organism: Clostridiales bacterium (assembly GCA_015058065.1). Lineage (GTDB taxonomy): Bacteria > Bacillota > Clostridia > Peptostreptococcales > Anaerovoracaceae > Crickella. The sequence goes on from SVDB01000004.1 coordinate 1,623, forward strand.
ATTATACCCTTGTGTGATTTTTTCTCGCAATATATCACCGCTGAGATCTCTGTCGCTCCGTGAACTGTTTCAGGTTCCTTGAACGACTCGATCTCGACGAACACTCCGTGCGGAACTTCATCCTCGAGGTAATTCATGAGTTTCTCGCGTATTATCTCGCTGACGATGAATCTGACCGGGTCATCCGTCGCGATATCATCGGGATAATACATAGGGCCTTCCTTCATGTATCCCGCAAGTCTGTCTTTCAGCATCCCGACGTTATCGCCTTTGAGAGCTGAAACTCCGTATATGTCATCGAAAAGCCCTGTCTCATCATACTTGTTATACAGTTCAAGGTACTTCTCGGGACCGATCAGGTCGCTCTTGTTGATAGCCAGTATCTTAGGCGCGTCAGTATCAGCGAGCAGCCTGAGCACCGCCTCATCGCCCCTGCCGAAGTCGAGCGTACCGTCAATGAGCAGCAGAATGACGTCAACGCCGCTGAGGGTATTGACCGCTGTCTCGTTTATTGCCGACCCCAGTTTGTTGTGAGGCTTGTGTATCCCCGGCGTATCCAGGAAGATCATCTGAAGACCTTCTCCGCCGCGGTACTCAAGATCGGTATAAATTCCTGTTATTCTGTTTAATGTCGTCTGCGGCTTTGACGAAGTGATCGCTATCTTTTCGCCAAGCATGCGGTTCATAAGTGTGGACTTGCCTACGTTAGGCCTGCCCGCTATCGCAATAAAACCCGATCTCATTTGATTCTGGTAACTCCTATGGCGGAGAGGACTTCTTCCTCGCGGGCCCTCATTACCGCCTTTTCATCTTCTTCCATATGATCATATCCGAACAGATGCATTACGCTGTGGACGAAAAGATACAGGATCTCGCGCGTGAGGCCCGTATCATATTCATCTGCCTGACGCGCTGCCTGCTCGTAGCAGATCACTACATCGCCTATGAGTGTCGAAGCTTCGTCATCCAGAAGGTCCTCGAGCAGATCGCTGTGTCCTTCGAACTGCGGGAAGCTCAGTACATCAGTGACGCTGTCCTTTTCTCTGTACTCGCGGTTAAGTTCGAGTATTGTGTTATCGTCAACTATAGTGACGCCGATCTCAGGTTCGTTTTCGAGGCCCGCAGCATCGATCTCGCTGCCGAATTCAGTGCGGAACGCCGCGTCCGCGGCTTGCTCCATAAGTCCCCACATTTCAGGCGTCAGCCTGTCAAATTCATCGTTGAATACTATCTGCATAAATTCACCTGTCGCTGACCTTGTTCCCCTTCGAGGTAGTGCTTCTCACCTTATTTTTATTGTCATAAGAATCATAAGCCCTTATGATGCGCTTGACCAGCTCGTGCCTTACGACGTCAACTTCGCTGAATGTGTTGAACCTTATTCCTTCCACACCGCTCAGCACCTTGCGTGCGTCCTTCAGGCCCGAGACTGTACCGCTCGGCAGGTCTATCTGCGTCACGTCTCCGGTGACAACCACCTTTGAGTTGAATCCCATTCTCGTAAGGAACATCTTCATCTGTTCGCGCGTCGTATTCTGGGCTTCATCGAGGATTATGAAAGCGTTATCAAGCGTGCGGCCCCTCATGTAAGCCAGAGGAACGACTTCTATAACGCCTTTCTCTCTCAGCCTTGCGGCGGCTTCTATCCCCAGAACGTCGTAAAGCGCGTCATAGAGCGGACGCAGGTAAGGATCTACTTTCTCCTGCATGTCTCCCGGAAGGAATCCGAGCCTCTCCCCCGCCTCAACGGCAGGCCTTGTTAGGATTATCCTCTCGACTTCCTTGTTCTTGTACGCGTTGATCGCCATGGCGCACGCCAGATATGTCTTGCCTGTTCCGGCAGGTCCGATGCCGAACACCATGTCTGCTGCCCTTATGTTGTCCACATAGTCCTTCTGAGCCTGAGTCTTCGGCTTCAGAGGTCTTCCGGTATGGGTGTAGCAGATGATGTCGCGTGAGACTTTCTGTTCATCGAAGTCCTTTCCGCCGGCCTCCATCTCTATGAGATAGTTCAGTTTCTGAGAATCGAGTTCGGGTTCATTGTTGAGCGCGTCGATGAGCCTTGCGATGATGCGCGCGGCAAGCTCAGGGTCCCTGCCCCTTATTGTCAGCACGCTGTCGCGCAGCGACATCTCAGTGCCCGTGAACTTCTCGACCGAACGCACATTGGCGTCGTAATTGCCGAACAGTCCCTGTATATCGATCTCTTCAGGTATGTTTATCTTGTATTCCATAATCTTATTTACCGCTGAGGAATTCTTTTACAGCTTTGTTTACAGCGGAACCGTCTGCCTTATCCTTGAGTTCTGCCATGCAGTTCTTCATGAGAGTTCCCATGTTTTTCATGTTCGCCTCAACTCCGAGTTTCTCAGCTATCTCTTTTACCTTCGCCTTGATCTCTTCTTCGCCCATCTCCTCAGGCAGATACGACTGAAGTATCTCGATCTCTTTCCTGTAGCCCTCGAGCATGTCGTCTCTTCCGGCCTTTGCGAAATCCTCGAGCGCGTCCATTCTCATCTTGACCTGCTTTTTGATGATCTTGACTATGTCGGCGTCGTCATCAAGGCTGACTCTCATATCGATCTCGTGCTGCTTGATCGCGGCTCTCACCATGTTGACAGTGTTCTTCCTGACCGTGTCCGCGTTCTTCATAGCGTCCTTGTAGTCCTGCATCAATTGTTCTTTAAGACCCATTTTATTACTCCTTTTCTAAGAAAAATGCGAACCGGCATAACACTGGTTCGCATCCTCATTTGCAATTAGAACTTACGAGCTTTCTTGCGAGCAGCCTCGGACTTTTTCTTACGTCTTACGCTTGGCTTCTCGTAGTGCTCTCTCTTACGCAGTTCGGCCATGACGCCGTCGCGAGCGCAAGATCTCTTAAATCTCTTAAGAGCACTCTCCAGGCTCTCGTTTTCTCTTACTATTACCTGTGCCATATTCTTGTCTCACCTCCCGTCGTCATGGTATTTACGGTTTTTTAAACCGCAACGCAGTGATTCTACTACTCTCAGAACAGATTGTCAATAATATCTCCGGCCATCATTTTGCGTTTTGAGTCGCCGTCCTTCGCGAACTTCTCAGCCGCCTTGCCGTGTACCATGACTCCGTATACGAGACTCGTGTCCAGAGGATTCCCCTGAGCGATGAGCGATGCGATAACTCCCGCCAGTACATCTCCCGACCCTGCGGTCGCGAGTCCGGAATTCCCTGCAGTGTTTATATAGAGTTTCTGACCTCTTCCCTGATCTCTGAGAGCAATGAGCGATACGTCGGACTTGACGACCATACTCACTTCAAATTTCTCCGAGAATTTACGTGTATAGCCTATGCGGCTCCTCGCGACGATATTGACATCTTCGCCGCAGAGCCTTGCCATCTCACCCAGATGAGGCGTGATGACACACTGGCATTTTCTCTTGCGAAGCGCCTTCAGGTTTCGCGAGATCAGATTCAATGCTCCCGCATCGAACACTGCCGGCTTATTGCCCGCGAGTATCTGCTTGACCAGAAGTCTTCCCGTGGAATCCTCTCTGAGTCCCGGTCCGATCAGTATGACGTCTACGTCATCTTTGAATCCCTCGAAAGCTCCGAGAACGTCATCAGCCTTGTACGGCACAGCGACTGCTTCAGGGATGGAGACATTGAAGAATCCCGTATACTTGGATGGGCAAAATATCTTTACGAGACCGCAGCCTGCTCTGTAGGCCGCTCTTGCGGCCAGCATGCCCGCGCCGAGCATTCCGTTCGAACTGATCACCAGTCCTACTGTACCGAAGGTGCCCTTGTGTCCGCTCTCGTTTCTCGGTACGAGCGCCTTGCCGATGGTCTTGTCGAGGAACGCGCTGTCGAGCACTTCGAGCTTGTCGCTCACGTTTTCGTAGCCGTCAGGCATGAGCCCTATATCGACCACTTTCACCTCTCCGCAGCATTCTCTGCCCGCTCCGAAGAACATTCCGGTCTTATAACTTCCGAATGTGACGGTAAGGTCCGCCCTTATGGCCTCGCCCATTATCAGTCCGCTCGTCGCATTGAGTCCCGAAGGGATGTCTACTGCTATCTTGTATCCGGACTTTGAGTTTATGTATTTGACGAGCCTGATCTCATCATCGCTGAGCGATCTGTTCAGACCGATGCCGTACATGCCGTCGATGATGCAGTCATAGGCCGCGTTGAGGATGTTGCGTTCTATGCCTCTGAGGCCTGCTATCCTCACCTCTCTGTGTGAATTGACCAGTATGCTCATCTGGCGCCTGAACTCGCTGCCGGCTTTTTCCATGCTGCCCGCGAAATATACGCTGACGTCCGAATACCCCATCTGAGCGAGCCATCTGGCCGCCGCGACGGCGTCTCCGCCGTTGTTTCCGTGTCCGGCGAGGACGAGGATCTTCGCTGATCTGTCCGGGATCTTTCCCGCAACGGCATCAGCGACTCCGCGCGCGGCGTTCTCCATCAGGACAACTCCCGGGAGACCGGCGCGTGAAGCGTACTCATCCATATATTTCATTCCCTTTGCCGTCAGTGCGTACATCGGCATTACCTCTCTTTATATATCCATATATCCGCGGTCAGGTCAGCAGACCCCGCTGTATTTATTTAGTCAGTTTGTCCCAGATAATGATGTTCTTGTCGAAAACGGGACCGGCGTCGCTGCAGTTCAGCCTGCCCTTCGTCGTTTCTATGAAGCAGTCGTCATAATCTTCAGATTCCGCGAGCACGGTGCTGCTGAGGCTGAACTGTCCCGCGTCTGCCTTGTCGGCGAGCGACTTCAGAAGTTCAAGCGAGCCTCCGGCGCAGATGTACGGAACATGTCTTACCGCGTCTGAAGCCTTGCCTTCACGCCCGTTGCTGCCGTCCAGAGTCAGCACTTCTATCTCGCTGACGAGGTTCCTGAACGATTCGAGCATGTAAATATCTTTCTTGCTCGGATAGCTCAGTATGAGCCTGCATCTTACGCCGCGCATCAAAAGACTGCGGGAAAGGCCCAGCATCTCGGGGATACCCAGGTCGTCCGCTACCAGACATACTTCGCCCGGCATCGCGTCAAGGTCAAACCCGTTTCCGAGTCCTGACGTGATCTCGGCGTCTTCACCCGGTCTGAGCGCGGCGAGCCTTCTGCTCTCCTCGTCTTCTACCGGGAACACGATGGTGAATCTGCTGCTGTCAAAGTCACATACCTGATAAGGTCTGCGGATGCCGCCGGCCTCTATCATGGCATACTGACCGGGGAGGCTGAATTCGCACTCACCCATATCGAATGTCATCTTGTGTATGTTTCGAACAAGATTGTCGTTCTGTACGATCTTGCCGGTTTTCTTCATATTTCTGTTCCAGTCCCCTTTTATTTGTTTTCCGGGGTATTTCCGATCTCCCCGCTGATCTCTCCGTCCCCGTTGACGTCCGTGGTGCTGCTGACATCTGTCATGGCGCGACGGACCGCTTCGTTATACGCGGCCTCTCTGCCGCGTCTTATCCTCTCGGATTCCCTGAGATCCACTACGTATGAATCGAGTATCTTATCGTGCCAGGCGCGGTTCTTATCGTCTATCAGTATCCAGATGAATCCGAGAAGCAGAAATCCTGCCGATGCACGTTTCACGATCACCTCTCTCAGCATCATCTTCCAGAACCTGAAAGCGCTGCCGTCCTTGATGGATACGACCTGAAGCCCGAATATGGCCTTGCCTATCGACATGCCCCTGGCAAACAGTATCATCTCGACGACCAGATAAATGATCAGTGTGAAACTGATGAACGACATGATAGTCATTGACGGCCTGTCCAGCCTGTTGGCTATTTCGTAAGCGTATTCGGCGCTGTAGTTGTTATACAGAGCGTACGGGTCGATGCCGTTATTCACCAGGATGCCCAGAAGCATCACATATGAGAAGAACGGCACTATCAGGTCGGTAATACCTGCGCCAAAGCGCTTGCCCCTTGACGCAAGCTTCATTACTTTTCTGTCATTCATTATATAGATCTCCGGTCTTTGGTATGCTGCCGGTTCCGTCACCGGCACATTCCAAATAATTATACAACACTATTGTAAACTTTGTTATTGATTTGATGAATTTTCATGTCCTTTTTTATGCTCCGCAGGCAGGCTGCAAAGACGCCGCGGGCAACTTCAAAAGGCCGGCACTTTTCTGACAGGTATCGTCATCCGTGCCGGCCCATGTTTTTAAGTCCGTACAATATGTAAAGTTATCTTTACATCACTACTCTTCATGCGGCTCGAATCCCACCAGGCTCTCAGGCATTTCCTTTCCGCTTCTGGTGTAATAATCAACAAGAGCCGCCTTGATGGCATCCTCAGCGAGGACAGAGCAATGGATCTTTCTTGCAGGGAGTCCGTCAAGAGCGTCTACTACTGCCTTGTTGGTGAGTTCGAGCGCCTCATCAAGAGTCTTTCCCTTGATAAGCTCGGTAGCCATGGAGCTTGTCGCGATTGCGCTTCCGCAGCCGAATGTCTTGAACTTGACGTCTGCGATCCTGTCGTCTTCGATCTTGAGGTACATCTTCATGATGTCTCCGCAGACCGGGTTTCCTACCTCGCCTACTCCGTCAGCGTCCTCGATCACGCCTACATTGCGCGGGTGCTCAAAGTGATCCATTACTTTATCTGTATACAGTGACATTTTTATCTCCTTTCGTATATATGTAAAGTTTCCTTTACATCATTCCGTTGTCATTATGTAAAGAACTCTTTACATTTACGCATTCCAGTATTCAGGGATGCAATGTTCTCTCTTTCCTGTCAGAAGGTCTTCCCAGTACGGTGACAGATCTCTGTAATACTTGACCACATCATGTACCTTCTCGATTATGTAGTCGACCTGCTCTTCAGTGTTATCGATATCAAGGCTGAACCTGAGCGATCCGTGAGCCGCCTCTACAGGAACTCCCATGCCGAGCAGCACGTGTGACGGATCGAGAGATTCGCTCGTGCAGGCGCTTCCGGATGAGCATTCTATCCCGTACATGTCGAGATGGAGCAGAAGGCTCTCTCCCTCGACTCCCTCGAACGACCAGTTGACATTGCCCGGAAGTCTCTTTACCGGATCTCCGTTGAGCTGCGAATAAGGGATATCCTTGAGTCCTTCGATCAGTCTGTCTCTGAGCGCGCTGACCTTCTTCATGTTCTCTTCCATGTTCTCGCAGCCCTCCCTGAGAGCGTACGCCATGGCTGAGATCGCCGGAACGTTCACCGTACCCGCGCGCTTTCCTCTCTCCTGAGCTCCGCCTTCGATGACGTTGACCAGTTTGATGCCGTTGCGCGCGTAGAAGATGCCAACGCCCTTAGGGCCGTGGAACTTATGGCCCGACATCGAAAGCATGTCGATGTGCATGGCCTGTACATCTATAGGCAGATGCGCTGCCGCCTGAACGGAATCCGTATGGAACAGCACGCCCTTTGACTTGCACAGAGCGCCTATCTCCGCTATAGGCTGGATCGCGCCCATCTCATTGTTCGCGAACATCACGCTGACAAGAGCCGTATCGTCCCTGATGGCGTCCTCTACATCTTTTACATCTACGATGCCGTTTGACTTAGGAGCCAGATATGTAACTTCGAAGCCCTCGCCTTCGAGCTTGCGCATCGTGTGAAGGATAGCATGGTGCTCGATGTTGAGCGTTATGAGGTGTTTCTTTCCCTTCGGAGCGAGACCTCTCGCCGCGGAGAGCAGTGCCTGGTTGTCAGCTTCCGAACCGCCGGAAGTGAAATATATCTCATTCGGTCTTGCTGCGTTGATGCAGCCGGCGACTATCGCCCTGGCCTCATCGAGCACTTCCTGAGTGCGCTGTCCGTCGCTGTGAAGGCTGTTAGGATTGCCGTTGAACTCATCGAGACACTGTATGAATCTGTCTCTCGCAGTTTTGCTGAGATATGTTGTCGCGGCATTGTCAGCATATACTTTCATTTATGATCCTCCTGAATCTTGTTTATGTATGCCGGCGCAGATACGCCGGTATCTTTTATTCGTCGCGGTCCGCCGGAGCGCAGCTCTCGCAGTAATCGCCCAGCATCTTTTTGCGGTTGCCCTCGATGATGTCCTCGAGTGTGATCGAGGAAAGATAGTTCTCGATAGCCTTGTCGAGTCCCGCCCAAAGCGGAAGCGTGCTGCATTTCGCGGCTTTCTCGCACTGGACTCCCTCCTGCATGATGCAGTTGACCGGAGCGAGCGTTCCTTCCGTGAGCAGCAGTATCTCGCTTATGTTGTAATCCTTAGGATCGCGCGCAAGTTTGTATCCTCCGTTTTTGCCCCTGAGGCTGACCAGCATGCCTCCTTTATTGAGGATGGAGATTATGCTTTCAAGATACTTCATCGAAAGATTCTCTCTTTCGGCGATGTCTGAAAGCGATACATAACCATCGCCTCCGTTGCGCGCGAGATCAACCATTACAGTCAGAGCATATCTGCCCTTGGTCGATACCATCATGTCCGAAGTCTCCTTTCCGCGGAAACGGTCTCTTGATGAGCCGTTTATCGCCAGACAAATCCTACTCTTTTAGTAGGAATATGTCAACAGCATTTTCACATTGTTTTTCCCTTCTTTTTGTGCCCTGTTTAACATTGCAATTGACATATTCGCTCCATATAATATATTTGGGAAAAAATTGGGACGGCCTTAGTTTCCGTAGCTTTTTCAGAACGGAGGTATCAGTGATTTATGGCTGTTTTTTATAATGTGATCGCCTTCCTCGGAGGATTGTCGATGTTCCTGTACGGCATGCGTGTCATGGGAGACGGCCTCAAGAGTTCATCGGGCGGAGCGATGAAGAACGCGCTCGCCAAGGTGACGAACAAACCTGCGATGGGATTTCTGCTCGGCATGCTCGTTGCATGCATCATACAGAGTTCCACGGCGACCATAGTTATCACTGTCGGACTTGTCGGCGCGGGTTTTCTCACATTCCACCAATCAGTAGGCATAGTTCTCGGAGCGAACGTCGGTACCGCCATCACGGCGCAGATCATCCGTCTCATGGACGTCAGTTCTGGAATGGACAGTCCTCTGTATTTCTTCAAGGCTGACAATCTCGCCCCTCTCGCCCTTGTGATAGGCATCGTGCTGATCATGTTTCTGAAGTCGAACTCATACAAGACTGCCGGTCAGGTCTCATGCGGTTTCGGAATACTGTTCATGGGACTCATCTACATGAGCAATGTGGTATCGGGTTTCGGAGAGTCCCTGAGCCATCTGCTGACCGCTTTTTCGAACAACTACGCTCTTGGCTTTCTGTCCGGAGTGCTCGTGACCGGCGTGGTGCAGAGCTCATCCGCGGTAGTCGGTATCATACAGTCCATAGCCAGCTCTGTAGGTGTGACATTCAGCGCGGTTTTCGCGGTCATCATCGGTGTCAACATCGGAGACTGCCTTACGACATATCTTGTCAGCCGTATCGGGGCTAAGCCTGTTCAAAGGCGTACGGCTGTCGTACATATCGTGTATAACGTATTCGCTGCTCTCATATGCTTCCTGCTCGTGTTCATCGGCAGAAAGACCGGTCTTATCAGTGACGCTCTTTGGACGGCAAACCTCAATTCCGGCGGAGTAGCCAACATCCACGGATGTTTCAGGCTTATCCCTGCCGTACTGCTTCTGCCGCTGACCGGAGTTTTCGAAAAGATAAGCATCAAAATCGTAAAGGATGAGCCTGTAGATGAAGAAGACAAGAGCGCCATCGCCGCTCTGGACGCGCTCGACGAGCACCTCTTCACATCCCCTGCCCTGGCTCTCGACCAGGCTGAAAGAGTCGTCAAGGAAATGAGCGACATAGCCGCGCACAACTTCGACGCCGCCGTACACCAGATCTACGATCATGATCCTAAACGGGACGAGAGGATACAGACGCGCGAAGACCTTCTCGACAGCATGACAGACGCGACGAACAAATACCTGGTATCGCTCTCGCCTAATATCATCAGCGCCGCCGATACACGTTATCAGAACAGGATCATCAAGACCATGATCTGCTACGAACGTATCGGTGACCTCGCGGTCAACATATCCAACGTGGTCAACAGCCTCCGGGCAGAAAGCACAGGTTTCTCAGAGACAGCCATGGCTGAACTGCGCGTCGCCTTTGACGCCATATATGAGATCATGGACATCACATCCCGCGCTTTCAAGACCGGAGATTCCTCCCTGGCCGCTCAGGTAGAGCCGCTCGAGGAAGTCATCGATGACATGGTCGAGGAACTGAACGCCAGACATGTGTTCAGGATGGTCAACCAGATATGCGATCCTATCAAAGGCATCCATTACCAGTCCATCCTGACGAACGTAGAGCACATCTCAGATAAGTGCAGCGATATCGCCGTATATATCATGGAAGGCGACAACACCGAGATCTTCGGTAAAGAGCACTCATATGTGCATGACCTTCATCATTCGAACGACAGCCAGTACACACGCTATTACTCGGAAGACCGTGACAAATACTTCAGGGCACTGGAATCGATCCCAAAGATCGATACCCCTTCAGAATAAGCTGTCCGGAACGGTAGCGGAATAAAGCAATCAAAAACTCCTTCAGGGTATGCACCGCGAAGGAGTTTTTCTTGTCTCAGTCCGTTCACCCGGCTGTCATTCAGTGAAACGCTTCTCGAAGTTTCCGTAGATCTTTGTGCCCTCGTTCACCATCACGAAAGCGTTCGGATCCACGCTCTTGATAATATTTATAAGTCCCGGGAGTTCATACTTCGTCACCATAGTAGTGAGCACATATGTATCTTCGTCGGTATAACCTCCTGCACCGTTCCAGTAAGTCACGCCCCTTCTGATTTCCTTTATCACCCTGTCGGTGATGCCTCCCTTTTTTGTGAATATCATCACCTGCACGTTCTGGTTCTGCGTATGCTGATAATCGAGAGCCAGAGCGTTCACCACAGCGAATATCATCGAGTATACGACTATCTGTATGTCGAACAGGAAGAAGCAGACTCCGTAAATGACTGCGTTTATGGCGATCGATATCTTTCCTACGCTGAAGTTCGGATGGGTCTTTGAAAACGCCACTCCTATGATATCCTGACCTCCTCCTGAAGTACCTCCCTTCAGCACGAGTCCCGCGCCTGTTCCGGATACAAGACCCCCTACGAGGCAGGCCGTGAGATAGTCATCAAAAAGCGGCTTTTGCGGCACCGGTACCAGCGCCATACAGACAGAGGCTATACCTATAGAAACTGCTGTCGTGATGCAGAACTCCTTCCCCAGCGCCTTATACGCCAGTAAAAACAGCGGCATGTTGAGTATCCAGTAAATGATACCCAGATAGTTTATGCCGGGTATCTGAGGCACTTTGAGAACGTCGACAAGCAGCATGCGGAGCAGCATCGATATGCCGGTGAATCCGCTGCTGTACAGATTCATCGGTGTGATTATGTAGTTGATCCCGATCGCGAAAAGAAGGTTGCCCCCGATCACGAGGGCCACCCTGTTTATCATATGTTTCTTTTTTCCGGATAATTCCGGAATCACTCCATGGCTTACTGTCATTCCGCCTTTACCTTCTTCCAATAATCACTGTAGAGTTCAGTGGTCGCGGGATCGAGAGTAACAAGAGTCTCGCAGCGCGAGATGGTGTCTTCGTCCGGGAAGACTGCTTTCTCGTTCAGGTATTCTTCGTCGATAAGCTCAAGAGCAGCCTCATTAGGTGTCGTATAGTATAGATAATCGAAGTTTATGGCAGCAACTTCGGCCTTGCACAGGAAGTTGATCCAGGCTTCGGCGTTCTCCTTGTTGACCGCGTTCTTAGGGATGACCCACGAGTCTATGAAGAACTCTGAGCCTTCTTCAGGTACAACGAATTCGACATCCTCGTTCAGTTCCTTGGTATAGATATATTCACCGTTCCAGACGACGCCCACGGCCGCTGAGCCGTTCGCGAGCAGATCGCGCGCGGAATCGTTTGCGTATTTGTAGACCAGCGGTTTCTGCTTGATAAGTTCTTCGGCGGCTGCCTTTATCTCGGCCTCATCCGTTGAGTTAGCGGAATAGCCGAGCTTTTTCAGTCCGATCATGAAAGCGTCGCGGACGCTGTCAGGCATGACGAGACTGTTTGTGAACTGTTCGTTCCAGAGGTCATCCCATGAATCGATCACCACGTCTCCTGTCATAGTCTTGTTATACAGGATACCCGCTACACCCAGCTGATAAGGCACTGAAAATTTATTGCCCGGATCGAAGCTCTCGGATTTTTTCATATAGATGTCTGAGATATTCTTTATCTCGGGTATGTTGTCCCAGTTGAGTTCTGCCAGCATATCGTTGCCGGCCATGCGCTGTATCATGTAATCAGATGTACACACGCAGTCATAGGTCGTAGCGTTGTTTTCGAGAACGGTATACATTTCTTCTGCGGTATCGAAGTAATCCGGTATCACTCTTATGCCGGTCTCCTCTTCGAACATGTCAAGCAGCATAGGGTCGAAGTAGTCACCGTAACAGTATACGTATACCTCGCCGTTAACTCCGCTCCTGCAGCCGCTCATGAAGCCGGCGCACGAAACGATCATAATCAGCGCTGTCATAAGTACAGCAAGCCTTTTAAAGCGTCCTGTCCTCTTTATCATTTTTTTGTTCTCCTGTAAAGTCCGGTCCTGACCGGAATCGTTATATCAAGACTGTTTGGATTATTATATACTATCCGCTTTGATTATAGATATCTTTAATTCATTATTATTTGTGTAAAGAAAAAGACCGCATATACGGTCTTAGTTGGAGGCGACACCCGGATTTGAACCGGGGGTGAAGGTTTTGCAGACCTCTGCCTTACCACTTGGCTATGTCGCCTTATAGATGAGGGACTCATCAGAGTCCCTCATTTTCCTGGCTAGGGTAGTAGGATTCGAACCTACGAATGACGGAATCAGAATCCGTTGCCTTACCGCTTGGCTATACCCCATCAGCATTTGCTATTTTAGCACATCTTTGTGCTTTGTAAAAGAGAAATTTGGGGTGGATGGTGGGATTCGAACCCACGAATACTGGAGCCACAACCCAGGGTCTTAACCACTTGACGACACCCACCATGCCCTCAGAAAAAAAGTGGCGACCGGGAACGGGCTCGAACCGTCGACCTCCAGCGTGACAGGCTGGCATTCTAACCAGCTGAACTACCCGGCCGCAAATGGTGGGACCAATAGGGCTCGAACCTATGACCCCCTGCTTGTAAGGCAGGTGCTCTCCCAGCTGAGCTATGATCCCATGTTGGTAGCGGCGACTGGACTTGAACCAGTGACCTTCCGGGTATGAACCGGACGCTCTAGCCAGCTAAGCTACGCCGCCATATCGCTTGATTCTTTCAATCGCGCTTGATTATAGTAACAAAAGAAAATAGGCTTGTCAACAAATTTCACAAATTTATGTTATACTATTGCAGTGCATTGCGCAGCCAAGCGAGAGGCTGCGAGTCTGGAGGTTTATCATGGGTCATCCGGATCCTATAGCGTTCACCATATTCGGAATAGCTATCAGATGGTACGGCATCCTCATAGCGGCAGGCATGCTGATAGCCGTGCTCTTGTCATGCAAAAGAGCGCCGCGCCATGGTCTGACTGATGAAGATGTTCTCGATACAGCGCTTCTGATGCTCCCGATAGGAGTGATCGGCGCCAGGCTTTATTATGTACTGTTCAATCTGGACTACTACAAGTCCTTCAGTTCAGTGATCGACATCCGCAGCGGCGGTCTGGCCATACACGGAGGTCTGATCTTCGGCGCACTTACTGTTCTGCTCGTATGTAAGCATAAGAAGATCGATACTCTCAATATCCTCGATCTTTTCATACCGACTGTCGCTCTTGCCCAGGCCATAGGCAGATGGGGAAACTATTTCAACGGCGAGGCCCACGGCGGTCCTACCGATCTGCCATGGGGCATACTCGTTGACGGTGAGATGGTCCACCCTACTTTCCTTTATGAGTCGATATGGTGTCTGATACTGTTCTTCGCTCTCAGTTACTTCGATAAAAACAAGAGAACTGCTTACGGGCAGACCTTTGCGCTCTATCTGTTATTCTATTCACTTGAGCGCTTCTTCGTTGAAGGTCTGCGCACAGACTCGCTCATGATCGGCCCGTTCAGACAGGCTCAGGTCATAAGCGTCTGCGCGGCCGTCTTCGGCATCCTTCTTTACGCTTATTCCTCAAAGAAGAAACTCATCGACCCTGCAGAAACTTCCGCGGAAGCGGAAGAACCGGAAGATGATCCTGAATAGAAAAAATGAAAGAGACCGCAAGGGGTGCAGTCTCTTTCGAAAAAGGGTATTGGGACTAGAGATAGAATCGCTTCCGCGATTCCTGTATTCATTATAAGGTGCATCTCTGCCTTTTTCAATGAATATGTACTTCAAAAAAACAAGATGCGCAACAATAATACAATCTGAACCCTAAAAGCCTGTATTGTCAACCATTTAGCAGCATTAAACGTTGAAAAGGAAGTGCATAACGTCACCGTCCTTGACGACATAGTCCTTTCCTTCCGATCTGAGCCAGCCCTTTTCTTTGGCTGCGGATACCTTGCCTCCGACCTCCATCAGCTTGTCATATGAAATGGTCTCCGCCCGTATGAATCCCTTTTCGAAATCTGAATGGATCTTTCCGGCCGCCTGTGGAGCGCGGGTCCCGCGCTTTATGGTCCACGCCCTTGTCTCATCCTCACCGGTAGTAAGGAAGCTTATAAGATCGAGCAGCGAGTACGAAGACTTGATCAGTTTGTCCAGTCCGGACTCTTCTATTCCGAGTTCCTCAAGGAACATCTCTCTTTCCTCGTCTTCGAGCTCGGCGAGTTCCGCCTCGACTTTAGCGCTGATGACCACGACTTCAGATCCCTCAGCCGCGGCGTGCTCTCTTACAGCGTCAACATATTTGTTGTCCTCACCGGAAGCGTTGTCTTCCGAAACATTGGCAGCGTAAATGACCGGCTTATATGTCAGAAGATCGAGCGACTTGACGAAAGCCGCTTCTTCTTCGTCCAGATCTTCGATCTCCCTGGCGCGTCTGCCCTCCGAAAGGATGCCGTAAACACGCTTAAGAAGATCCAGTTCTCCCCTCGCTGACTTATCGGCCTTCGCCTGCTTTTCGGTCTTCGCCATCCTGCGCTCAAGGACCTCCATGTCGGCTATTATCAGTTCCGTGTCTATGATCCCGATATCATCGACAGGATCTATCCTTCCGTCCACATGGACCACATTGTCGTCATCGAAGCATCTGACGACATGGACGATCGCTTCCACTTCTCTGATATGTCCGAGGAATTTATTGCCCAGACCTTCGCCCTTTGAAGCGCCCTTGACCAGTCCGGCGATATCGCTGAATTCTATGGTCGTATATATGGTCTTCCGGGAGTTGTACACCTTCGAGAGCGTCGTAACACGCTCGTCAGGCACTGTGACCACGCCCACGTTCGGCTCTATGGTGCAGAACGGATAGTTCGCGGCCTCTGCCCCTGCCTTTGTTATCGCGTTGAAAAGTGTGCTTTTACCTACGTTCGGAAGTCCTACTATTCCCAGTTTCATTTATACATTTATCTCCTTTATATAGTCATTTGAACTGACACGATCTCAGGGCAGCTAGCTTATTTTGGATAATCCGTGCCCGTTATTGAACAGTTTTCCTCTTTTGTACTTGTACTCGGTCATTACTCCGTTATTGATCGACGAGTGAAGTATCACTTTTTTGCCCCTTATCTCATAAGTTCCCATATCAAGGTCACTCGCACTGCCGTTCTTGTAAGTGAGACTTGTAAATGTTGAGTCTGTTTCAAACAGTATGATTTTTTCGAATGAATTTCCCTCATAGGTCCAGGAACCGTCCCATGTGCCTACGATCTTTGACTGTTTGACGGGAATAAGTGAAGCCAGCAATATAATGAGGATCAGCACCCCGGCAGCTATCCCTGCTATCAGAATGGTATTCTTTTTATTATCCTTTCTGTTGAACTTATTCGCCGGTTTAGAAAAACCGGCAGCCGGTGTTGCTGCAGCAGGAAAGGAGTTTCCCGGAACTGACTCTGAAGGAGAGGCCTGCTGAAGTACGGGAACAGCCTGATGCGCACTGAGCAATTCGGCTTTCTTTTTGTCAAACTCTTCCTGCGTGATCACTCCCATATCCAGGAGTTCCTTAAATTGTTTCAATGATTCAAAATTGTCCATGAATTACTTCCTCTCTCGATCGTTTTTAAATGCAGGATGGAGACCATTCTGCATATCCTGATATAACTCTCTCTTTGAATCAACTATCATTGAAAGTATATCACACGAATGAAGTCTTTTGTATCATTGCCAATTCGCGTCTTGTGTGCTAACTTGATTGCATGAAAGTTTTTACGAGAGATTACAGGATAACAGGTGAATACCACCCTCTGTGGGGCGATTATTTTGACGGTATGGAACCCTGCGTGCTCGACATCGAGGCTACGGGCCTTGACCGTGTCAACTGCAAGGCGGTCCTGATAGGTCTTCTTACGCGCACTGACAGCGGCGTCAGGATAACTCAGTTCCTCGCAGAGAATCATTACGAGGAGGCAAAAGTCCTTGACGCGGCTATGGACTTCATAGAAGAAAGCGGCGCCGGATTCCTCGTTACGTTCAACGGATACGCGTATGACATCCCGTTCATAAACGCGAGACTCGAGGCAAACATGCTGGGCAGGCGGCTGAGCATGTTCCATTTCGATCTTTACAGGTTTCTCTGCAAGAGTACTGACATGAGAAAGCGCATCGGTTCGATGAGCCAGAAATCGATCGAAAACCACTACGGGATACTGTCAGACCGCGGAGATACAATAAGCGGACGCGAGAGCGTGGCACTTTTCGACCAGTACGCGCTCAGCGGAAACAGCACCATCGAAAAGATCATCCTCACTCATAACAGAGAAGATGTCCTGCATCTTCACAGGCTCATGTATCTCGCGCTCGCTGACGTGCCTGATCTTCATCAGGCACTGGCCGTTTACGGCCTGCCTGCCGCGGGCGGCAGGCTCAGCGTGCGCCACAGCATCAAACGCGCCCGTCAAGGAAAGACGGCGGATCCGGTACTCAGAATAACAGGCGAGCAGATCGTCGACCCGATATCATGTGCCTACTTCCCTGATGGAGACAGTCCCGTCACCGCCGTCTTCAATTCGGAGAGCCGCTCGTTCGAGATCAGTGTCCCTGTCAGCTCACATCCGGACGCCCTCTTCCTCGACATGTCATTTCTGCGCGGCGGCATAAATGAAAAAGACCCGGCGCTTGCCGAGTCTCTCAATAAATTGCTCTCCGATCCGGACTGCGTTAACGGCTACCTTATTCTGAGTCCACGCGCTTCCAACATGATCGCCCGCTATCTTGCTGAGATGTATTATTCTATGTAAAGTACTCTTTACATTTACAGATCTATCTCGCGTATGTCCGAGAAGCCTCTTCCAACTCCCCATACGGACTTTACGCTGATGACCGAGACGAACGACTTAGGATCTTCTTTCGCCAGATGCCGCTTGATAAGAAAGCTCTCACGCGGCGAGCAGAGGATCTTGAGTTGTTTTCTTTTGTCTCCGGTATACTCTCCGGTCACTTCTATGCTCGATACTCCGCGTCCCAGTTCATACATGATAAACTCCGTGAGCGCTTCAGCGTCACCCGGAATGATGTCGAGCTCCACTATCTTATTGCTGAGGCCGTACATCACTGCCTCGCTCACTCTCATGGACATATAAATGATAATGACTGCGTAAAGCGCGATGTTGATGCCGAACACGATGGCGCTGAATATTACTATCAGAGCGTTTATTGCGAACGTGATGTCGTTTATTCCCAGATGAGGCAGCCAGCGCATCTTGATCACCTTAGCCAGCGAGTCGGTCCCGCCCGATGAAAAGCCTGCCCTGAACGTGAGTCCTCCGGAAACACCCATCACGACACCGCAGAATACCGAAACAAGGAACAGATCATCGCTCTTTACGATAACCACATTATTGACTTCAAGCACAAACATCACCAGAGGATACGTTAGTGACATCAGAAGTATCTTCTTTACCTCTTTGAAGCCCAGGAATATCCAGACTATCGCCGCTACGATGAGAGCCAGCGCGTAGTAGATCAGTGAGTAGTTCCAATGTGTATACTGCTGTATGATCCTTGCGATTCCCGTGATGCCGCCGAAAGTGAGTCCGTTCGGAAGCATGATCGAAACCGTCGCGAGCGATCCGATGACGACAGCCAGCATCGCCAGACCAATCTCACGTGCCCTTACCTCGAACTTTGAATGTCCGTGGTATTTCGGATCTCCGGCATACCTGTCATTCGCCGCCTTATTCGCAGCCGCCTCTTTCTCGAGTTTTTTGTCGAGACTGCTTATAGGCGTCTCCTGGCTCTTTGCGCTTTTTTCACTTGTTTTCTTTGTATTGTCGCTTTTCTTTTTTTTATTGCTCATAAGTCTTTTCTCTTATCGCTGTATGATCTCCGCTTCGTATTCTTTTCCGAATATGTCTACGACTATGACCGCGAAACTGCCGTCCGAGATGAAGCTCATCTCATCCGCGCCCGCGTCAAAGATATATCTGCTTTCAAAAGCCCCGTCATAATCCGGATCTATCATCACATGATCGGCAAACTGAAGCCTGTCAGCCTCAAGAGCGTCTTCAACATGCGCGCGGTCCTTCATCTGTATGGAACCTGTGTCAATGTCAGGCATCAGGTCTGCCAGTCTGCATTTATACAGTTTTCTTCCGTCCTCAAGAGGATCCGCGCTCAGTATGCTCATGTCCGCCCTTCCGATGAGAGGCCTTGCGGGCTCGAGTCTGGTGAACCTGAAATCAGCGCCGGCTTTTTTGAGCCTGCGTCTGGCCATTGCCGCTGCGATCATTTCGCTGTCACATCCGGCCCATCTCCGTCCAAGGATATGCGCCGCCTCAGGCAGGCTTCCGCTTCCGCAGAAGAAATCTCCCACGAGGTCGCCTTCTTCTGTCGACGCCTCCACGATGCGCTTCATGAGTTCAAGAGGTTTCTGGGTCGCGTAACCTGTGCGCTCGGCGGATGTGCGCCCTACCATGTCGATGCTCCAGACATCTTTCATGTTTACGAGTGTGTACCACCCGCCTTCGTCCTTGTACTCGGCAACGCCCCTGAATCTGTATGGCTTGCGGTCCCTGTTATATGACTTTTCTTTCGGAACGTCGATATAGTACTTAGGGGTCTTCGAATAGACGAGTATGGTGTCGTGCTTGCGCGCGAAGTGACGCTTGCCGGAGCCCCCGGACTTGTACTGCCAGATGATCTCATTGACGAAGTTCTTTTCGCCCATCAGCTCGTCGAGCACCAGTTTGATATAGTGCGCCGAATGCCAGTCGAGATGTATCCACATGAGTCCGTCATCAGCCAGAAGATCCCTCATCATGAGAAGCCTTACAGTCATGTTCTCGATGTAATACTCAAGACTGCGGTCGAACTTATCATCATATGCCAGCTGGTGTACCTTATGGCTGGCTCCTGCGGCGTCTTTCACGTTTACAGACGCGTTGAAGCTTGAACGCGTGAAGAACGGCGGATCGATATAGATCAGCCTGAAAGCGCCCTCTAAGCCCCGCTCAAGGAGTTCCTTCATGTAACTGAGATTATCGCCGAGGCACAGCTCATTGCCTGCCTCAGGGGCTGTCTCAGACGGTGCAAGAGAGCCATGCACTTCATCGTACATGGCTCTTCCCTTTTTCATTCCTTCAAGTATCTGTTCTGTCGTTGTCATGTCAGTTGAGGACTTCAATGTCATCGAAGTTGACTCCGATCATCTCTTCGAGTTCAGCGCTGACGCTGAGTACGAAGTCGATGCCCGATTCCTTGGATATGATCTTTATCTTTTCAATGAACGTCGGCAGGACTTCGAGAGCGAAATCCCTGTGTCTCATGATGCCGTCAAGGAAAACGGTCTCGATGTCGTTGTCCGAGCTCATGATGCCGAAGATGAATCCGATGTATTCATCTTCGTTGGTGATGTGAGGGAAATCCTCCATGCAAACGACTCTGATCTTGTAGTCAAGATCATAGATGAGTCTGGAGTTCTTATTGATGAATACGATACTTCCTCTGGCTGTCTGGACTGTCTCGTTCGCGAGCTCGATCATTCTTTTGGTCTTTCCGCTTCCTTTATGTCCGATCAAAAGCTTCACCATAGGTCAAGTACCTCCTCTTTGTAGTCAAAAAAAATTGTGTGTTTATCATTTTACAACAGCAAAAACACTTATTCAATGACTTGCCCCGCCTTTTTTACGGGCGGGGCGTGGTTTTATTTTAGTACCTTGTTTACTTTGCCGCTTCTGCCTCAGCAGCCTTCTTTGCTCTGAGTTCCTTGACTACGTCATCGATCCTGTGAACGACCTTGCGGAAGTCATCCTCGAGGAATCCTCTTGTTGTCATCGGAGCGGTTCCTACACGTACGCCGGATGTCTGGAACGGCGATCTCTTCTCATTAGGAACGCAGTTCTTGTTGAGCGTGATGCCTACTTCATCGCATGCTGCCTGCAGTTCTTTGCCCGAGAAAGGCTCATCACTGAGGTCTACCAGGAATACGTGGTTATCAGTACCGCCTGTAACGATCTTGTAGCCCAGCTTTATGAACTCATCAGCGAGTGCCGCGCAGTTGAGTCTTACCTGATGCGCGTATGTCTTGAACTCCGGCTTCAGAGCTTCTTCAGCGCATACAGCCTTGCCCGCGATGATGTGGCAGAGCGGGCCTCCCTGTGCGTATGGGAATACCGCGGAGTCAACAGCCTTTGCGAGTTCAGGTCTCGCGAAGATCAGTCCGCCGCGAGGGCCTCTGAGAGTCTTATGTGTAGTCGTTGTTATGATATCAGCGTATCCGAATGGTGTCGGATGCTCACCCGCGGCTACGAGACCTGCGATGTGAGCCATGTCTACCATGAAGTAAGCTCCTACTTCCTTGGCGATCTCTGCGAACGCAGGGAAATCGATGATCCTCGCGTAAGCGGATGCTCCGGTGAGGATCAGTTTAGGTTTTACCTCGAGAGCTTTCTTTCTGACGTCTTCCATGTCGATGCGTCCGTTTTCATCGACATCATAGGAAATGACGTTATAGAGCTTGCCGCTGAAGTTTACGCCGGAACCATGTGTGAGGTGTCCGCCGTTATCAAGGCTCAGGCCGAGGATAGTGTCGCCCGGCTCGAGTACAGCCTTATAAGCAGCGAAGTTTGCCTGAGAGCCCGAATGAGGCTGGACGTTAACGTGGTAATCAGTGTTGAACACCTTTCTCCACAGGTCGCAGCAGTACTCTTCGAGTTCGTCCACGACGATCGTGCCGCCGTAGTATCTGCCCTTGTTACCCGATGTTCTTACGATCGGAGCCTGAGGATAACCTTCAGCGTATTTCCACGAGAGGCAGCTTCCGCAGGCAGCCATTACGGCCTCGGAGCAGTAGTTTTCGGATGCGATGAGCTCCACGTTGTTCTTCTGTCTCAGATACTCTCTGTTTACGAGGTCTGCGACTCTTTCGGAACTCTTGCGGATCTCTTCAACTATCATCTGGTTATAGTTGCTGTTGTCGTTTCCGTTTCTGTCAAACATAGTACCGGTCCTTTCTCCATGTGTTTGTGTTGAGATAGTAAGTGATGATTTTATATATTCGGGATTTTATTGATCCTTCATCAGCAGGGTCCTCATCTCTCCGGCCAGATATATGGATCCGGTCGTAAGGATGCATTCAAAGTTGGAGTCCTTCGCGTATCCGCATGCTTCACGCACCGTTTCGAAAACCATGCAGCCGCGTCCGCGTGCCGCGATGAGTTCGCCTATACGCTCGGGATCCTCTGCCCTTTCATAATCCACGGCCGTTGCCGCGTAGGAGCATCCTCTGAGTCCTCCCGTCAGTAATTGTATCATACGAAGCGAATTTTTGTCTTTCATGCAGCCAAAAATAACCAGCGTTCTTTTGATTTTATTCTCACGGGAGAATGCGCTGTATGTATTTACGAGTTCGGATATCGCGTCCGGGTTGTGAGCTCCGTCAATGATGAACAGAGGCCGTTCGCTCACGTCTTCGCTGAGGATCTCGAATCTGCCCGGAAGGTAGGCGTTCGCCAGGCCCTCTTTTATTGCTTCTTCAGACACTTCGATGCCCGCGGCTTTTACCGCCTCCACGGCTGTCGCGGCATTTCGTATCTGGTGGTCGCCTTTCATGGCAAGTTCATATTTGCGGTACCCGTCAGCCACGACAGATACGTCGATAAATTCGCATCCGCGCTCCGCCGCGACACGCCTGAACACATTCTTGGTGTTCAGATCTGCGGTCTGTGACACTACGGGAACACCCGGCTTTATGATACCGGCTTTCTCGCGCGCTATCCTGAATATCGTGTTTCCCAGCTGTGCGGTATGGTCGAGTCCGACCTGGGTTATCACGCTCACCAGCGGCTTTTCGATCGTATTCGTCGAATCGAGCCGGCCTCCCAGTCCTGTTTCAAGGATGATATAGTCAGGCTGCTGCTCCGCGAAATACAGGTAGGCAGCGGCTGTATAGATCTCAAAGACCGTAAGCTTGCTGTTTTCGAGTCCTGCCTTATGTAAAGTTTTCTTTACATCTTTTTCAGCAGCGCGCACCTTGTCTCTGAGTTCATCCAGTCT
Source organism: Clostridiales bacterium (assembly GCA_015058065.1). GTDB lineage: Bacteria > Bacillota > Clostridia > Peptostreptococcales > Anaerovoracaceae > Crickella. The sequence continues at coordinate 24,241 of SVDB01000004.1, forward strand.
GGACTGCTCTATCTTGTGATGAGTGCCGTCCCATATCTGGATCCTCTCGCACTCATCCTCGAGATGCGGCGAGATGTAAAGACCGACGGTGTACCCCGCCTCTTCGAGTATCGAGGCCGTCATCACCGCGGTAGAGCCCTTGCCGTTCGTGCCCGCTATATGTATGACCCTGAATCCGGACTCCGGATCTCCCAGAGCCTGCAGCAGAGCCTTCATCCTCTCAAGTCCGTCAAAGCTCGCCATTTATTTCAGTGACTCCAGTCTCGCGGATACAGTTGCTAGCATCTCACGGTACTTTTCACCTTTAGCGCGCTCTTCCTCAACGAGTCTCGCAGGCGCCTTGTCCGTGAAGCCCTTGTTCGCGAGTTTTTTCTCGACTCTTTCCACCTCGGATTCGAGTCTCTTTTTCTCTTTTGTAAGTCTCTCGATCTCGGCGTCTCTGTCGACCAGATCGTCGAGTTTAACTGCTATCTCAGCTCCGTCGATGACCGCGGTCATCACGTCAGAAGGCATCTCAAAACTGCTGTCCCTGATATCTATCTCGACAACGTTGGCGAGCTTCCTGATGCGCTCAGCTACCGCCTCGATGTCTTCTTTCAGCGTGTCGGTTTTGATGATGAGGTTCAGTTTTCTTCCCGGAGCGGCCTCTGCCTCAGCCCTGATATTACGGACTGCCTTGATCACTGCCATCGCGGTCTCTATCCTCCTCACGGAGTCGCTGTAGTACATGTCCGGATCATATACCGGCCATTCAGCTCTGATAAGCATAGCTTCACGTCCGGTCCTGTCATCGTCATGAGGCAGGAATCCCCAGATCTCCTCTGTGATGAACGGCATGAACGGGTGCAGGAACTTGAGAAGATCCTTGAGCACCTTGGTCAGCACGAATCTGGCTACCTTCTTGTCCTCTTCATCATCTCCGTAGAGTCTGCCCTTGACGAACTCGATGTACCAGTCGCAGAAAACGTCCCATATGAGTTCATAGACCCTCTGGCCCGCCATGCCGAGTTCAAACTTGTCAAGCTGCTCAGTGATGTACTTCGCGCCGTCATTGGCCATCTGCAGTATCCATTTATCCTCGTCAGTGAGCCTTGCCTCATCGAATTCCATAGGCAGCCACTCGCCGGACTCGTCCTGCAGGTTCATTATAGTGAATCTGGAAGCGTTCCAGAGCTTGTTGGCGAAGTTTCTCGCGGCCTCTATCCTCTTAGGGATGTATCTGGTGTCATTGCCCGGCGAGATGCCCGTGCACAACATGAATCTGAGAGCATCCGCGCCGTACTGGGCGATCGACTCCAGAGGGTCGACACCGTTTCCGAGTGACTTGCTCATCTTGCGTCCGAGTTCATCTCTGACGAGTCCGTGGACGAATACATAGTCATAAGGCGCGTCTCCCATGCACTCATAGCCGGAGAACACCATTCTTACTACCCAGAAGAAGATGATGTCGTAGCCCGTGACGAGCACAGTATTTGGATAGAAATAATCCAGTGAGTCGGTCTTTTCAGGCCAGCCCAGTGTAGAGAACGGCCAGAGAGCGGAACTGAACCATGTGTCCAGAACGTCCTCATCCTGTGTGAAGTGTTTGCATCCGCACTTAGGGCAGACCTCAGGCATGTGGTCGGCCACGACTATCTCGCCGCAGTCATCGCAGTAATACGCAGGGATCCTGTGTCCCCACCAGAGCTGGCGGCTGATGCACCAGTCACGGATCTCGTAAAGCCAGTTGAGATAGACTTTCGAGAATCTCTCAGGAACGAATTTCATGCGTCCCGACTCGACAGCATCGATGGCAGGCTTCGCGAGTTCCTGCATCCTGACGAACCACTGATCGCTCATCATAGGCTCAACTGCGCTGTGGCATCTGTAGCACTTGCCCACAGGGATGGTCAGCTCCTCTGTCTTTACGAGGAATCCGCCTTCCTGAAGCTCATCTACCCACGCTTTGCGGCACTCGTACCTGTCCATGCCGTTGTACTTGCCGGCATGCTCGTTCATCGTAGCATCGTCATTCATGCAGCTGATGATCTCAAGGTCATGTCTCTGGCCGACTTCAAAGTCGTTAGGGTCGTGTGCCGGAGTGATTTTAACGGCGCCTGTACCCTTTTCAGGATCCGGATACTCATCCGCGATCACAGGGATCTCTCTGCCCACTATAGGAAGGATGACCGTCTTGCCTACGAGATCTTTATATCTCTCATCGCTCGGATGCACCGCGATCGCGATATCTCCGAACATCGTCTCAGGTCTGGACGTAGCGACGGTTATGCCCTCGCCTCCGTCCTTTGCCGGATATCTGAAATACCAGTACTTGCCATTTTCGTCCTCGTGTTCGACTTCCGCATCGGAAAGCGAGGTCTTGCAGCACGGACACCAGTTGATCAGACGGTTGCCCTTGTATATCCATCCCTTCTCATAAAGATCGATGAAATACTTTACGACTGCCCTGTTGCACTGCTCGTCCATGGTGAAGCGCTCGCGTCTCCAGTCGCAGGAGTCGCCAAGCTTGCGGCACTGCTTTGTGATGCGCCCGCCGTATTCTTCCTTCCACGCCCAGGCGTGCTTCAGGAATTCTTCTCTGCCGAAATCTCTTTTGTCGCGGCCGGTCTTTTCTCTGAGCTCATTCGCTACCTTTACCTCTGTCGCGATACTGGCATGGTCTGAGCCGGGCAGCCACAGAGCAGCGTAACCCTGCATCCTCTTCCATCTTGTGAGGACGTCCTGCAGAGTATGGTCGAGCGCGTGTCCCATGTGGAGCTGTCCCGTGATGTTCGGAGGCGGCATCACGATGGTGAACGGCTCTTTATCTCTGTCTATATCCGCATCGAAAGCGCCTTCGGATTCCCACATCGCGTATATGCGGTCTTCGAATTCCTTAGGATCATATGTTTTTGCGAGGTTCTTCATTTTACTGTGTTCTCCTTAGTAATCGCTGTATTTGCTGTCTTTTTTCAGTACTTCGTGGCGCACGCGGCTCATCTGCTCATCTACCTTGTGCAGGGTCTCCGCGCAGGTCTTCAGATAATTTACAATATCCTGATTGAGCTCGCCCTTGTTCTTATACCTGAGCTCGTGCTCGAGACTCGCCCAGGCGTCCATCATGACGCTCCTGAACTGGATCTCTACCGGCACCATCTTTTTCTTGTTGACCAGATATACCGGTACTGCTATCACCACGTGCATGCTGCGGTAACCGCTCTCTTTGGGCTTATCGCAGTAGTCCTTTACCCTTATCATCTCGATGTCCTCCTGAGCCAGAAGCAGCCGGGACATCGTCGCTATATCTTCTTCGTAATTGCATACCACCCTGATCCCGGCTATGTCGAGCACCTCGCGCCTGACAGTGTCAAGGTTGTTGAGCGGGTCCTCGATGCCGTATCTGCGCGCCTTGTCGATCAGGCTCTCAAATGTCTTGAGCCTTGACTGCACATGGTGGATCGGCATGTACGAATACTTCTTGTCGAAATCATCTGAAAGTATGCTCAGCCTGGTCTCCACCTCTCTGATGGCTGATTTGTACAGCAGGCTTATGTCATCTATCGCGGACTGGAGTTCTTCGTCAGTGCCTCTGAATTCAGGCATTTTTTCGCGTATCCTGTCTGCATAATAGTATCTGAATCCCATTACATCATCTCCATCAAACTCATCAATCCTGCCCGTTTTGCCCTTTGTACCTCAGCTGCTCTTCCGGCAGCCTTTATGATATTGCGGAGCAGTACTGATGTTGTGACCCTGCCGATGCCGCCCGGTACCGGCGTATAGGTCAGTTCGCTTATAACTCCGCTCTCTTTTATCTCGTCTATGTCGAGATCGCCGTGCATCTTGCCGTCATCGCCCATGCCGGTCCCGACGTCAAGAATGATCTGTCCGTCGCGGAAATACCGGCTCCCGAACCTCTGTGTCAGACCGGTCGCGAGCACTACGATGTCCGCGTCCCTGCAGGCCTTGATCGTGTCTTCTTCAAGAGTGCCCGAGTGGCAGATCGTCACGGTAGCGTTCTCGCCAAGCATCATCATGGCTATTGGCTTGCCCACGGTGATGCTCCTTCCGAGTACGGTCACCCTGCGTCCGGCAAGCTGTATGCCGTGATATCTGACTATCTCCATGCAGGCTTCTGCTGTACACGCCAGGAAAGCGTCCTCCTTGCCAACGAAAAGTTCCGCGATCGAAATATCCGTTATCGCGTCGACGTCCTTCGCCGGATTGAGCATGGTCCTCAGTCTCTCTCCGTCGATGTTTTCAGGGAAAGGCCTGAGAAGGATGACTCCGTGGACTCCTTCATCTTCATTGACCGCCCTGAGCGCGACTTCCATCAGGGCCTGGCTCACATCTTCCGAAAAGCTGATGGACTGAGTCTCTATGCCGTATACCCTGCTCTGACGTATTATCGCGTTCTCGTAATACCTCTGACCGTCGTCATTGCCGGCTCTGATCACAGCAAGTTTAGGGACTATGTCCTGTTCCGCGAAGGTTCTGACAGACTCCCTTATGTATTTATCTATTTCTTTTTTTACTCCGTCTACATGCAGTTCTCTGAACATTCTCTGCCTGTTTCTTTCAGTAAAAGTGTTATCGTAAATGTAAAGTGCTCTTTACTTTTTTACAGTGTCGAAGGCATGTCTCTCATCCTGTCTGCCCTGTCCTGCCTCATGTTCACTATCAGCAGCACAACGAGCGCCACAACGAAGATTATGGTCGACAGCGCGAAAAGACTTGGTCTTATGCCGATCTTTACTTCGCTGTAGATCAGTGTCGAGATCGTATTGATACCGGCGCCTCTGGTGAAGTATGTGATTATAAAATCGTCTACCGACATCGTGAAACTCAGCAGGAATCCTGACAGTATGCCCGGCTTGAGCTCAGGCAATACGATCTTGCGGAACGCGTACTTTTCGGACGCTCCGAGATCGAGAGCAGCTTCGTACAGCCTGTCAGTGTTCTTGTTCACGCGCGGTCTTACCGAAAGTATCACATACGGTATGCAGAACGTCGCGTGGCTGAAGAGTATGGTCATGTATCCGCGCGGTGCGCCGATCATGAGGAAGAACAGCATAAGCGCTATTCCGGTAACGATGTCTGCGTTCAGCATCGGTATGTTGTTGAATCCGAGCAGCACGTTCTGCGTGCGCGGCTTCATGGCTGCCATGCCCAGCACCGCCAGGGTCCCGACGACCGTCGCGATAAGCGCGGCGAGAATGGCGATCGAGAAGGTGTTCACGATGGCTCCCATCATGAGCCTGCTCTGAAACAGTTCCTGATACCAGTGCAGGCTGAATCCGCCCCATACTGACATCGACTTCACGTCATTGAACGAGAGCACGATAAGAGTCAGTATCGGCAGATACAGGAAAAGCATGATTATCAGAATGTATATGCGTCCCAGTGTCTTTTTCATTTATATAAGATTCGCTCCGCCTGTTTTATCGAATTTCTGCAGCATAAGCATGCTGAGGATTATGAATACCATCATCACCAGCGACAGTCCCGAGCCGAGGTACCAGTTGGAATTGACAGTGAACTCCTGCTCGATTATATTGCCGATGAGGTTGATCTTGCCTCCGCCCAGCATGTTGGAGATAACGAATGTGGTAAGAGCAGGTATGAACACCATCGTGATGCCCGACACGATGCCGGGTACCGACAGCGGAAGGATGACCTTCGTATATACCATGCCCTTGGTGGCTCCCAGATCGTACGCCGCCTCTATGAGGTGATTGTCTATCTTGGATACCGTGTTGTAGATCGGCAGTATCATGAACGGCAGGAAGTCGTAGACCATGCCCAGCACGATGGCGCCCGGCGTGTTCATCATTTCTTGCCGCGGAAGACCGACTGCCGTTATCAGCGCGTTGATGACGCCCTGTCTTTCGAGCAGCACCTGCCACGCCATCGTACGCAGCAGGAAGTTCATCCACATCGGAAGTATGAATACAAAGATGAGGAATCCCTGTTTTCCGTACTTGCTCTCTCTCAGTATCATCGCCATCGGGAACGCGAGCACGAGACATATAGCCGTGCTTATGAGCGCGAGCGAAAGCGAGAGGCCGAGCGCCTGCATGTGGTCTCCCCTGAACATCGCGGTGATATTGGCAAATGTAAAGCCGCCGTCCCTGCTCGTAAAGCCGTAATAGGCGATCGAAGCCAGCGGGATCACCGTCCCGGCGATTATCCATATTATGAATGGTGATGCGTAACTTTTCCTTGCGATCATATATCCAGTTCGATGGCGGACTCCGCCTCACTCTTAGGTTTGTGCATTATCTGTATGTTCTCGGGATCCACGCGCATCCCTATCTTTTCGCCTACGTCGTGCTGATCGTAATTCTGGAGGAGCCACTCCACCTTGCCGTGCTCGCTCTGTACGAGCATCTCATAGTGGACGCCGATGAACAGCTTCGAAATGATAGTGCCGTTCCACTGCCCTTCGCCGTAAGGGACGATGTCGATATCCTCAGGCCTGATTACCACGTCTACTCTGCGGCGAGGCGGGAAGCCTTCCTTCTTGCCGTCGATGCACGGATAATCTATGCCGTCGATGCGCACGACCTTCTCGTCGACCATCTGCCCCGAAAGGATGTTGCTGTCGCCTATGAAGTCAGCTACGAAGGCGTTTACAGGCTCATCATATATCTCCTGAGGAGTGCCTTCCTGCTGGATGTAGCCCTCGTTCATGACGACTACTTTATCCGACATGGTAAGCGCTTCTTCCTGGTCGTGAGTGATGTAGATGAATGTGATGCCGAGTTCCTTCTTGAGGCGCACCAGTTCGTATTCCATCTCCTGTCTAAGTTTGAGGTCGAGCGCTCCGAGAGGCTCGTCAAGGAGCAGCACTCTCGGCTCGTTCACGATAGCCCTCGCCATCGCGATCCTCTGCTGCTGGCCCCCGGAGAGCTGATCTATGCGGCGGTTCTCGAAGCCCTTCAGATTGACGAGTTTCAGGGCGTTCGCCACTTTCTTTTTGATCTCGTCCTCACTCTTTTTCTTGACCCTGAGGCTGAAAGCTATGTTCTCTCCTACTGTCATATGAGGGAAAAGCGCGTAATTCTGGAATACCGTATTTACAGGTCTCTGATTGGCAGGCATGTCCGTGATGTCCTTGCCTTCAAAGTATACCCTGCCCTGATCCGGCTTCTCGAAGCCGGCGATTATGCGCAATGTCGTGGTTTTTCCGCAGCCCGAAGGACCCAGCAGAGTGACGAATTCATTTTCGTCCACGCTGAGATCTATGCCATTCAGTACTACAGTGTCGTCAAAGCTCTTGACGATGCCTTCAAGTCTTATAAGTTCGCCCAATGAAGTGCCCTTTCTAAAACATTTTATCAGGTGTTAACTACTCCGCCTCCAGTCCGAGGTCATCAAGAACCCCGAGGATGGACTCCATCTGAGTCCCTTCGTTGAATTCGATCTTTCCGAGGTCCGCTTCCTGTGAAAGCACAGGGTCGATCGGGAGCTGCTCGAGCAGCTTGATGCCGTATTCAGCCGCGACTGCCTTTGCCTGGCTAGGTCCGAACATCTCGATCTTTCTTCCGCAGTCAGGACATGTGATATAGCTCATGTTCTCTACGAGTCCGAGGACCGGTATATCCATCAGTTTGGCCATCTTGACAGCCTTGCCGACTATCATGGATACGAGGTCCTGAGGTGATGTCACAACGATGATGCCGTCGATAGGGATCGACTGGAATACGGTCAGAGGCACATCGCCTGTCCCCGGAGGCATGTCTATGAAAAGAACATCGAGGTCTCCCCAGCATACTTCAGTCCAGAACTGCTCTACCACTCCGCCGATGACAGGTCCTCTCCATACGACAGGATCTGTTTCGTTATCAACGAGCAGATTTATCGACATCACCTTGATATCGAGAGGTGTTTCTTCAGGCAGGATACCGAATTCGCTTCCGTAAGCCTTTGTATGTATCCCGAACATCTTAGGGATCGACGGGCCGGTGATATCCGCGTCCATGATTCCTGTCCTGTATCCGTTCCTTGTAGCGGCGATCGCTGAAAGAGCAGTGACCATCGACTTTCCTACGCCGCCTTTACCGGATACGATGCCGATCACCTTTTTGACCGAGCTGTACGGATTGAGCTGTGCCTTCTGGATACCGCCTTCTCTTGAAGGGCAATCCGCTCCGCAGCTGCTGCAGTCATGTGTGCAGTCTTCAGGAGCAGCTCCGCCTTCATGTCCGCCTTCGTGCATGCAGATGTTCATGAAATGATTGATCATTTTTTGTTCCTCCGTTATTAGTTTATTGTTTTTACTCCCCGGCGAGAGTCTTCATCTCGCCCATCATGCCGCCGAAAATGGCGTCCTGGAGTTGTTCATTGTCCTTTATGTTCGCTATCCACTCTCCGTTGTCGAGAGGCTCAACGCAGACTATCTCGACATCGTGGATATACTCTTTTTCGCTGAGTTCAGACAGCCTTCTGAAGAGCTCTTCATAGAATCCGGTAAGGTCATCATTTTCATCGATGACGCCGTTGCGCTCCTTAAGGTAATCGGTCCAAACCGCGAGGTATTCCCTGCCGAAGTCGTATGTCTTTATCCTGACCGTGACGACCGTATTGTCGCCGTCCTGCCTTTCGCCTGTGATCTCATAATCGAAGTCCCTCAGTTTTTTCAGGAATGAATCCAGATAGCCCTTTCCCTCATCCGAGAGGATCTTGTGTATCTCAGACACTTCGCTTCCGACCGAATCCGATGACTTCAGGGCATCAAGTTCATTTGCCACTTTCTTTTCGGCACCGCTCCTGGCTGCGCAGCCCGCTGTCATCACCAGCAGGACGGCGCACAGCAAAAGCGCTGTCAGACGCTCAGCGAGCTTTGCCTTATGACGTTTTGCTGTAGGTTTTTGTGCCATCTGTCATCTCTTCACGACTTTGCGTGTTTCTCCGTCAAATATGGTTATGCCGGCCTTGTCCATCGCGGGCAGGAACTCCGCGGCGTATTTGCGCGAAGTGCCGAGCCTGTCGCGGTATTCCGCGAGAGTGAATCCTCCGTCGAAGGACCGCGCAGCTTCGACCGCCTTGCTCCACGCGGTCATATCTATGTAGTACGAAGGATTGACCTTGCGGATCTTCCCTTCGCCTTCCAGGTCATCAAGTATGGCGCGGACCGTGCGGCCGTCAGAGCACATGGCGAAGATCTCGTCGTTTTTTATCATCTCGATCCCGGCCGCAGCGTACATTTCCGCGATCTTTTCGCGCAGAGCCAGCTGTTCGGACGTGTATTCGATGCTGAAGCCGCTCACGGCGATCGATCTGCCTCTGTCTTCGATGACGCCCTGTTCTATCATGTATTTCACGAAGGCCTGTACGAGCCTGTCGTCATCGGTGAACCATCTTTCCTTTAGTCTGGACAGAAGTTCCTGACGCGGGATTCCGTCAGCGAGCGGATTGCCCGCGTGATAGTCTTCGGCGATAGTCAGCATGTCCTGCCTGAGATGACCAAGCTTGTTGTCATTCACCAATGTGTCGTCCGGCAGTACTGTCAGAGCTCCCGAAGCGATGTTCTCCGCCGCCGCGGTCTTCATCTCAGCGTCCAGCAGACCGAGTTCGCGCGCGAGTTCCTTCTGTCTTACGAAGCGCCTTTCGCCTGCCTTAGCGTATATGATCTCATCGATACTGCCCTTCGCCAGAACATCCATTCCCGCAAGCACTTCAGGCTTGTTACGCTTATGCTTTGCAGGGAGAGTGTCGATCACCCTGCCCCCGCCGACCGTGATTATCGGTGAATAGAATCTGATTATGAATCTGTCTCCGCGCCTCACGGCAGCAGGTTCCTCAAGTCTGAGCTGAGCGTATGCCGTTTCTCCGGCGGACAGAGCGTCCCTGTCAAGCAGTATCACCTTGCACAGAACTTCATCAGAACCGCAATAGAGGTGTACTCTGCTGTTGTTCAGTATGATCCTGTCTGTCGAACTGAAGATGCTCAGTTCGGTATCTATCATATTGGTGACGGTCACCGCGTCCGGATAAGCCACGATGTCGCCCCTGTCAATATCTTCTTTCGCGATCCCGGAAAGGTTTATCGCCGTTCTCTGGCCGGCGACGGCCGTATCGGTATCTTTTCCGTAGGTCTGTATGCCTCTGACCTTCGCCTTTTTACCTTCGGGATAGATCATCACGTCGTCTCCGGTACGGACGATACCGTCCATGAGAGTGCCCGTCACGACCGTTCCGAAGCCCTGCATGGTGAACACCCTGTCGACAGGAAGTCTGAAGAGTTCCTTTTCTTCACGCCGCTTATTGTCGCGGTCGCACTTAGCGATGATCTCTTTTTTCAGTTCTCCGATGCCCTCACCCGTCGCGGCGCTTACCGGTATGACCGGTTTGCCTTCAAGGAATGAGCCCCTGAAATAATCATCGACTTCTTCGAGGAGCATCTCGAGCCATTCTTCATCGACCATATCGGTCTTTGTGACCGCTATGATGCCGTCATCTATGCCGAGAGACTGCAGTATCTCGAAGTGTTCTCTGGTCTGCGGCATTATTCCCTCATCGGCAGCCACCACGAAGAGCACGAAGTCTATCCCGCCTATTCCCGCGAGCATGTGCTTTATGAACTTCTCATGCCCCGGGACGTCGATGACTCCGATGTTGTATCCGGCATCGTTCGGTATGTGGGCGAAGCCGAGTTCGATGGTGATGCCGCGCTTTTTCTCTTCTTCGAGCCTGTCAGTGTCGATACCGGACAGCGCCTTTATGAGCGTCGTCTTGCCGTGGTCGACATGACCGGCAGTGCCGATGATTATATTCTTCATTTTCTGAATGCCTCAGCCACTGTCTCGAGTTCGCTGTCAGCGATGGTGCGTACGCACAGCAGCAGCCTGTCTTCGTTTATGCGCGCTACGACCGGTACTTCGGCCTTGCGCAGCTTTCTCTCGGTCCTGTCGGCAGACTTCATGCCATCCTTTACGGAGACCGCCCATCCCGGGAGCCTCACCATAGGAGCCGATCCGCCGCCTATCTGGTCCTCGACCGGTACGAGCTCGAGTGAAAGCGATGGGTCGACCCTCTTGAGCGCGTCCGCGAGTCTCTCTGCTTTTTCTCTCATCTCATCGCCTGAAGCGGAGATCATTCTGAGCACCGGTATATCCCTGAGAGCCACCTTAGGGTCTCTGTACTTCATGAGCGTCGCCTCGAGCGCGGCGAAAGTCATCTTATCGACTCTCATCGCTCTCGCGAGCGGATGCTTCTTCATTGCTTTGATATATTTCTTTTTGCCTACTATGATGCCTGCCTGAGGTCCTCCCAGCAGTTTATCGCCGCTGAACAGCATCACGTCTATGCCCGTTGCCAGCGAGGCCGGGATGTTAGGTTCATTGAGGCCGTATGCCGACATGTCGAGCATAAGACCGTTTCCCATGTCGAAAATGACCGGAAGTCCGTGCTTTTTGCCGATCTCGACGAGTTCTTCGAGGCTCGCTTCTTCAGTGAATCCCACTATGTCATAGTTGGATTTGTGCACCTTCATCAGCGCTCCGGTCTCGAAACGCATGCCGCCTCTTGGATCCATACACGCGAACTCATAATTTTCGAGCTGTTCCTTCGTGATTATCGCGTTCTCGTAGTCCGATGCCTTTGTCTTGTTGCTTGTTCCTACCTCCTGAAGATAAGCTCCCGACTGCATCATTATGTCAGGGATCCTGAAGGCTCCGCCGATCTCGACCAGCTCGCCTCTGGATACAACGATCTCTTTGCCCTTGCCCATTGAAGCCAGGACTATCATCGTAGCAGCGGCATTGTTGTTGACGACCATCGCGTCTTCGGCGCCTGTAAGTTCTGCTATCAGATCGCTCACGAGGTCGTGGCGGGATCCGCGCTTTCCCTTAGGCATGTTATATTCAAGGTCGGAATAGCCTCTCGATACTCTCGCGACGTTCTCTACGGCGTCAGCGCACAGCGGCGCCCTGCCGAGATTCGTATGAAGAATGGTGCCCGTCGCGTTGATGAGCGGATAGAGATTGAGTTCTTCGTCACGCAGCACCTTGGCTTCAGCCGCCCCGGCGACAGCCTTGATATCAAGGACTGAAGCGTCGAAATCTTCGGCGCCTCCCTCACCGAGATCCAGTATGGATGCTCTGAGCTCAGCTATCACAGCGCGTACGGCTTCAGTGACTGTAAGATCGCCCTTCTCTTCTGACAATACAACAAGAGACTCCTGCTTAAGCACTTCATCTATCTTCGGGAGTCCTCTGAGTAAGTCTTTTTTTGTCATGGCATCGACCTCCGTATCAAGATTGGCGGGAGTACGTGGGAATCGAACCCACCCGGGAGGCTTCTAACCCCCTGCAAACGGTTTTGAAGACCGCGAGGCACACCAGCACCTATCTACCCCCAGGTCGCGGTGGATCCAGCACTTGAAAAGTGCTGACCGCACTCAAAAATTATACTAAAAAAGCGCCGCTGTATCAACAGTACGGCGCTTGTTTTTCATTGGGTTCAGATGAACCACTCTATCGTGTCCTCAGGGCTCAGTTTGTCGGTCGACAGCGCCTGTCCGCTCGGTTTGGTCACTATCGTCACGCCCGGATCGAGCGAGTGTGTGAGCCACACGTTACCTCCTACGACGCAGTCGTCACCTATCTTCGTATCGCCTCCGAGTATCGTGGCTCCGGCGTAGATGACCACCCTGTCTCCTATGTCAGGATGACGTTTGATGCCCTTTACAGGCGTACCATCCTCAGAAAGCGCGAAGCTCTTCGCTCCGAGAGTCACATGCTGATAGATCTTTACATGCTCGCCTATCGTGGTGGTCTCTCCTATAACGACGCCGGTTCCATGGTCGATAAAGAAATACCTTCCGATCGTCGCTCCCGGGTGGATGTCGATGCCCGTTGCCTGATGAGCCTGTTCGGTCATCACCCTCGGGATCATCGGGACGCCCATTTCATATAGTTGGTGAGCTATCCTGTAAGTCGCGATGGCAGTGAATGCCGGATAAGTGATGATGACCTCGTCGGCGCTTTTCGCGGCCGGATCGCCTTCATAACCGGCCTGTATGTCCGTCTTAAGGACCTCGAGTATACCAGGCAGCGCGTTGATCAGTTCATCTACATTTTCGGTCGCTTCAGCCGGATCCTTATACACGAGTTCGAGGCACTGATCGAGCGCGTCATAGGCCTGCATAAGTTCGTAAGTCCGCTTTTCGGTCTCAACGAATCTGGCGCGCGCCTTGCCGAAATGATAAGGGAACATCGCCCTCATCAGGTGGTCGAGCGCTTCCGCCACTTTCAGCTTCATCCCGAGATACTGACCGTCGTTGGGTCTGGTATCTATCTCAGTCATCCTGTACGCCAGGTCCTCAAGATGCCCGGCTCCTGCCCCTTTATATTTCTCTGTCATCCCTGTCTCCGTGTTTTACAGTCCGATCTCGTCCGCGATGCCTCTCATCGCCTCGAGAGAGATATCAACGAATTCATCCCAGTCCATTCCTGTTTTTTCGATGAGGCTCATGTACTGCCTGTTGGCTCCGGCAGCGAAACGAGTCTCCTTGAACCTCTTGTTGACTGATTTATGCTTTACGCTCGCGATCTTCTTGTCTGGATAAATCTGCGCGATAGCCTTGAGGAATCCCGACATCGGGTCCGCGGCGATCAGCGCGTATTCGAGAGTCGTCTCAGGGTTCTTGCCGCATACCGGGTTGTGCGCCATGATCGCGTTCTCCATGACCGGATCGCCGAAACCTTCTTCTCTGAGGATCTTCGCTGAAGTCGGTCCGTGAGTCGCGAAATCATCTCTCCACGGCGATGTTTCTTCGTCAAGATCGTGCAGCAGTCCGCATATCCCCCAGTACTCCACATCTTCAGGAGCGAGCTTTGCTGCAAGGCCTCTCATGATGGCCTCTACAGCGTAGCTGTGGGTTATGTAGTTTTCACCTTTGACGTACTTGTGCAGCAGGTCGTTCGCCTGCTCTCTCGTTAATTTAGTTTCCATTATGGGGTCGTTTCTCCTTTAACTTGATATAGTGCTTTTTATATTCCGATCGCGAGATCTACGACTCTCGCGAATACATCCTTCGCCTTTACGCCGGCTTCGTTCACCTCAGCGCCTGACAGCGGCTGGTCCAATACTCCGGCAGCCATGTTTGAAAGCAGCGAAATGCCGATTATCTCGCACCCGCCGTGGTTCGCGATGATTGCCTCAGGCACTGTCGACATGCCGGCGGCATCCGCTCCGATGGTCCTCGCGAATCTGATCTCGGCAGGTGTCTCGAAACTCGGTCCGCTGAACATCGCATAGACTCCTTCGCGGAGTTCTATCCCTTCCTGCGCAGCGGCGGCCTTGAGTTTTTCACGGAGTTCCCTGTCATATGTGTAAGTCATGTCAGGGAATCTGGTGCCGAACTCATCCAGATTCGGTCCTATCAGCGGATTGCTTCCGGAGAGATTGATATGATCACTGATGAGCATAAGATCTCCGGCATTCCATTCCGTATTGACGCATCCGGCAGCGTTCGTAATGATGAAACGTTTCACGCCCAGAGCGACAAGGACCCTGGCGGGAAAAGCCGCTTTTTGCATGTCCCCGCTCTCATAATAGTGATATCGGCCGGCGAGAGCTATTATCTTTTTGCCCTTATACTCTCCGTATACTATCTGCCCGCGGTGGTCTGAGACCATCCCGGCCTGCATGCCCGGCACATTATTATATGAAATGACCAGTGGATCCTTTATTCTGTCGGCAAAATCATTCAGCCCCGATCCCAGGATGATCCCGATCTCGGGTCTCAGCACTCCCTTGCCGTAAAGGAAAACCGCGGCCTCTCTGACCCGCTCTGCCAGCGGCTTTATCGTATCTGCCTTCATTTGTCACCTCTTCCTTTTACTTCAGCGACGCGAGGATAAGTTCGCGGGCTTCCGCTATGCTGATTTCTCTTTCACAGGCGATACGCGCCAGATCGTCATATTCGAACTTATATCTCTCTACGCCGTATCCGCTGACCTTTTTGCGTCTGACCTTGCCGTAAGGCGTGTCCAGAGACTCTTCAAAGCGGTCCAGGATATATCTTTCGGATATCAGCTCGCGGACGCCTATAGTCGTCGTGTATTTGAAGATGAGACCGATGAAGCGCTCCTTCTCAGGCTCATCATCAGCGCACATCAATGTCAGCAGAGTCGCGGGACGTCCCTTCTTCATCTGTATCGATGAAAGCGTCACGTCTTTAGCGCCTTCTTTCATCAGCCTTTCGGCAGCGAAAGCGAGTTCCTCCGCTGTCATGTCATCTATATTGCATTCCAGTTCACAGACTCTGTCCTTCATCGGTTCAGTATACCTGCTTCTGCAGATGTGACAGTATCTTGACCTTTATCACGTCGAAAACGACATCATTCATGCCGCTGTTGAGAACTATGTCGGCGAGATACTTCGTAGGCTCAACGTAGATGTAGTGCATGGGCTTTACCGTCGTCAGATACTGCTGAGCGATGCCCTCGACGTCCCTGCCGCGGTACTTCACGTCACGGATGACACGGCGGAGTATCCTCTCGTCCGCGTCCGCTTCAACGTAGATCTTGATATCCAGGAGATCCCTGAGTTCTTCGTTCTGGAGCACCATGATGCCCTCGACGATGATGACAGGTGAAGGCTTGATCGTCACAGTATCCTTGCTTCTGTTATGGACCGTGTAATCATATACCGGACACTCGACCGCTTCGCCGTTCCTGAGTTTTCTCAGATGTTCGATAAAGAGGTCCGTTTCGAAAGCGTCAGGGTGGTCATAGTTGATCAGCTTACGCTCCTCGAAAGGGATCTCGTCATGCTGCCTGTAGTAGTTGTCATAATAAATGACAGTGACCCTGTCGCCGAACTCGTCTTTGATGCGGTTTGTAAAAGTCGATTTGCCGGAACCCGTGCCTCCGGCCACGCCTATGATCAGACAATCCATCAGGATATCCCTCCGTTTTATTACAAAAAAATACGAAAGCCCATACCCGTTTAATAATATAATCATCAGGCGGCTTTGGTCAATGATGATAACAGCGGAAAATAAGGACCGAAGCCGTTATAAGCCTGAAACGCGCGGACTTTCGTCGATATTCACAGCATCATACAGGCCGGCCAAGGCCGATCTGATCTCTTCTTCCCTCGCGAGAGCGTCAGCATACTGGGCTTCCGCTATCTGTATAAGCGCGTCGCTGCCCCTCATCCTCACTCTGAAATCTCTGAATCCCATCTCATAAAGAATGCTCTCCGCTTTTTCAGTAGTCTGAAGCTTCCTTTCGGTTATACGTTCACCTGTCCTGATGCGGGTAGCGAGGCAAGCGTAAGCGGGCTTGTTCCAGGTCGGAAGGCCGGCCTCTTCAGAAGCCTTTCTTATATCCGCCTTTGTCAGGCCGCATTCCCTGAGAGGCGATCTGATCCCGAATTCTCCCAGGGCCTTGAACCCCGGCCTGTCATCAGCGTCATCGGAGGCGTTCGTCCCGTCACATACCATCATATATCCGTCCGCCTCCGCCGCCGAGCAGATAGTATCCATGATGTGCTGCTTGCAGTAGTAACAGCGGTCGGCGGGATTCGACACGACTTTTTCATCAGAGAGGACATCGACATATATCACACTGAGAGCGCAGCCTATACGCTCAGCCAGTTTTACCGCGTCATCCAGCTCAAATCCCGGCTGGAAAGCAGATCTCACGCAATAAGCTTTCACGTCCGCTCCTGCCTTTACGGCAGCATACATAAGGTATGTCGAATCGACACCTCCCGAAAACGCGATCGCTGCCTTGTTATTCTCTTTGAAATAATCATTCAGATCCTTCATATTGGGTATAATAACACATAACTCATGATTTCGTTTCTGAATCTAAGCATTTTGACCCTGCAAATTGTAAACCTCAACAAAAATCAAGTCTATTTTTGTATTATTTCAATACATTTTTGTATTCTTTTAATACATTAAGAATGTCTCTTGGGTATTGAAATCTTGTATTATTATCAGTACAATTTAGACAAGAAGAAAGAAATGACTTGCCGGACGGAAGAGACATTATGAATCAGATGTCAGTGAAGTGATCCGGCAAACTAAAAAGCGCCCGGGGCGCGGAATACGGAGGACAGACCAATGGGAGCATTTGAGAAAGGGGCTGTTCCGCTATAAAGACACTGCAAGGCAAGCCGACTTAACGGCACCCGAAGGTGAATGATAACGGGACACCAAAAGATCAACAGCAGATGTGATCGCGGGGCAGCCTTGAAAGACAACTTACAATCGAAATCGATCGATGCCGTATTGGAGATATGTACGGCGGAGAAACAACTGAATACAGGAAGTTACGAGGGACGGGCAAAGCCCGTCCCCTTATTGTTTCCATGAAAGAAAACGCCCCGCTGCCTTCGTGCGGGGCTGTATTTTTTCTGCTTATTTGATTTATCTGATCAGAAGTTCAGCGATCTGCACCGCGTTCGTGGCGGCGCCTTTTCTGACCTGATCCCCGCAGCACCACAGATTGATGCCGTTCTCGTTCACCAGATCCTGACGTATCCTTCCGACATATACGATGTCCTGATTGGAAGTCAGGAGAGGCATCGGATATATCTGCTCGAAAGGTTCATCGTAGAGTCTGGCTCCCGGAGCCTCCATGATCGCCTCTTTTACATCAGCCAGGTCAAGCTTCTTCTCTGTGATCACGTTGATGGAGACAGCGTGGGATCTCTCCACCGGTACCCTTACGCATGTGCAGCTGACCTTGAGCTCAGGCAAGTGCATTATCTTTCGGCCTTCGTTCTGCAGCTTCATCTCTTCGCTCGAGTAGAGGTTCTCGCCGAATCCGCCGATCTGCGGGATGACATTATATGCGATCTGATACTGGAACACCTTTGGCTCTATCTCTGCGCCGTAAGAGTTGCCCGTACCTCCCTCTGCCCTTGCCTTCAGGATAGCTTCTGACTGGTCATACATCTCTTTAGGGCCGGCAGCTCCGGCTCCGCTCGTGGCCTGGTAAGATGACGCGTAAATACCCGTGATCTTAGACAGCTTGTTGATCGCGTTGATCGCGACGAGCGAGATTATGGTCGTGCAGTTCGGATTGCTTATTATGCCGTTGTTCCATTCAACATCTTCAGGATTGATCTCAGGCACCACCAGCGGCACATCAGGGCACAGTCTGAACGCCGAAGAGTTATCTACGAAGACCGCTCCGGCTTTCTTGATATGAGAAGCCATTGCCTCGGCAATGTCATTCTCCGAAGCGCCGAGCACTATGTCGAGGCCGTCGAACGCGCTCTCACAGGTCTTCCTGACAGTGACATCACCGAACGGAGTGGAAAGCACCTTTCCCTCCGACCTTTCGCTCGCGAGGCATCTCAGTTCTCCGACCGGAAAATCCCTCTCGCCAAGTACTTTTATCATCTGCTGGCCGACCGCTCCGGTTGCGCCCATGATCCCTACGTTGTATTTCTTCATTGCTTCCCCCTTATTTAGCGAAACTGTCATACAGAACGCGTATAGCTCTCTCGAAGTCCTCATCGAAGACTCCTATCATGATATTTATCTCATCAGCGCCCTGCTCTATCGTGCGGATGTTGATCCTGTTGTCACCGAGCGTTCTGAAGATCTTGCCAGAGATACCGGTCCTGTACG
This sequence comes from Clostridiales bacterium, assembly GCA_015058065.1. GTDB lineage: Bacteria > Bacillota > Clostridia > Peptostreptococcales > Anaerovoracaceae > Crickella. The sequence goes on from SVDB01000004.1 coordinate 42,824, forward strand.
CCATCTGGCGTCCCACGATCGCGATCAGGCTGATCCCCTCGGTCAGCGCGCAGTTGTCGATGCCTTCAAACTCGGACAGTTCGTGCATCAGCTCGTGCTTTCTTATCCTGATGCTCTCGCTCGGGAATACGACCGAGAAACTGTCTACTCCGCTCGGTATCTGCTCCACGGGTATGTCATATCTGGCAAACACCTCGAGCACCTGCCTGAGAAGGCCGAGTTTTTCCTCTCCTATCCTGCTCTTGTAGATATTGATTATCGAGAAATTGCGCTTGCCGGCAATTCCCGTGATGAACCTTTCTGTCTCCTCTTCGAGCTCATCGTCGAAGTTCTCCCTGATGATGGTGCCCGGATCTTCAGGAGCGTTCGTGTTGCGGATGTTGACCGGGATGTCTTTGATCCTGACCGGGAACACCGTATCCTCGTGAAGTACAGAGGCTCCCATGTAACTGAGTTCTCTCAGTTCGTCATATGTCACCCTCGCGATGGACTTAGGATCCTTTACGATCCTCGGATCCACCATGAGTATTCCGGATACGTCGGTCCAGTTCTCGTAGATATCAGCGTCCAGATACGCCGCCGCAAGAGCTCCCGTTATGTCTGAGCCGCCTCTCGGGAACACATGGATCTCTCCGTTAGGAAGAGCCCCGTAGAAGCCCGGTGTAACAATCTTTTCGTATGCGTTCTTGAGTTCCCTGAGTTTCTTCTCAGACTTTTCGGTGTTCACCTTTCCGTTATACTCAAAGCACAGCCAGTCAGCAGCGTCAACGAATTTATACCCGAGGTATTCCGCCATAAGCATGGCGCTGAAGCACTCTCCTCTCGAGACGATGTAATCGACAGGCGTTTTTTTATCGACCCCCACGAAGGTCTCATCGATCATCGATTCGATATCGGTCTTCAGACCGCATTCTTTTCTTATCGATCCGAATCTGTCCCTGATCATCCCCAGGATGTTGTCATAGGCCACGCCGTAGCGTATATGCGCGTGGACCAGATAGAGCAGATCCGTGATCTTGTTGTCGTCGCTGCTTCTCTTTCCCGGGGCCGATACTACCACGACCTCGCGGGAGCTGTCGCTTTCGACTATAGCCTTTACCTTTGCGAACTGTGAGCCGTCTGCGAGGCTCGATCCGCCGAATTTAAGTACCTTCAGCATTTTGTCCCTTTCTTTATTCCGTAAGCGCAGCGAAGAACATATCCTTGCCCTTCTCCTTGCGGTGATGTCCCATCCTGTGCATTTCTTCTACCGCGAGAGGTTTTGAGATGCAGAAATATATGCCATCCCTTTCCTCATATGTGTCTACAAGAGGCTCCATATGCTCGCACATGCGGTCATGTCTTATATAATATCTGTGAACGGCCTTGCTGTTGTCAGCTTTCAGCGCGGAAGCTCCGCCTGCCGGGATATCCTGCTCCTTGCCGTCCCTTATGTCGAGAATGTCCTGCACTACGGACTGCCCTGTCGGCATCATGCCCGCGCCCTGCCCGTAAAAGCTCTGAGTCCCGAGGTCTCTCGCGGTCAGAGTGATGAGATTGTTGTTGGCCTTTACATTGGCTTCAAGCGATCCCGCAGGGAAAGCGGCAGGCTCGACATACACTTCGATCGAATCCCCTTTCCTCTTCGCGTTCATCATCAGCTTGCACACGAGGCCTTTTTCTTTTAGATAAGCGATGTCACAGGCCTTTATGGTATCGATACCGTAGCAAGGCACTTCTTCTTCGCTTATGGCCGCGTCGAAAGCCAGATTCGCTGATATCACTGTTTTTCTGAGTGTGTCAGTTCCCTCGATGTCCGATGAAGGATCTGCCTCAGCGTACCCGAGTTCCTGCGCGATCCCGAGCATCTCACCGAAATCCGCGCCTTTATCATGCATGGCGTCGAGTATGTAGTTGCAGGTCCCGTTTACTATGCCTCTTACCTCTTCTATCTCGTCGCAGCGTTTGGTCCTCAGAAGATTGAAGAGCCATGGGATCCCTCCGCCGGCTGAAGACGTGAACCTTAGCTTCACTCCGTTCGCGGCCGCCTCGCTCATCAGCTCGCCGTAACACGCGCTCACAAGGTTCTTGTTCGGTGTCACGACATGCTTGCCCGCTCTGAGACACGCCAGCACATACTCACGCGCCGGATGCAGTCCTCCGATCGACTCAACGACGAGTTCGATCTCAGGATCACCGGTGATGTCATCTATGTTCGATGTGATGATACCATTAAGGTTTTCATAGCCTTCTCTTCCGTGCCTGGCGAGTATGCGAACGACTTCGATGCCGCCCGCGTTCAGGGCAGTCTCATACGCGCCGCTGCCTACAGTGCCGAATCCCATTATTGCGATCTTCATTACGCGTCCTCCAATGTCTTTTCATGCACGGGCGAGTGCAATGTACTAAAAAATATCCACATTTAATTACTGCGTTTAGTCACTGTTGCCCGCGTATTTTTTGTTTTCGTCCACAATTATTCGGGAATATTTTCCGCAAACTCCGTGTGTCATGGACAATCAACCGATGTGTGTCCGTGTGTCGAAAACACTTGTCTTTATGTCAGAAGTAATGTATCATAATCAATGTCGTATTTCAATATTTTGTTGTTATCGCGGTCTCTCAGCCGCGGTAAACGGAAAGGCAAGCTATGATCGAATACGTTAGCACAAGAAACAAAGACATCCGGGTTCGCTCGGGCAAGGCCATACTGGACGGACAGGCCTCGGGCGGCGGTCTTTACGTTCCTGCCGACCTCGAAGCAATAAAAGCTGACTGGCGCGGTATTATCAAACTCGATTTCAGAGGCATGGCAAAAGCCATCTGGAACATCTTCTTTGATGATTACGGTGAAGAAGCAATAGACAGGCTCGTTGAGGCCAGTTATAAGGACAAGTTCTCCGCGCAGGACATAACACCGCTGGTAAAAGCCGGTGACGCTTACGTGCTGGAGCTCTGGCACGGCCCTACTTCGGCTTTCAAGGACGTCGCTCTCTCGGCTCTTCCTAATCTGATGAGCGCCGCTCGCGGCATGAACGGTTTCACCGATGACATAATGATCCTCACCGCGACTTCGGGCGACACGGGAAGCGCCGCTATTCAGGGATTCCGCGATGTGCCGGGTACAGGCATAATCGTCTTCTACCCTCACGGCGGAGTGTCCGATACTCAGAGGCTCCAGATGGTGACCCCTGACAGTGCCAATGTCACAGCATGCGCCATACGCGGCAATTTTGACGATGCTCAGACCGGAGTCAAGAAGCTCTTCAGAGAGATCCCCCGCCCTGTTGAAGGCGTTGCTCTTTCGAGCGCGAACTCGATCAATATAGGCAGGCTCGTTCCGCAGATAGTATATTACTTCTCAGCCTACGCCCAGCTAGTAAAAAGCGGCGCGATAACAGAGGGAGACAAGATAGATTTTGTGGTGCCTACAGGCAACTTCGGAGATATCATGGCCGGCTGGTACGCCTTTAAGATGGGACTTCCTGTCAGCAGGCTCGTATGCGCGTCAAACAAGAACGATGTGCTCACTGAATTCCTCAATACCGGTCATTACGACAGAAAGCGCGAGTTCTATAAGACGACCTCCCCTTCTATGGACATACTGGTATCGAGCAATCTTGAGCGTCTGCTCTGGTACATTTGCGGTCCTGAACATACTCTTTCATATATGAAACAGCTTGAAGAGACCGGAGAATACCAGATCACGGACGATGAGCTCTTTGAGATGCAGAAAGTGTTCACGGGAGTCTTCGCCTCGGACGAAGACGGCGCTGCAGCCATCAAGGGAGTCTTTGAGTCGGACGGCTATCTTATGGATACTCATACCTCTATCGCGTGGGCATGCATGGAGAAATACAGGTCAGGAGACTCGCCTGAGGGTACGGTTTCTTTCGGAACTGATGCCGCGGCGACCGTTGTTCTCTCGACTGCGTCACCATACAAGTTCTCTGCCGCAGTGCTTGAAGCTCTTGGCGAAGAGCTGACTGGAAGCGATGAAGAAAACATGAAGAAAGTCCGCGGGATCACGGGCGCTGAGGTGCCTTCCGGTCTTGCGGGGATCTTCGCAAAACCTGTTATTCACAAAGATGTTATAGACATCTCCGCTATGAAGTCTTATGTTATTGAAAAATGCACTAAGCAGGGTTAAAATCAGATGGAAGGAAAATACCTTATCGTAGACAAGGCGCTTCTGCCGTCATATTGTGAGAAGGTCGCTCTCGCCAAAGAACTGCTGGATGAGGGCAAGGCCGCTGATGTAAGTGAAGCCGTAAAGATGGTCGGCATATCCCGCAGCACTTTTTACAAGTACCGGGACATGGTAAGAGACATAAGCACAGTCTCGATGGGCCGTCACGCCATCATTTCCATGATGATGAGTCACAGAGTCGGTACCCTTTCTTCAGTACTGAACATCATCTCGCGCTACGGTTACAGTGTATGGACCATAACCCAGAATCCTCCCGTAGACTCCAGGGCAAACGTGGTGATCACACTTGAACTTGGAGAGGATGCCGGAAGTCTCGACAGCATGTTGAGAGAGATCACAGACGCACCCGGTTTATCCAAGGTGCAGCTTCTTGGTATGGATTAGGAGGATAAATGGATTTCAAACAGATCGAAGCCTTTGTAAATGTCGTGCGGTACAAGAGTTTCAGCAAAGCCGCGGACGCGACATTCTTTACACAGCCCACCATCAGTACACACATACGCAATCTTGAAAAGGAACTCGGAGTCAAACTGCTCGACAGAAAGAGCAGGACTGTTGAAATGACTCCGCAGGGCAGCAAGTTCTATAAATACGCCGTTGAGATGATCAACGCGAGAGCCCTTGCCTTCGAGGCGCTGAGTGACGCGAGTGAAAGTGTCGAGGGCATACTCGAAATACAGACCTCGTCGATCCCGGGCGTAACTTTCCTGCCTGCAATGCTTGCTGAATTCAGAAAAAAGCATTCCGGAGTCCGGTACTATGTTTCGGTATCCGACACTCAGACAGTTATAGACAACATAGTCGACCGCAGAGGCGAGATCGGCTTCATCGGTGAAAGACCTGCTTCCTCATCGATCGAGAGCATCAAGGTAGCCACCGATAAATCTGTGCTGATCGCCCCTCCGTTTTATGACATCCCTGCTGAAATAAAGCTGTCCGACGCGGTCAAATACCCTTTCGTCTGGCGCGAGACAGGATCCGCGACGCGCAGGTCATTTGAGCAGATCGCGCTGTCACTTGGATTCGAAAAAGAAGACTTCGAGGTCGCAGCTTTAGTTGATGACATGGACGCGGTGATACGTTCAGTCGAAGAAGGACTCGGCGTAGCGATCATCTCTGAAAAGATAGCGGCATCGCTCGGGAGCAGGGTGAAACGCGCTGATTTCATGGATTTCAAGGAAGATCGCAGTTTCTACATGATAAGGCTCAAAGGCATGTCACTCTCTCCTGCAGCGGAGGCTTTCACCGCGTATGTCAAAGAAAGTATAGCCGCAAAATAAACCGATAAAAGTTATTGGTACTATAA
>SVDB01000031.1:0-2054 GCA_015058065.1 Clostridiales bacterium
GGTGTAGCGCAGTTTGGTAGCGCAACTGGTTTGGGACCAGTGGGCCGCGGGTTCAAATCCTGCCACCCCGACCACTTTTTCAGAATGGGCCATTAGCTCAGAGGTTAGAGCAACCGGCTCATAACCGGTCGGTCCTTGGTTCGACCCCAAGATGGCCCACCATACGCTCAGATAGCTCAGTAGGTAGAGCAGGGGACTGAAAATCCCCGTGTCCCTGGTTCGATTCCGGGTCTGAGCACCACAAGGAGATCCGTCGTCAAGCGACGGATCTTTTTTCGTTTCCATGAGGTGTTATAGTAAACGTAAAGAGTTCTTGACACATAACATATACGTGGTACAATAGGCATATAAAAGTTGCACAAGCGTTCGAGTGGAGCTTTATGGAAAACAATCTCGCAAAGATCAGAAAAGAGAAAAAGATAGGGCAGGGATATCTGGTCGAGATGCTGGGAGTGTCCAGACAGACGATCAGTTCGATCGAAAACGGCAGATGCACTCCATCGCTTGAACTTGCAATGGATATAGCCAATCTGCTCGAAATGCCCATAGAGGATATTTTCATCCACGAGAACCGCTTCAAGCAGCCCTGAGGGCTGTTTTTTTATTGTTAATATTCTGTAATAATCAAACATCAGGCAATTCAATAGTTATAAAATACGGGCGATAATAGGTGTATTATCCATATTGCCCGTTTTAATTGTTTACGAATAAACAATTATTTTAAACATGCAGAAGGCAGCAATCAGAAAATTGAATATATGTATCATACTGTTTATGGTTGCAGCGATCTTCGCGCTCAGTTCTTCGGGCGTGTACGCGGTATCGGTCCCGACGGCAACAGGACAGATCAATTCATCAAACGGCGCGGTGCTCCGCAAGTCAGCGTCCACCAGTTCCAAGAAACTAGCTGTTCTTTCCGACAATACGACCGTAACGATACATAAAGAAGTCTTCAAATCAAAGACAAGCACGGCAGCTAAATACAAATGGTATTACGTGACCGCGAACGGTAAAAAAGGCTATGTCCGCTCGGATCTTGTTGACAACATAAAGTACGGAACTGTCAAGGCAACGGTCAAGACGAAGGTGAACTACCGGAAAGGTCCGGGCGTCAAGATGAAAAACTCCGGATCGTTCAAGAAGGGGGCGACCGTTACAGTTGTGATGCAGGCTAACCCCGTATACTCTACAAGAGGATCAAGCTATACGTGGTACAAGGTCAAATACAATGGAAAATACTATTATGTATGTTCCAGCAAGATAAAACTGAAAGAAGTAGAATCGACCGCGGGAGCTCCGGCTCCCGGCAGCACTGCGAGCTACGTTCCAAATCCAGGGGCAAACATGACCGACGAACAGTTTGAGAAATACTTGGATGACCAGGGATTCCCGGAATCATATAAAGTAAAGCTCAGGGTGCTTCACAAAGCGCATCCGAACTGGGGATTCGTAGCGTATAAAACGAATCTGTCATGGGCAGATGCTCTGAAAAAACAGACAAGCGGCGGTACATCGCTCGTGTCGGGATCTTATCCTTCGAAGTATAGGGATGGGACCAAGCAATATGAGAAGGGATGGTATAAGGCCAACAGCAAGGTAGTGGCATACTACATGGATCCGAGGAATTTCCTCAACGAGGACAGCATCTATATGTTCGAGGATCTGTCATATAAGCCGGCGTATCAGACATCTTCCGTTGTCGGAGCGATACTGTCGCCAACGAAACTGCCTTCATACGGCTTTACTGCGAACATCTTCGTGACCGCTGGCGCAGAGAATAATGTCAGTCCTGTGTTCCTGGCTTCAAGAGCCAGACAGGAGACCGGAAACGGCGGAGACGCGGTGAATGGCACGAAGGTGCTCGGAACAGCGGTCTACAATCCGTTCAATATAGGAGCTTTCGGAGGGACGAACCCTCTGTATAACGGTTTATTATACGCGTATGAGAAGGGCTGGACGACGCCTGCGAAGGCGGTATCCGGAGGAGCCAAAGAGGTGGCCAAGAACTATATCAATCAGGGCCAGCACACGATCTACTACCAGAGATTCAATGT
>SVDB01000031.1:2154-14211 GCA_015058065.1 Clostridiales bacterium
AGCTTGATACCGAATACCGGGCTGCTGCATACATGTCTGACAGACTCGAGCATCATTTCTTTTGTCTCTCCCGGAAGACCGAGTATGAGGTGGGTGACGACGCGTATTCCGCGCTCATTCAATGCTTTGGCCGCTCTGTCATATGTTTCGGATGTGTAGCATGTGTTCATGGCAGCGAGTGTGCTGTCGTGGACGCTCTGCAGACCGAGTTCCACCCACATGAAATGAGAACGGTTGATCTCCGCGAGTAGGTCAAGCACATCTTCTCCGAGGCAGTCGGGACGGGTCGCGATCACGATCCCGCTGATACGCGGGTCGTTGAGAGCCGCGTAATAGCGTTCCCGCAGGACTTCTACAGGAGCGTAAGTGTTTGTGAAAGACTGGAAATACGCGAGATAACACGCGTCCGGCCATTTGTCTGACAGTCTGCCGATCTGTTCGGTTATGGAGCCGGAATAATCAGCTGAGGCTGACGATGCGTGAGCAGCCAGTTCGCCGGAACCGCCGCCCGAACAAAACGCGCATCCGCCTGTACCAAGCGTCCCATCCCTGTTAGGGCAGGTGAAACCCGCATCGATGCTCAGCTTGACGGTTTTATGCCCGAAAACTGACTTCAGGTGGTCACTTATTGAATTGTATCTTTCGCCGCCCTGCATGTATCACGAAGCCTCTGATTATGATATAATTCATTGGTTATTATGCTGATCACAGATCTGATCGAAAGGAAAAGAGCGTTGGAAAAAACATCAGGCTGCATGCCCTGCATGCCGGGAGAAGACATGAATATCATGACCGGAGAGATCTACGGCGTTTCTCTTATGCCGAAGAAACCTTCTGTGCTCCTGCATGCGTGCTGCGGTCCGTGCTCTACGTCGTGTGTCGAGAGGACCGCTGAAGACTACGCTCTTACCCTGTATTATTATAATCCAAACATTACAGACAGAGAAGAATATTACCTGCGCCGCGGCACTCTCCTGCAGTTTCTGGATGCTTTCAATGAGGAGCACAAGGACATGTATACTGTCGGATACCTCGAAGGAGCGTACGAGCCGGAGCGGTACATCGAAAAGACACTTCCTCTGGCGGACGAGCCGGAAGGCGGCAGGAGATGCGACATATGCTTCGCTCTGAGACTGTCTGAGACCGCCAGGATGGCACGGGAACTGGGCATGGACTATTTCACCACTACCATGTCTGTTAGCCCTCATAAGAATTACGACAAGATCAGAAAACTGGGGCTTGCCCTCGAAGAGGAGACAGGCGTAAAGTTTCTGGATATAGATTTCAAGAAAAAGAACGGTTTCGGACGCAGTGTCGAACTGTCAAAAAGATACGGGCTCTACAGGCAGAATTTCTGCGGCTGTGATTTCGCCCGTTACAAGAAATAAAAAAGACAAGGGACAAGAAGAGAAGGAGAAAGAACAATGAGCAAACTTATCATTCCAAAAGGTTATGATCCTATCCTGGATCCTACGGAGACGCAGCGCGCGATCAAGAGGATCAAGGACCACTTCCAGCGTGAACTGTCACACAGCCTCAATCTCGGCAGAGTGACCGCGCCGCTGTTCGTATTCCCTGAATCGGGACTGAACGATAACCTGAATGGCTATGAAAGAAGAGTGGACTTCACCATCAAGGATCTCGACGAAAGAAAGGTCGAGGTCGTACAGTCTCTTGCAAAGTGGAAGAGGATGGCTCTCGGCAGATATGACATAGCCCCTGGAGTAGGCCTTTACACAGACATGAACGCTATCAGGCGTGATGAAGAACTCGACAACCTGCATTCCATCTATGTGGATCAGTGGGACTGGGAGAAAGTCATTACTGCTGATCAGCGCAACGTCGAGTTTCTCGAGCAGACCGTAAGGATCATTTACAGGTGCCTCAAGGATCTCGCGGATTATGTGAACGACCAGTATCCGGCACTCAGGATCGATCTGCCTGAAAAGATCAAATTCATAGATTCTCAGGAACTTGAAGACTGGTATTCCAATAAGACTCCTAAGGAGAGAGAACGTCTGGCGACTGAAGAGTACGGCGCGGTTTTCATCAAGAGGATAGGCGGAAAACTCAGATCGGGAAAGCCGCACGACGGAAGGGCTCCTGACTACGACGACTGGGAACTCAACGGCGACATCCTCCTCTGGAACCCTGTGCTGCAGGACGCGTTCGAGATCAGCTCGATGGGCATCCGCGTGGATTCGGAATCCATGCTGCGCCAGCTTGAGATCGACGGAAAAGAGGACAGAAAAGAACTGAAATTCCATCAGGACGTCATAAACAACAGGCTTCCGCTCACGATAGGCGGCGGAATCGGACAGAGCAGGCTCTGCATGTACTTCCTCAAGAAAGCGCACATCGGTGAAGTACAGGTATCTGTATGGCCTGAAGAAATGTACGAGGAGTGCGCTGAAAACAACATTTTCCTTCTGTAAGACAGGGTGACACAGGCAGATGCAGTACATCGATGCAGTCATAGACAATAAAAGCGTCAATACGGATGGTTTCTATACCTACAAAGCTCCTGATGAAGTGACTGTTGGTTCGAAGCTGACAGTCCCGTTCGCCAGGCGCAGTAAAGGCGCTGACGCGTACTGTGTCCGGACTGCCGTCACCACGGATCTTGATGATTCAAAGATCAAAGAGATAGACTCTTTCGATCCTGAACGCTCGCTCAGCGCTGAGATGGTCGGGACCGCCATGTGGATGAGAAAACGCTACGGGATCAAATACATCGACGGGCTCAAGATGTTCGCTGTCGACGGAAAAAGGGAAAAGGCACTTAAGTCAGATGTGACCGGTCCCTCAGATTCCGGCTACGAACTTACTCCGGAGCAGAGCAAGGCTGCGGAGAGGATCTGCGCTTCGATAAGAAAGAGTGAATCACGGACTTTTCTGATCAAAGGAGTCACAAACAGCGGCAAGACCGAGGTCTACATGCAGGCTGTCGCGGAAGCGCTCAGCATGGGAAAGACTGCTATAGTTTTGCTTCCGGAAATCGCTCTCGCGTCTCAGGTAGGAGACCGCTTCAGGGAGAGGTTCGGCGCTGAAAAAGTCGCGACACTGCACAGCCGTCTGAAAAAGTCCGAAAGACTTTCAGAATGGCTCCGCGTTCGGAGGGGAGAGGCTCAGATCGTAGTAGGCGCAAGGACTTCCGTGTTTGCTCCTCTCGAGAACATAGGGATCATCATCATAGATGAGGAGCACGAAAGCACCTATAAATCCGACCACAATCCGAAGTACGAGACAGTCGACATAGCGTTCAAAAGGGCTTCGCTTTCAGGTGCCGTATTGGTGCTCGGAAGCGCGACGCCGTCTGTCACTTCATACTACAGAGCGAAAAACGGGATATACGATCTCATTGAGATGAATGAGCGGATAGGCGGAAGCAGGATGCCTGTCCTCGAGACGGTAGACATGCGAAAGGAAGTCTCTTCCGGGAACAGCGGAGTGCTTTCAAGAGAACTTGCCGCGGGGATAGACAGATCGCTCGCCCGTGGGGAACAGGTAATACTTTTCCTGAACCGGAGGGGCTTTTCGACACGTATCCTTTGTCCCGACTGCGGACACAGCATGACATGTCCTGACTGCGGGATCACGCTCACATACCATAAATCCGTGAACGCGGCGGTATGCCATTACTGCGGGCGGAAATTCCCGGTGCCTTCATCGTGCCCTGACTGCGGCAGCAGATACATCAAGTATGCCGGCGCGGGGACTGAAAAAGTCGAAGAAGAGGTCAGGCGTCTGTGGCCAAAGGCCGGCGTGGACCGTTTCGATATAGACACCGCGTCCGCCGCAGAAGACCCGATGAAAGTGATATCCGATTTTCAGAGCGGAAAGACCGACATACTCGTAGGGACCCAGATCCTAGCGAAGGGTCTTGACTTCAGGAATGTCGGCCTTGTAGGGATAATCAACGCGGATGTCAGCCTGAATATTCCTGACTACAGATCATCTGAGAGAACGTTCCAGCTGATCACACAGGTAGCCGGCAGAGCCGGGCGCAAGGGCGGAGACAGCAGGGTGCTTATCCAGACATATGACCCTGAAAGCGATGTCATCCGTGAAGCAGCAGCCGGGGATTATGAGAGTTTTTTCGGGTCTGAGCTTCTTCACAGAAGCATTATGAATTATCCGCCGTACTCTGATATAATTTCTGTCGGATTCACAGCAGCTGATGACGATACGGCGATGGCGTACGCTGAGGCCTTCAGAAACAGGCTCATCGGACTCCGATCCGCCCCTGAAGGCGCGGTCGTAATGAGACCGAGATTTGACGAAAGACGTACCGACGGCAAGTCCCGGGCTGTATTCCTGATAAAGGCTCCGCAGGGCAGCAGAGCGGGATATGTCAGCGAGTACATGGCGTTCCGTGACCGCATGACAGAGTCAAAAGCTCCCGCGTTCATAGAGATAGATGTCAATCCTTACGGAATGATATAAATAAAAAACAACACGAAAGAAGATAGATATGGCATTAAGAAATATCACTATAAGAGGCGATGAGATACTCGCCAAAAAATGCAAACCGGTAAAGATCATCACTCCGCGCATCAAAGAGGCCTGCGCTGACATGGTCGAGACCATGAAGGCGGCGGACGGAGTCGGCATCGCGGCTCCGCAGATAGGCATCATGAAGAGATTCTTCATCGCCATGCCGCACGTCGACGCTGAAGATGAGGAGACCAGAGACAAGATCTATTACATGATCAACCCTGAGATCACTTACACTGAAGGCACGCAGGATTCCAGCGAGGGCTGTCTGTCCGTACCGGGATATATGGGACTCGTCGAAAGACCGTACAAGATCAGGATCAAGGCAACGGATCTTGACGGAAAAGAACAGGAATATGAGTTCGAGGGCTTCGAAGCGACAGTATTCTGCCACGAATACGATCACCTCGACGGTATCCTTTATTCAGACATCGCGAAAGACATGATGACTGTAGAGGAGTATTCAGAACTTCTCGAAGAAGTAAAAGAGCTCCACGAGGATGACGAAGCTGACAACGAAGACATCTGGGCATTGAGACATAAAGGGAGCGCGAAGTAAAAGCAGATATGAGAATAGTATTCATGGGGACCCCCGCTTTCGCGGCCAAGTCCCTGCAGAAACTTATAGATGAAGGCTACGAGATCCCTCTCGTCGTCACGCAGCCTGACAGAAAGGGCAACCGGAATAAGATGATCCTTTCCGAAGTCAGGCAGCTGGCGCTCGATCACGGGATCGAGACAGCACAGCCAGTCAGGATAAAAAAAGATCCCGGACTGATCGAAAAGATAGCTGAGATCGCTCCTGACATGATAGTAGTGGCTGCTTTCGGTCAGATACTGCCTCAGTCCGTTCTCGACATACCGAAGTTCGGCTGTATCAATGTGCATGGATCGCTTCTGCCTAAACTCAGGGGCGCCTCACCGATGCAGGCCGCCATACTTGAAGGTTTCGATGAATCGGGCATCACGATAATGCGCATGGAGGCCGGGCTCGATACCGGCGACATGATAAGCAAGCGCGCGTGTGACATAAAGGGCAAAGACTTTACCGAAGTCTCGCGCATACTCGCGGACGCCGGCGCCGAACTTCTCGCGGAGACCATCCCTCATATTGCGGACGGGACAGCGGTCTACGAAAAACAGGACGACTCTCTGGCGACCTATGCCGGAATGATGTCAAAGAACGACGGCTATACTGATTTCAATGAACCCGCTGAACAGATAGAGCGCAAGATAAGAGCGTTCATCGAATGGCCGGCCTGCTACAGCTATCTTGACGGACAGCAGATAAAGTTTTATAAAGCTGAAGTGCTGACAGACGGACCTGACGGAGAACCGGGGACCGTGAGCTGCACTGACAGGAAAAGTTACACCATAAACTGCCGGAGCGGCAGGCTCAGGATACTTGAGCAGCAGCTCCAGGGTAAAAAGAGAATGAGCGCCGGGGACTTCATGAGAGGGCACAGGCTCGTGACCGGAGACCGTTTCGGCGCATAGAGGAGGGACTACAATGTATTACGGTTATTATGATTATTCCTGGTTCGTCCTTCTGCCTGCTATCATTTTCACCATGGTCTGTCAGGCGAGGATCAACAGCGCTTACAGGACTTACTCGCAGATCCCTTGCAGCACCGGGGTCACGGGCGCTGAGGCTGCGCGCGCTATGATGGACGCGAACGGGCTCAGAGGAGTGGCGATAAATGTGCTGAACGGCGGGAATTCACTGACCAACTACTATGACCCGAAGACCAAGAGCCTGAATCTTTCCAGAGAAGTTTACGCTTCATCTTCGGTCGCGTCAGTGTGCATAGCGTGCCACGAGGTAGGCCACGCCATACAGGACGCCACTCACTACGCGCCTCTCGCTTTCAGGAACGGCATTGTGCCTGTGGTAAATCTCACGCAGATGGTTTCCTGGCCGCTGATCTTCTTCGGACTCATCATGTCGGCCGCGTCACCTTACGGAAGCCTGATGTTCCTGATCGGAGTCGTCTGCTTCCTGTTCGTCATACTTTTCCATCTGGTGACGCTGCCGGTGGAATTCAACGCTTCGAACCGCGCGCTCGCGAATCTCAGAGAACTCAGCCTTGTGAACGAGGATGACTACATAGGCTCAAGGGCAGTCCTCAAGGCGGCAGCAATGACTTATGTAGCTGCTCTGGCTACTTCAATCGCCAGCCTGCTGAGGGTACTGGTCATTGTCGGCGGAAGGAGAAGATAGGTATCCTGAATGAACGGTGACTGGCTTGCGGTTTTCGAAGCTCTGAAAGCCGTATACTCTGAAGGAGCTTATTCCAATATTTCGATCAACGAAGCTGTTTCGCGCCATCACGGTACGCGGGAGAGCTTCGTTCGCACGTTTGCTAAAGGCGTTATCAGGGAGAGTATAAGGATCGATTTCATCATCGACAAGCTTGCCGGGAAGGGAATAGGCAGCATCAAAGCGAGGCCGCTCATCATTCTGAGGATGGGTATCCACGCGATCGACTCTCTTGACAGCGTTCCGGATCACGCGGCTGTAAGCGAGGCGGTAGAACTGGCGAAGACGGTCGCGAAAGGAAGCGATAAATTCATAAACGGCATGCTCAGAGGCTATCTGAGACGCAGGAATGAATTCGAGCCGGAGAAACTTGAGCCTCATATCCGCTATTCATTCAGCGAGGGCGTATTTTCGCTTCTGAGCGAACAATACGGCGAAGAAGCATTCCGCATCGCTGAAGCGCTGAACACGCCGCCTGAGGTCTTTTTAAGGGCAAATACGCTGAAGGCGGACAGGGATGAAGTGACAGCGCTTCTCAGAGAGCAGGGCATCGAAGCTGATCCGTGTGAAGATAACTCTGAGGCAATAAGGGCCAGGGGAAGCGGCATCGTATCGAACGATATGTTCAGACAGGGAATGTATACGGTGCAGAGTCTTTCGTCAATGATAGCGGTGAAGGCTCTCAGCCCGGTGCCGGGAAGCAGAGTGCTCGACCTTTGCAGCGCTCCGGGCGGCAAGACAGGATACATGGCTGAACTCATGGGAAATGAGGGCAGCATCACAGCCTGTGATGTTTACCCGCACAGGCTGATGCTCACGCAGGCCGCCATGAAGAGACTGGGCGTGAGCATATGCGCTCTCGAAGAGCGCGATGCTGCCGTATTCGAACCTTCTTTCGAAGAGGCATTCGACTATATTCTCGCAGATGTACCATGCTCGGGGATCGGAGTAGCGGCAAGCAAGCCCGAGATCAAGCTGAAGGCCGATACTGAGGCTTTTGATGAGCTCATACCTCTGCAGAAAAAGATACTGACCAACGCCATACGCTATCTCAAACCGGGCGGAAGACTCGAATACTCGACCTGCACTCTTAACAAAAATGAGAACGAAAACGTTGTTAAAGATGTATTAAGCAAAGACTGCAGTTCGGCCCGCATTGTTGAAATGTCAACAATTATGCCATATAATGGCAAAGTAGGTTTTTTCTACACTATTATTGAAAAATAATACCAATTTACGATACGGAGATCTGATCGACATGAAAAGCGGTTACATTACAGACAGAGGCAGACGCAGACCAACCAACGAAGACTCTCTCAGGACTTGTGAAGATCTTAATTTCTTCATGCTCGCTGACGGAGTAGGAGGCAACAGGTCGGGTGAGATCGCCAGCCAGTCGGCGCTTGACGCCCTCGAAAAATTCGTTCGCCACAATCCGCCTGAATGGCTTGGCTCGCGTGACGAGGTATTCAGGTATTTCAGGGCGGCCGTAAATTATGTCAACCAGTTTATCATCAAGCTGTCAGAAGCCAAGCCGCAGTACGCCGGAATGGCGACGACGCTTACTTTCGCATATATAAGGGACAGAGAAATGTATGTCGCCAATGTCGGAGACAGCAGGGTATACCTTGCGCACGGCGACATGATCCAGCAGATAACTGAAGATCACACCTATGTAAACGACCTTGTAAAGATGGGCGCGATCACAAAGGAAGAAGCGCATCTTCACGCTCGTAAGAATGTCATCACCAGGGCCATCGGAGCCAATGCCAATAATGAGCCGGACTGCTTCAGCGTACCGGTCGAAAAGGGCGACAGAGTGCTGCTTTGCAGCGACGGACTCTATGACGAAGTAGATGATGATACCATCCTTGCTACTCTGTCCAGGGCCCGTGACATGTCGGCCTGCGCCGAAGATCTGGTCACGATGGCTAACGAGAATGGCGGCAATGACAATATTTCCGTCATCTGCGTAGATTTGGAGGATTGAAAATGGCAAGCAGGATACTTTCCGGGCGGTACGAACTTCTCGAGAAGATCGGCGACGGCGGTATGGCTGTCGTATATAAAGGCAAGGATAAGCTCCTCAACCGTTATATTGCCGTCAAGATCTTAAGACCTGAATTCACAAAGGACGCTACATTTGTAGAAAACTTCAAGAGAGAATCTCAGGCTGCGGCGGGTCTTTCACATCCGAATATTGTCGGTGTTTATGATGTAGGCCGTGAGGGCAACATCAACTATATTGTAATGGAACTGATCGAGGGCGATACTCTCAATAAGATCATCGAGAGAGAAGCTCCGATGGATTACCGCAAGGTCATCGATATCTCAAAGCAGGTCGCTTCGGCTCTCAGGACAGCTCATAAAAACAAGATCATCCACAGAGACGTCAAGCCTCACAACATCATGATCACCAACGACGGAGTCGTGAAACTCGCTGACTTCGGTATCGCGAGAGCGGTCAATGACGCTACGCTTTCCACAGGCAGCAAGATAGTCGGATCCGTCCACTATTTCTCGCCTGAGCAGGCAAGGGGCAATTACGTTGACGAGCGTTCAGACATCTATTCGCTGGGAATCGTAATGTACGAGATGCTGACAGGCAAGGTGCCGTTCGACGGTGACAACCCTGTCACGGTAGCACTTAAACACATCAACGAGGAAATCGTTCCTCCTATCGAACTTGAACCGAGCATACCGCCGGCTCTCAACAGATGTGTCATGAAGGCTACCAGCAAGTTCCAGACAAACAGGTACGCCAACGCTGACGAACTTATCCAGGAACTCGACAACATCTCATTCGTGACTAATGTTGCCGGCCCGGGACTCTTCGAGTCGAGCGAATTTGCCGAAAAGCGCAAAAAACACAGACAGGAACTCGAAAAGGACATCGAAGAAGTAGTCGAGGCCAGAGAACAGGAGAGAAAGAAAAAGAAGAGAAAGGCGATCGCGATAATCGCCGCGGTCATAGTTCTTCTCGGAGCCCTCGGCGGCGCTTATGCCGCATGGAAGATGGGTATGTTCTCGGACACGAAAGAAGTTCCTGATCTGCTCGATCTGACACTCGAAGAAGCGCAGAAAAAGGCCGAAGAACAGGGATTCACTATAAAGCAGGGCAAGGACGTTTACTCTTCCGAATATGCAGAAGGCAGGGTATGCCTCCAGGATCCTGAGCCGGGTGTTGAAGCGCCTAAAGAAAGCACGATAACGGTCTACATTTCAAAGGGCAACAAGGAAGGCCTTGTTCCTAGCGTTATCGGCATGCAGAAAGATGACGTAGAAAATTATCTCCTGAGTTACGGATATGAACTGGGCAATGTCAAGACTGTGACTTCACCTGAAAAGGCAGGCACAGTCCTCGAACAGTACCCTGTAGCGGGCTCGACTCTCGATAAGGAGAGCAAGGTGGATATCACAGTATCCGACGGAAAGGGAACTGAAAAGGGTACTGTTCCGTCTGTAACGAGAATGTCCCTCGAAGACGCGAAGAAGGCCATCGTAGCAGCGGGATTCACAGTCGGCAACATTACTTATGACTGGGATTCGACGATTGGCAAGGGCTATGTCATTTACCAGCAGTACCAGGCAAATTCGCAGCTCGACAAGGGCACGCCTATCGACCTTCAGGTGAGCTCAGGACCTGAACCTGAGCCTGAAGACGCAGGTGACGGCGGCGGAGATGATGGCGAATAACAGGCGGATCCGGCTGATATGACAGGGACCGTTGTCAAGGGAATAGGGGGATTCTACTTTGTCTATGACGGGCATGATACCGTCATGGGTAAGGCGCGCGGAAATCTCAAAAGAAATAAAGAACTGATCTACGTGGGTGACGTAGTCGACTTCGATATCGACGAAAACGACAAGGACGGCGAGTGTGTCATCCATCGTGTGACAGAGCGCAGAAATCATCTGGCAAGACCACCGGTATCCAATCTGGATATCCTGGTGGTCGTGTTTTCATTAGTGAGTCCGGCAGTCAACTATCCGGTGGCAGACAAGCTGATCGCGGCTTGCGAACTCAAAGGAATAAGCCCGGTCATCTGCATTTCCAAGGCTGATCTCGTCAGCACCGGAGAGGCGGAGAAAGCGGCTGCTATATATTCGGGTATTTATCCGACAGTGACCATAAATGGGATCACAGGAGATGGCATAGATGACCTCAGGAGTATAATAAAAGGACGAAGCGTCGCTCTGGCAGGACCTTCCGGTGTGGGAAAGTCCACGATAACCAATGCTCTGCATGATACAAAAAGGGCTGAGACAGGTCATGTAAGCGACAGGACGGGCAGAGGAAAGCATACCACGAGGCATGTAGAGATCTTTCCGCTTCCCGACGGAACTATGCTGTACGACACACCGGGATTCACGTCCCTCGATATGCCGGTCATAGAACCATCGTCGGTCATGGAACTTTTCCCTGAGTTCCGCCCGTATAACCAAGGCTGCAGATATTCAGACTGCATGCACATCAACGAACCGGACTGCGCAGTAAAAGAAGCTTTAAGCAGCGGTCTGATCTCAAAGTCCAGGTATGATTCTTATCTGGCGATGACAGAAGAGGTAAAGAAATGGCAAAAGTAGCACCTTCGATCCTTGCGGCTGATTTTTCAAGACTCGGTGAGGACATAAGAGACGTTTGCGGCAGAGGCATCGACTATCTGCATATAGACATCATGGACGGCATGTTCGTTCCGAATATCAGCTTCGGACCTGATGTGATGAAGAGCCTGAACGGTATCGCTTCCGTACCTTACGACGTCCATCTTATGATAAACGCTCCTGACAGGTACATTGAAAAGTTCATCACTGACAACACTGAATTCATCACAGTCCATTACGAGGCCTGCGACGATCTCGCGTACACGCTGAAACACATCAGGTCCGCCGGCGCGAAAGCGGGTGTTTCGATAAAACCGGGCACGGCGCCTGAAGTGCTGGATGATCATTTGAAAGACATCGATCTTATCCTTGTGATGTCTGTCGAACCGGGATTCGGCGGCCAGAAATTCATGGACAGCTGTCTTGATAAGATCGCTTATTACAAGATGAAACGAGAGGAACTCGGACTCGGTTATGTCATAGAGGTGGATGGAGGAGTCGGATCAGCCAACGCGCACCTTGTCAGAGACGCCGGAGTCGATATCATCGTTGCCGGATCCGCGGTGTTCAAGGCGGCTGACAGGACTGCCGAGGTCGAAGGCATCAGGGGATAGCATAAGGATATCGACCGTATAATGATGACTTGTAACTGAGCGCGATCATGAAACGAAAGCCTGCGTTTGCAGGCTTTTTTA
>SVDB01000130.1 GCA_015058065.1 Clostridiales bacterium
TTCACCTCGTTGAAGCGGTCGGATGCCATTCCCAGCAGAACTGACGGGAAGAGCGTCGGCTCAATGAAGAACACGTGCACGTCATCGCCGAACAGGCGCTTGAAACCGTAGCATACCCCGCCCGGCGCTCCGCCTACTCCGCAAGGGATGTAGAGGATCAGCGGGTGATCGGCGTCGACCGTGATGCCCATATCAGCCATCTGCGCCTTAGTCCTTTCAGCGGCAACCGCGTACCCGAGGAAGAGCGGCACCGAATACTCGTCATCGACGAAGTAGCTGGTCGGGTCGAGATCGGACTGTCTGCGTCCTTCCTGCACAGCCTTCGAGTAATCCTCTTCATACTCTATGACTTCTACGCCTTTGCTGCGCAGCATGTCCTTCTTCCACTGCCTCGCGTCTGCTGACATATGTACTTTTACCTTGAATCCGAGGAACGCGCTCATGATGCCAATCGACAGCCCGAGGTTTCCGGTCGAGCCCACCTGAACGGTATGCTTTCCGAAGAACTCCTTCATGTCGTCATCGGCGAACCTCTCATAATTATCGTCTTCAGTTATCATGCCCGCCTCGAGAGCGAGGTCTTCAGCGTGTTTCAGCACCTCGTAGATGCCGCCTCTGGCCTTGACCGAGCCCGCGATCGGCAGATGGCTGTCCATCTTCAGGAGCAGCCTGCCCGGGATCTCCGCATCATAGGTCTCCTCGAGAGCCTTCTTCATCGCGCCTATCTCTTTGAGAGGCGACTCGATCAGTCCGCCGTCTTCAGCGGTCTCAGGGAAGCATTTTTTTATGTACGGAGCGAACTTGCGCAGTCTGCGCTCAGCGTCCGCGATGTCAGCGTCGGAGACCACCAGCTGGCAGACAGCGTCAACCATGCCGAACGGAAGGTATTTGTCGTTGATCCACAGGGTCTCCTTCTGATCGGCGATGTCCCTGAAGACCTGATCCTTCGCCATCATCTCTTTCGCGTATTCCTTGATGCTCATGTCTGTCCTCCTGTCCAAGCTACAGCCGGTTGTCGCGCTGCATGTTGTCGTAATGATCCATCATCGGTTTCTCTATCGCCTTGACGATCTTGGTGTCAAGGTTGAACCAGTATATGAACACGGTCAGCGTAAAGAACGCAGACAGCGCGCCGAGTATTATCTTTATCGCTTTCATTTCCGGTCCCTCCTACCAGCTTTCATCATCATCGAAATCCACCAGCGACGCGTCGACAGGCTCCTCGCCCATGACGCTCTGCATGAATATGTTGATATCGTTCCTCATCTCGCGCCTCGTTATCGACGTCGGGTCCATCAGGTCCTGCCTGACACGTACCATCGGGATGCCGCGCCTCAGCGCGCCTTCCTCAAAGAGGCCGTTTATCGCACCGACGCCCTTGCAGGAGATCTGGTCGAACATGATTATCATATCGGCGTTGAACTCCTCGTACTTCTCCCACAGGCTGTCGAGCATGACCTCGCTGCCGCCCTTCGTGTGGGCGCGCATCGTGGACGTCTGGTAGTGATCCGCCAGACCTCTCAGCATGCTTTCATGGGTGCTCGTGTCGATCAGGTCGGTGCCGTGGATGTCGATCATCTCGCAGACCGAATCGATGCCCCAGCAGTTGAGCAGCCAGTTGTTGAAGTTGGCGTAATTGTTGCAAGGCGTGTTCCAGAGCACCGCGCGGTGGCGGATGGTCTTAGGACACTTGCCCGCGGCGACCTGCTTGCGCAGAATGCTGTTGACCTTGAGGTCGTTCTTCAGAGCGAGCGGTTCGCCGGCAACTGCCTGATGCTCGAATATGCGGTAGAGCCAGGCTGAAGATCCGGTGTGAGGCGGTATCTCAGTGCGGTTGAGATCCCACTTCTCGAACTTGCACTCGTTCTGTCTGTTCCATATCTCACAGCCCTCTTTGAGAGCTTCCCAGTCGAACTCGCAGCCGGTGTGTTCTTCGAGGAACTTTATCGCCGACTTTATCTCTTCGACCGCGTACTCCTGCACCTCGTCTTCCTTCCAGCGGAGCGGCACGTTCAGCACCTGCGACGGCAGGCCTATGCGGCGTTCCTGGAGCATCGTCGTCATGATGCTCCCGTCACACGGCATGTTCGAAGTGAGCATGCAGCAGCCGATCTTAGGGAAGTCGTCCTCGATGGCCAGACCCGCCTCGAAAGACGGGAGAGGACACACGTCGGCAGGAAGCCCGTAGATCTCGGACTGCTCTATGTAATGCACCGGGCTGTGCTGGTTTATCAGCGACGGCAGATACATAGGGTATTCCTGGAAGAGTATCATCTTGCAGTCAGGGAAGCCCTTGCCGAGAAGGTTCGGCAGCAGTTCGTCGACGCAGATGATCTTTTTGTTGAGTTCTTCAGCCTTCTTGCTGCCCGGATGCAGGTGCATGTCAGCGCTGAAAATCGTAGTGAGCGTCTTGGTGACATCGCTCGCCAGATAGTTGAGGTTGTTCCTGGCGCCTCTGAGCCCGGCTCCTCTCTGACCTTCACAGACTCTGTCGAAGAACGACGGAACTGTGAGGTATGTGTACATCCAGCGATATCTGAACAGAGCCTTGACGTTCTGCACCGGGTGGGACGCCGCCCACTTTATCAGTATGCCCCAAAGGCGGCACCATTGCAGATAGTCGTACGCCGTGTCGGCTCCTCCGCGCCATTCCCTGTGCTTCTGGATCGCGGTCTTATCCTGCAGATTGGCGGCAGCGCCTTTTTTCGCCTTGCCTGAAGCTCTCTTTTTCAGTATTCCGGGAACGCTTATCTTCATTCGGCTCCGCCTCCCTTCTGGATCTTCTTGATCTCAAGACTTTCAACGAAAGCCTGTATGCGGGTGCCCAGCTGACCGGAGCCCCTGACCACGTATTCGCGGTCGATGCCGAGCGTCGGGAGTCCGTACTCCTGCTGCAGCACCTGGGTATTGAGTGTACGCTCGTAACCCCAGAAATCGCAGAACTTGGCCTGCTCGATCAGCACGCCGTCGGCCTTGTATTCTTTCGCGAGGTCGCGAATGGTCTCGCGCCTCTGCATTATCTTCTCCTGTGACATGAAACGCGGGCACTGGTTGGTCTCCAGATAGTAACGGCAGACCTGATCGAGAGCCGGCTCGTCATCTGTCAGCGGTATCTGCTGACGTCCCGGTATGGAGCCGAAGCAGTACCTGTCAGCCGCGACATAGCAGCGCGCGTTCTCGAGTATCTCTGAGAAGGCATAGTCATCGAGCTCGCTTCCGACCACGACGACGCGCGCTCTCCAGCGCCCCGGAGGATCGGGTTCGCGTGTCCTGATATCTTCGAGGCTCTCCCTCAGATACGGCAGTATCTGAGAGTTAGGGCAGCAATAGCTGACCATCGAGAGTATGTGGAACTCGCGCGGCGTGATGCGCGGGCTCTCTTCTTTGCGCATCTCCGAGATCTCCTCGAATAT
>SVDB01000032.1 GCA_015058065.1 Clostridiales bacterium
GAGTGGACACACGACTCCGTGATCAAGATGGTTCCGAACGATCAGTACTATGATGCTGCTAACCTCGGACCAAGCGAGATCGACTGGTACCTCTCCGCTGACGAGACTGCTATCCTTTCGGCATATCAGTCCGGTGAGTGGGCATTCATCGAGTCGTTCCCGACTGACATGATCTCCTCGCTGCAGGATTCCGGTGACTGCTTCATCGATCCTTATGTAGGCACATACTATCTGTACCTCAACTGCGACCAGATCAAAGACTGGAGAGTAAGAGCTGCTATGGTTCTCAGCGTTGACAGACAGAACATCGTTGACAACGTAGCTCAGGGCGGACAGACTCCTGCTACAGGATTCGTCGCATCCGGTATCCTTGACTCCACAGGCGCAGACTTCGCGTTCGGTTCATCTGACCTCGGCGCTATCTATGCATGGCTTTCAGAGCAGTATCCAGATGCTGACCTGACAACTTACGAGGGCAAGTGCGAACTCGCGAAGAAGCTCTATGACGAAGCAGTTGCAGACGGCGCTTGGGATCCAAGCACAACACTCGTCTACAACTTCAACACTGATGATGCTCACAAGGCAATCGCAGAAGCTTGCGGACAGGACTGGAGCAACGTTCTCGGAATCAACATCACACTGGAGAACCAGGAGTGGAACACTTATACCAACGGACTCGGCGAGCATAAGTTCGGCGTTGCGCGTCTCGGCTGGATCGCAGACTACAATGACCCAATCACTTATCTCGAGCTGATGGTAACAGGCAACTCCTACAACTATGGTCTCTACAGTGACCCTGCATTCGATGAGGCTATCAAGACCGCTAAGGCCACACCTGCTGGTCCGGAGCGTGACAAGGCTCTCTACGAGGCTGAAGAGAAGCTCTTCGGTGAGGGCGGATTCCCTGTAGTTCCTATTTACTACTACACCAACATGTACTGCAACAAGACTATCAAGAACATCGGATACACACCGATGGGATACTACTTCTTCCAGTACGCTCAGCCTGCAGCTTAATCAGTATCTGAGATCAGTTTCTGATATCAGCGTCTGACATAAGAGATGCGCTGAGGCACAGGGTGCAACAGTAAAAAACAACAAAAGACCGGGCTTGTCCCGGCCTTTTGTTTTGCGGTTTTCAGCAATCCGTAAAAGCCGGCAGGGACTATCGACAAACCGGATCCATGCAATGGATCTGAATGTTCCGTCATAGATGGCAAAACGCGGAGAAATGACGGAACAGCATCTGCGCATATGCCGCAGGCGCTGCTTGTATCCAAAAAAAGTGAGTTTACAAATATGGTTTTGTGGTAGAATAACTTCGTATTTGTATGCAGTTTTTTGAGCAAAGAAGGTATTTAAAAGCGTAATGATCAAGTTCAGCGAGATCCCGTATTCGAGACCGGATATCGAGGAAGTAAAAAAGGAATTAAAAGGGCTCACCGAAGAGTTTTCGGCTGCCGGTAGTTATGAAGCGGCAAGGGACGCGTTCGTCCGCAAGGACGCTCTTGCGCGCCATATCATGTCAGTCTCTACAGTGGCGCAGATCCGCCACTCCATAGATACAAGAGATAAGTTCTATGATGATGAAGTCATGTTCTGGAACAGGGCGATCCCTGAACTCCAGGAGTATCTCGACCAGTGGACAAAAGCGATGTGCGGATCGAAGTTCCGCGGCGAACTCGAGGCTGAATTCGGCAGCGTGGTATTCCTTAACGCCGAACTCGAACTCAAGTGCTTTGACGTTTCGATAATCCCTCTTCTGCAGGAAGAAAACGACCTTGTAATGGAGTATGAGAAACTGCTCGCGAGCGCGCAGATCCCTTTCCGCGGCAAGGTATATACGATTTCGCAGATATCGCCGTTCAAGAACGACGCAGATGATGAGATCAGGCTCGAGGCCTGGAAGGCCGAAGGAGGCTGGTATAAGGACAACCAGGCGAAGCTGGACGAGTTCTATGACAGGCTCGTCGCGGTACGCCACGAGATGAGTCAGAAGCTCGGGCTCAGCGACGGAGTTGAGCTTGGCTATTACAGAATGACACGCAACTGCTATGACAGGAACGACATCGACAAGTTCCGCGAAGCAGTGCGTAAACATATCGTACCGGTAGCAGACGGCATCAGAAGAAAACAGGCGGAGAGGCTGGGTATGAGGTATCCGCTCAGCTTCGCTGATAATGCTCTGATGTTCCGCTCCGGCAATCCGAAGCCTGCAGGTGACGCGGACTATATCGTTGATGCTGCCCGCAGGTTTTATGATGCTCTTTCGCCTGAAACGAGTGAATTCTTCAGGGCGATGCTGGACGGCGAGCTCATGGATCTGCTTTCGACTGAAGGCAAGGAGGGCGGTGGCTACTGCACAAGCATCCACGATTATGAAGTCCCGTTCATCTTCGCCAACTTCAACGGCACACAGGGGGACGTCGAGGTCGTTACACATGAGGCGGGGCACGCATTCGCGGACTGGATGAACAGGACGCGCGTGCCGGTCGAGACAGTATGGCCGAGCATGGAAGGCTGCGAAGTCCACTCGATGAGCATGGAATTTTTCGCTTGGAAAAGCGTCGAAGACTTCTTCGGAAAGGACGCGGCCAAGTACCTCTACAGCCATCTCGCGAACTCATTCATGTTCATCCCTTACGGCACCATGGTCGATCACTTCCAGCACAGCGTATTTGAGCATCCTGAGATGACTCCGGCTGAGCGCCACGCTGAGTGGAAGAGGCTCCTCGGCATTTATATGCCATGGCTGAGACTCGACGGAGAGATCCCGTTCTACTCGGACGGTGAGGGATGGCAGAGACAGCATCATATTTACGGAATGCCGTTCTACTATATCGACTATTGCCTGGCTCAGACTGTTGCTCTCGAATTCTGGGAGATGACGCAGAACGACTACGACGACGCCTGGAGGCACTACATGGCTTATACAAAGATGGGCGGATCGGAAGTTTTCACAAAGCTGCTCGAAAAAGCCGGACTCGCCAGCCCGTTCGAAGAGGAGACCATCAGGGAGGTCTGCCGCAAGGCTGATGAGTGGCTCGCGGCGTACGATCTTACAGGTATAGAGTGATGGCGTCCGGTAAGCGCAAGGAACGCCGGGAGGCGAGATTACGCGACATAATGCAGGATGCCGAGGGCAATGTCGTATATACCGGCGATCTCTGGAAGATCGACGGAAGCGAAGAAGCCGGCTCCGGAAGCAGGCAGAGAGCCATACTGATCGCGGTGCTGGCGGCGCTCGCACTGGTAGTGATAGGCTCCGGCTGCATAGACGCGAAGAACGCCATGGGGTCGTTCTCAGTGGTCCTGCCTTATATAGGAGAGGTATCAGCGCTCTTCGGTCTCGCGTGGAATGGCGTGAAGGTGCTCGCGCCTTCGGGAGGCGTAAGGACGTACACACTTGAGCATGCCCGCCCGAGGATACCCGGAGCGTGCCGCATACTCACGGTTTTCGCCCTTGCTGGACTGCTGTTCTCGGCGATCTATATGGTCCGTCACGGGGCGGGAGGCAAGACTCCTGACGGCATAGCGTACCTGATGCTGAAGTTCGCGGCTGCGGCGCTGGCGGAGTGGTACGGCCGCAGGTTCAGGGCCACGGAGTGGACCAGGATCTGACATAAATAATTAAGATATTTACCTGACATAGAGTCGACGTATGTCAGATAGATATAAATCAGTTATATCTAATGGAAATTGTTATGAAAGGAGAAAAATAACAATGAAGAAAAAGCTAGCACTACTTATGGCACTGGTCATGGTTTGCCTCAGCGCACTGGCCGGATGCAGCGGTGGAAGCTCGGCTGACAAACCTCTGGTCGTTGGTTATTCCAACTTCTCGAGCAAGTTCTCACCATTCTTCAGTGAGACTGCTTACGACCAGGATGTACAGACGATCACACAGGTAGGTCTGCTCACAATGGACCGTCTCGGCGCCATCGTTGAAAAGGGCAAGACCGGTGAGACACGCGAGTACAACGGCACCGACTACACCTATTATGGTCCTGCTGACCTCACGATCACAGAGAATGCGGACGGAACAGTCGATTACGACTTCGAACTCCGTGACGACATCACATTCTCTGATGGTGAGAAGCTGACAGCTGACGATGTCATCTTCTCGATGTACGTACTGTCCGACCCTACTTATGACGGATCGTCCACACTCTACTCGATCCCGATCAAGGGTATGGAAGAGTACCGCGCGGGAATGGCTCCTCTCGGCACACTGCTCTACGGCGCAGGCAAGGACAACACGGACTTCTCACTCTGGGATGAAGAGACTCAGACCAAGTTCTGGACAGACCTCGAGACAGCCGGTACAGCGTTTGCTCAGGAAATCGTAGATTTCTGCATCGCTAACGGCTACAACGCTGAGGGAGATTCCGTAGCTGCATGCGCTGCTAACTGGGGATATGAGATTGCTGAGGACGCTACAGCTGCTGACTTCTTCTGGGCTATGGCTGAAGCATACGGCGGAGACTTCGCTTCTCTCTCATCGACAGAGACTGCAGGTTCCGAACTCGCTGACCTCGGATTCAATCCGGCTGACTACGCTGTCGGTATCAAGACAGGTGAATCCGCTCCTAACATCGAGGGAATCCAGAAGACCGGCGACTACAGCCTGAAGGTCACTCTGACAGAGCCTGACGCTACTGCCATCTATCAGCTTGGCATTGCAATCGCTCCGATGCACTACTACGGCGACTCTGCAAAGTATGACTATGACAACAACATGTTCGGATTCGACAAGGGCGACCTCTCGACAGTAAGAGCTAAGACAACTGAGCCTATGGGCGCAGGTCCTTACAAGTTCATCAAGTTCGAGGACGGCGTAGTTTACTTCGAAGCAAACGAGAACTACTACCTCGGAGCTCCTAAGACAAAGAACGTACAGTTCAAAGAGTCGCAGGATCAGGATAAGCTGAACGGCGTAATCACAGGAACGATCGACATCACAGATCCTTCGTACTCTGTTGACACTGTTAAGGCCATCCAGGCTGAGAACAGCAACGGCGAAGTTACAGGCGACAAGATCGTCACAAACACTGTTGATAACCTCGGATACGGCTACCTCGGAATCAGCGCTAACTGCGTGAACGTCGGCGGAGACCCTGGTTCGGAAGCTTCAAAGAACCTCAGAAAGGCATTCGCTACAGTATTCGCGAGATACAGAGACGTAACTGTTGACTCCTACTATGGTGAGACAGCTTCCGTCATCAACTACCCGATCTCCAACACTTCGTGGGCTGCACCGCAGAAGACAGACTCCGACTACGCGATCGCGTTCTCGAAGGATGTTGAAGGCAACGAGATCTACACATCCGACATGGACGACGCTGCTAAGGACGACGCTGCACTGCAGGCTGCTCTCGGATTCTTCGAGGCTGCCGGCTACACCGTAACTGACGGTAAGGTCACTGCTGCTCCTGCGGGCGCTTCGCTCGAGTACGAAGTATGGATCCCGGCTGACGGCGCAGGCGATCACCCTTCATTCATGATGCTCAACCTCGCAAGCGACGCATTCAAGAAGATCGGTATCACTCTGAACGTTAAGGACCTCGCTAACTCCGCAGACCTGTGGACAGGTATCGAGTCCGAAGAGTGCCCGATGTGGTGCGCTGCATGGGGTGCTACACCTGATCCGGATATGTATCAGGTCTACTACTCCGGCGTTGAGTCCGGAAAGGAACCGGGCGGTTCGAACTACATGTACGATATCGCTGATCCTGAACTCGACAAGATGATCCTCGATGCAAGAACATCCATGGATCAGAGCTACAGAAAGACTGTCTACAAGTCCTGCCTCGACATTATCATCGACTGGGCTGTAGAGGTTCCTGTATATCAGAGACAGAACGCCATCATCTACTCGCCTGAGAGAGTCAATGCCGACACATTCACACCGGATGTAACGACATACTATCCATGGCTGAACGAGATCGACAAGGTCGAACTCAACTAGTAAGGTATTTCCGCGTATTTAACGGATAATACTTGCGGGGCAGGCGCTGAGGGCTGCCTGCCCCGTATATTTACTTAAAAGAGGAGATAGAGACGTGCGCAAATACATAATAAAAAGATTGCTGCAGTCTATCGTGATCCTGTTCTTCGTGGCGTTCATCATCTACGCTCTGATGAGATGCCTCCCGACCTCGTATGTCGAGGCCATGGCGAGGCAGAAATCGATGCAGGCAGGTTCAAAGAGCTACGAAGAATGGATGGAGCAGCTCACCGCCATGTACAACATGGACGGGAGCATCATTTCCGGCTATTTCAAATGGCTCGGATCAATGTTCAGGGGAGAATTCGGCGACAGCTGGAGATGGACTGTCCCTGTGCTCGAGAAATTCAATGACACAGTTTGGCTGTCATTCGTGATGGGACTGATCTCGTTCGTACTCGAGGTCGTCATCGCCATCCCGCTGGGCATCATTGCAGCGACAAAACAATACTCAAAAACAGACTACACTATATCTGTCATAGCATTGGCGGGTATTTCACTTCCGACATTCTTCTTCGCGTCACTCCTGAAGCTTGTCTTCTCGGTCAAGCTGGGGTGGTTCGACCTATATGGATTGGTAGGGCGAAACTACAACCAGCTGTCGACTTTCGGACAGCTTCTGGATAAGGGCAATCACCTTGTGCTGCCTATAGTCACGCTGGTAGTTATCAGCATGGGAGGTCTCATGCGTTACACGAGGACCAATATGCTCGAGGTCCTCAACGCGGACTATATCCGTACGGCGAGAGCCAAGGGACTGTCAGAGAGGAAGGTCATATATCATCACGCGTTCAGGAACACTCTGATCCCGATCGTTACGCTGCTTGGCGGAACGCTCCCGAGCCTGTTCTCAGGCGCGCTGATCACAGAAACGCTGTTCGGCATACCGGGCATCGGCTTCGCTTCGTATCACTCAATGGTAGCGGGAGACATACCGTTCTCCATGTTCTTCATGGTGTTCACGGCTATTCTTACGCTGCTCGGCAACCTTATCGCTGACGTGCTTTACGCGGTCGTTGACCCGCGCGTCAGGATAGCTTAGAAAGGAGGGGACGACATGGACGACATGAAAGATAAGAAAGACATGATCGAAGAAATCGAATCCTCCATAGAAGCAGCGAAGAATACGAATGAAACCGGAGAGGAATACTCGCTGAGTGATGACAGGCGAGTCAAGGTGCTCTCGCCGGGACAACTCGTAGCGAAGAGATTCTTCCGTAACAGACTGGCCGTGACCGGAATGGTCATCCTGCTGGCGATGTTCATATTCTCATTCGTCGGCGGAGTTCTTTCGCCATATGGCGAGGACCAGAAGTTCTACAGAGTGGACGTACAGGCGAAGGATTTCGCAGGTATCATCCATAATGAGGAATTCCGCTATACGATCGCTGACAACGAGCTTTTCAAGAGTTCGGTACACGCTCAGGCGCTGAAGGCGATCATCCAGGGCAATGACAGTTTCTCATACAACGGCAACGACTACACCCTCGAGAAACTCTCTGATGACGCTTATGTCGTCAGCAGTGCCGGTCATATCGTAGGTATCGCCAGCAAGGAACTCGTCAACCCGTCATCGCCTGACACGAAGCTGAGCTTCGACTTCACGCTCGCCGCGCTCAGAGCCAAGACCGGCGGAGAAAAGACCTTCACAGCAGAGGGCCAGGAATACAACATGGATGAAGAGGGCGTCATCACTGACGCGTCAGGCACTGAGATCGCCTATGTCAGCCAGTACATCGTCAAGGCGGTCATGTCGGACGTATTCTTCTCAAGAGAGCTCAAGAACCAGCTGATCGCTGCTGTTGAAGCCGGAGAAGAATCGTTCATGTACACTGACGAGGACGGAGTCACGGCTGAGTATATCCTGAAATACGACGCGGCCACGAAGGGCTGGGACGTCAAGCAGGAGATCGATACCAAGGTGTTCGATACTTATTCAGCTCCGTCAAAGGCACACTGGCTCGGTACGGACCGTAACGGAATGGACATGATGACAAGACTGATGTACGGCGGCCGTATCTCGCTGATCATCGGATTCATCGCGGTATTCATCGAGACTATCATCGGAGTGATCATGGGCGGTATCGCCGGATACTTCGGAGGATGGATCGACGGTCTCATCATGAGAATAGTAGATATCTTCTACTGCATACCGGGAATGCCGTTCATCATCATCGTCGGTGCCGCGATGGACGCTGCGAACACACCGTCACTTACACGAATCATTTACCTGATGCTTATCCTCGGAGTGCTCGGCTGGGCCGGCGTCGCCAGACTCGTAAGAGGTCAGATCCTGTCCCTCAGAGAGCAGGAATTCATGACGGCGACTGAAGCCTGTGGTATCGCGCCTTCAAGAAGGATCTTCAGGCATCTGATACCTAACGTCATGCCGCAGCTCATCGTCTACATGACCATGGGTCTGGGCAGCATGATCATAACTGAGGCGACACTGTCGTTCCTCGGACTGGGAGTAAGATTCCCGTTCGCGTCATGGGGAAATATCATCAATGACGTTAACGACACATTCGTACTCACCAACTACTGGTTTATCTGGATCCCGGCCGGCGTGCTCCTGCTGACCACCGTACTTGCGTTCAATATCGTAGGTGACGGTCTGAGAGACGCGTTCGACCCTAAGATGAAGCGCTAAGGAGGGAAGATAATGGCTAAGAAAAAAGACACGTCAGGTTATCTTTCCGCCAAGGAATCGCGCAGGATCGCGAAGGAAAACAGAAAGATAACAGACCAGTTCGAAAAGAAATATAAGAGAAAGAACGTCCCTGAAGAGGAATACCTCACAACGATGAGGGACGACAAAAACGTTCTTGAGATCGACGACCTGCATACATACTTCTTCACGGACGTCGGAACAGCTAAGGCTGTGGATGGCGTAACGTTCGAAGTCCCGCAGGGCAAGACAGTCGGCGTAGTAGGAGAGTCGGGCTGCGGCAAATCCGTAACGAGCCTCTCCGTAATGCAGCTGCTGCAGAGACCTCAGGGACAGATCGTGAGCGGAAGCATCCGCATCAATCTCGGAGACAAGGCTTACGATATCACCAATACACCGATCGAAGTCATGCAGAAGCTGCGCGGAAACTTCGTCAGCATGGTTTTCCAGGAGCCTATGACGAGCCTGAATCCTGTATTCAGGATCGGCGACCAGATCGATGAGGTGATCGAACTCCACGACGGACATGGAAAGACCAAGGAAGATATCAAGGCGAGAAGCATCGAGATGCTTGAACTGGTAGGTATCGCGAATTCCGAGGGCGTATACAAGATGTATCCGCATGAGCTTTCCGGAGGAATGAGACAGCGTGTAATGATCGCTATCGCTCTGGCATGCAACCCGAGACTTATCATCGCCGATGAGCCGACGACCGCTCTCGACGTTACGATCCAGGCTCAGATCCTCGACCTGTTCAGGCAGCTGAAGGACAGGATCAATTCGTCGATCATGATCATCACTCACGACCTCGGAGTCATCGCCGAGATGGCTGATTACGTCGTGGTAATGTACGCCGGACGTATAGTCGAGAAGGGCACTGCCGAAGAGATCTTCGCGCATCCTGCTCATCCATATACGATCGGACTCATGGCATCCAAGCCTGTAGTAGGCAAAAAAGTCGACAAGCTCTACTCGATCCCGGGCAAGGTGCCTAACCCTATCAACATGCCGGATTACTGCTACTTCAGAGACCGCTGCGAAATGAAGTGCGGCCCTGAGTGCGATGGAGAATATCCGCATGAGATCAGCCTGTCGCCGACCCACAAGGTCAGCTGCTACAGATTCTATGAGGGGAAGGAGGGAGCTGAAAATGGCAGATAATGACAAGAACCAGAAAAGCTTCACTCAGCTGCCGGAGATGCATGCAAAGAGTCTCCGCGGACCTAACCATATGAATGAGCATGCCGATTTCATAACCTCCCAGCCTGCGGAGAGCAAGGGCAGAAAGGCCGACAGGATGCCAGGACAGGATGATCCTGCCAAAGAGCCTCTGATCTACGATCCACAGTATATCCTGCAGGTCAGAGACCTCAAGAAACACTTCCCGATCAAGGATGGAATGCTTTCGAGGATCACGGGCTATGTAAAGGCCGTAGACGGCGTTACATTCAATCTGAAGCGCGGTACGACCATGGGCCTGGTAGGCGAGTCCGGATGCGGCAAGACCACAACAGGACGTGCCATCCTAAGGCTTTCGGGCGACAAGACCGCGGGCGATGTTCTCTTCAACGGCAAGGAAGTATACGACCTTACTAAGAAAGAACTCCACGATGCCCGTACAAAGATGCAGATAATCTTCCAGGATCCGTTCTCGTCGCTGTCACCGAGAATGCCGGTAGGCGAGATCATCGGTGAGGCGGTCAGAGAGCACAATCTGGTACCGAAAGCTGAATTCGATGACTACATCGACGACATAATGGACAAGTGCGGACTTCAGCCTTTTCACAAGGACAGATATCCGCATGAGTTCTCGGGCGGTCAGAGACAGCGTATCTGCATCGCCAGGGCGCTCGCTCTGAACCCTGAATTCGTAGTCTGCGACGAACCGGTATCCGCTCTGGACGTATCGATCCAGGCGCAGATCATCAACCTGCTCGAGGATCTCCAGGAGCAGTTCGGACTGACATATCTGTTCATCTCTCACGACCTTTCGGTAGTAGAGCATATTTCGGATACAGTCGGCGTAATGTACCTGGGCAACCTCGTTGAATACGGCGAAACAGACGACATTTTCAGGAACCCGCTGCATCCATACACAAAGGCGCTCTTCTCGGCGATCCCTGTACCTGACCCTACGGTCAAGATGAAGAGGATCGTCCTTGAGGGATCCATCCCTTCACCGGCGAATCCGCCTGAGGGATGCAAGTTCCACACAAGATGCGCTCAGTGCATGGAGAAGTGCAAGCACGAAGTGCCGGTGCAGAAGGAGATCGAGCCGGGTCACTTCGTAGTCTGCCACCTGTTCGAAGACGCTCCGGAAGTGAGCAAATAGAAGAACGGAAGGACACATGGACAAGAAAAAGATGTATGACGATGATGACGGCCGCACCATAGCCGATATGAGCGGTATCGAGCAGACACCGCTGCTGATGCCTTCAGCCTCTTCGATAAAAAGGCTGAAAGAGGGCGGGAGCGAGCCTGAAGCGCCCGGAAGAGCGCGTCAGCCGCACGGCCCTGAACAGCTAGATAAAGAGGGCAGACGCGCTATGATAGGCGGCGCGATGAGCGCCATGCTCCTCGTGGGCGGAATAGTCTTCGCGCTGTTCGCCGCTGTCATACTGATCATCGGGCATCTGCTGTAAAACAAAAACCGCCGGATCTTACGATCCGGCGGTTTTTTATTGTTTAGTCTTAGTGTGATGTCACCGAGCCTCCGTTGTTGTTGGAGATCCAGCCGATCCATGTCTTTCCCTTGTTGAGGTTGAGCAGTACGTATGAGTTGGCCAGAGCTTCTTCTTCGGTCTGCTCCTCGTCGGTCTCAGGAGTGACGATGGTGTACTTGTTGTATTCAGGCCATACGCCTTCTTCACTTTCCTTAGCAGCCTCCTTGGCGGCTTCGTAGTTCTCATCATTCGCGGCCTTCGCTGTCGCTGCGTCGATCGAAGGGTCGATGAGTTCAAGCTTGCCGTCGACTACGCGCCACTCGATCTCCTTGACGGTTCCTTCGCTGAAGTAGTAGCCTTTTCCGCCGGCGAGCTTGTAGTCGCAGTATGTGACGCTTCCGCCGCCTCCGCCCTGATAGTTCTCTTTTGTGATGTACTCAGTTTCATCATAGAGCACTATCAGGTTCTCTCTGGCGAAGTCGTTCTCGAAATCGCTTGTGTGGTACAGGCCGTCTTCCGCATTATATGTCCAGAAAGTGTCTTCCCAGGCCCTATCGGAGTACTTGACACCGATCTGTGTAGCCGGTGTTTCACTTGCTGGCTCCGCGATGACATTGAAGCAGAGCTGGGTGTAATCGTTCGGAGTTGTCCTGATGCCTTCGTTCTCAAGAGTGGCAGGCAGCTTGTCAGGGAAGATGATGCCGCGGTGCTCAACGTTTACATATCTTGTATGGTCTCTTCCGTACAGACCTTCCTTGTCATCAAGCGTCATCTGGTTGATGTGGTCTACCTTGTCACGCTTGAATACGGTGCTGGCGCCGACATAATCGCCCTTTGAGTGGCTCATGCCCCAATGGATGAAGATAGCGTCAAACAGCTCTGAAAATCTGATATAAGGCGGACGCGCGCTTCTTGTAGGTCCGATGATCTCAGGCAGTTTCTCGTAATCTGCGTAGAACCAGAGCATTCTGGTGATACCGCCTTCGACTTCGCCCTGCAGCACGATGTCAGGCGAGTAATTCTCGTCATCCATACCCCACTGAGGTCTCGCGTCAGGCGTGTTTTCTACAACGAAGGCGACGACACGTCTGTCATCCGCAGATTCATCGTAACCGTCTGCTGTGGTAAAGCCTGTAAGAGAGTTGCTCGGCAGCGGAGCCGGTTCTTCAGGCTCAGGCTCGCCGCATGAAGCGAGCAGGGTAGTTCCCACCATTGTGACGCAAAGGAGCATCACGAGTAATCTTTTGCGTTTGTCTTTTTTCATATTCTCAATAACCTCCCGATGATATGTCAGGACATATTCGTACGAAGTTATATTACACCACGCTCTGATAGTTGATAACAGACCTTAACACAATTAAAACAATGTGCTATAGTAAGTACCGTATGAGGGGCGGAGCTGTTCATTACCATAATAGAAAAGGAAAGGGGCCAAATTAATGAAAAGAATACTGACTGTCCAGGACATTTCATGTCTCGGAAAGTGCTCTATAACCATCGCTCTGCCGGTGATCTCGGCTCTCGGAGTGGAGTGCGTCATACTGCCTACGGCAGTTCTCTCGAATCATACGCTCTTCAAGAGCTTCACCGTGAAAGATCTGGCTGACCAGATCGTGCCTATCTGCGAAAAGTGGCAGGATGAAGGCGTTGAGTTTGACGCAATATATACGGGATATCTCGGCACCGTCGAGCAGATCGATATGATGAAGGATCTGTTCAAAACATTCGGAAGCGGCGATGACAAACTGATATTCGTAGACCCTGTCATGGCTGACAACGGAAAGCTTTATCCGGCGTTCGATATGGATTACGCGCGCAAGAATACAGAACTCTGCTCATGCGCTGACATGATAGTTCCGAATATTACTGAGGCCTGCATTATGACAGGAACTGAGTACCGCGAAGTATATGATGAGGAGTACATCAAGGGACTGCTCTCAAAGGTCGTGAATCTCGGCGCGCGTATCAGCGTATTAACAGGAGTCTCGCTCGGCGAGGGCAAGACCGGCGTAATGGGATATGATAAAAAGAAAGACGAATTCTATGTTTATCAGAACGACAAGATCGGAGCCATGTTCCACGGTACCGGCGATCTCTTCTCGAGTACCGTTATCGGTGAGATCATGCACGGCAAGGACTGGAAAGACGCGATGAGGATCGCTGCGGACTACACAGCGCATACCATAAGGGTGACCATGGAAGACCCTAAGAAGCCTTGGTACGGAGTCAACTTTGAGGAGACCATTCCTGATCTCATTGCCATGAAATAGGACCACGGTATAGACTGCTGCAAAACAAGCAATAAGCGGAAACCTCCGGGTTTCCGCTATTTTGTACAAATAATTGTTGAAGAATAAGTCCGGGCGTATTATAATAACATGCGTTGTGGGGCGTTAGCTCAGCTGGGAGAGCGCAAGGTTCGCAATCTTGAGGCCAGGGGTTCGATCCCCCTACGCTCCACCACCAGACCCGTTGAAAAATCAACGGGTCTATTCTTTTGGCGGTGGTTAGATAATGATTAGCCAGTGAAGTAACCAATAGTTGCGCTATAGTTGGTAGTTGTAAGCAACATCTTTTGATAGAATGCTCTCAAGGAAAAGGAGGATGATTTCATGTATTATGCGACGCTGTATTTATTTATGATTCTGATAATTACAGTTCTTATAATTGTCCTTATCATCAAAGCTCTTAGAAAGTATATCAACTCAAAGCCTGCACGCGA
>SVDB01000033.1 GCA_015058065.1 Clostridiales bacterium
GTCAACGACGTACCTGTCACAGACAACGCGGCCAAGACTGAAGGAGGTGACAAGTAATGGTACTGTTACTGCAATACACTATCATATTCGCCTCTGTTCTCTGCCTTGTGGCATTAGGCGGATGCTTCTCGGAGCACTCGGGCGTCATCAACCTGGGTCTTGAAGGAATCATGGTAATGGGAGCTCTCGGCGGAGCTGTAACGATGTTCCTGCTCCCTTCCGGCACATCAAAGTTTGTCATCATAATTGCTACGACACTGTTCGCGATCCTCGTGGGCATGCTCTATTCCAGCCTGCTGGGAGTCGCCTGCATCAACTTCAAGGCTGACCAGACACTGATCGGTACAGCTATGAACCTGCTGGCAACAGCTGCCGCGACGGTATTCGTAAAGGCGATGAATACGTCGATCAACCCTGACAACGTGTCCAGCTCCATCCAGTACATCCAGGAAAAGAAAGCTTTCCTGAAGTACTTCGGAGGATTTGAGTTCAACTGGTTCATGGTCATGGCCGTAGTGCTGCTGATCGCTGCGTGGTTCCTGCTCTACAAGACAAAGTTCGGACTCAGGCTCATGGCCTGCGGCGAGAACCCACAGGCTGCCGACTCGGTAGGTATCAACGTATACAAGATGCGCTGGGCGGGCGTTCTCATCTCGGGCTTCCTCGGCGGACTCGGCGGTATCGTTTACATCACTGCCGGCGTATCCGAGTGGAAATTCGAAATGGGCGTCGCGGGCTTCGGCTTCCTGGCTCTGGCCGTAATGATCTTCGGTCAGTGGAAGCCGACCAACATTGCTCTCGCGGCTCTGCTCTTTGGACTCTTCCGCGCGCTGTCGAACGTATACACAGGTATCCCGTTCCTCAAGGCGCTTGATCTCCCGAGCACGGTATACAACATGCTGCCTTACATCATTTCGATCATCGTTCTCGCGTTCACATCCAAGAACTCCAGAGCGCCTAAGGCTGAAGGTATACCATACGACAAGGGAATGAGATAAGATACTATTTCAACAAGCGAAAGGCGGGAGCTCCTGGCTTCCGCCTTTTCGATAAAAAGGAGTCTTACAATGGAAACAAAAGACATTCTGAAATACTGCGACCACACGCTGCTCGCGCAGGCGGCGACCTGGGAAGATATCAAGGCACTGATCGATGACGGTATAAAGTACGAGACTGCAAGCGTCTGCATCCCGCCGGCGTATGTTGCCCAGGCAAAGGAGTATGCCGGCGCCAGACTGCCTATCTGCACTGTCATCGGTTTTCCTAACGGATATCAGACTACGGCGGTCAAGGCTTTCGAGACAAGCGACGCTCTTGACAATGGCGCGGATGAGATCGACATGGTCATCAACATTGGCTGGGTCAAGGACAAGAAATGGGATGACATCGAGAACGAGATCCGCACGCTCAAGGAGATCTGTGACGACCACATCCTCAAGGTCATCATCGAGACCTGCATGCTGACTGATGAAGAAAAGATCAAGCTCTGTGAGATCGTTACCTTCGCGGGAGCTGACTTCATCAAGACATCTACCGGCTTTGGCGGCGGCGGAGCTACTTTCGAGGACGTTGAGCTGATGGTGAAGAACGTCGGAGAAGGCGTCAAGGTCAAGGCGTCAGGCGGCATCAGCGGACTTGAAGACGCGGCGAAATTCATCGAGATCGGTGCTAAGAGACTTGGCACCAGCCGCGTAGTGAAGGCTGCGAAGGCTCTCGAGAAATAATGCCTGAAAGAGCGAAGATTCACAAATAAATTACAGTATTTGTAATATTCTTATAAGAATTCAAGAAAAGAGGCACTAAAATGGTTGATTACACAGAAGGCGCGGGCTATCAGTATCACGTTGGTCTGAGGCCGGGAGACGTCGGTGAATATGTCATTCTGCCGGGCGACCCTCACAGGGTGCCAAAGATCGCGGCTTATTTCGATAATGCCGAAAAGGTAGCCGACAGCCGCGAGTACGTAACGTATACAGGTTATCTGGATGGCGTCAAGGTCAGCTGCACAAGTACAGGCGTTGGCGGTCCGTCTGCGTCGATCGCTCTTGAAGAAGTAGCGAATGTAGGCGGCAAGACATTCATCAGAGTAGGTACATGCGGAGGCATGGATCTTGACGTAAAGGGCGGAGATATTGTCGTCGCGACAGGCGCGGTCCGCATGGACGGCACATCGAAGGAATATGCTCCTATCGAGTATCCTGCGGTCCCGGATGTCACTGTCGCCGCTTCGCTCGTGAGAGCGGCGCAGAAGCTTGGCGCTCCTTACCACACGGGCGTAGTTCAGTGCAAGGACGCGTTCTACGGACAGCACATGCCTGAAGCTCTTCCGAACAGTTATGAACTTCTCAACAAATGGGAAGCATGGCTCCGCCTCGGATGCAAGGCTTCCGAGATGGAATCGGCGACACTGTTTATCGTCGGAGCTTACCGCAGAGTAAGAGTAGGTTCCTGCTTCCTTGTTGTTGCCA
The DNA here is from genome assembly GCA_015058065.1 of Clostridiales bacterium. GTDB lineage: Bacteria > Bacillota > Clostridia > Peptostreptococcales > Anaerovoracaceae > Crickella. Next base: position 2,469 of record SVDB01000033.1, read on the forward strand.
ATCAGGAAAGGGAAAAGGCAGGTCTGCCTAATCCGCAGGAACACGACACCGATCTGGCGATCCGCGTCGCCATTGAAGCGATACGCATGATGATAGCCGATGACAAGGCAAAGGAAGGTAAATAAATGGGCAAGAGAGTTTTCTGGATAGTTCTCGACAGCGCCGGCATAGGCGGAGCTCCTGACGCGGCGGAATTCGGCGATTTCGGAGCCGATACTTTCGGCAGCTGCTATAAGAGCGGAGAGATGGATGTTCCGAACATGGAGCGTCTCGGTCTCAGAAACATCGAGGGAACATCTTTCTTTGATCCTAAGGACGGGATCGATGGCTGCTATTGCCGCATGCATGAAAAGTCACGCGGTAAGGACACGACAGTCGGACACTGGGAGATGGCAGGCATGGTCTCGCCGCAGCCGCTTCCTACATATCCTGACGGATTTCCGCAGGAGATACTCGATAAACTCTCCGAAGCGACAGGAAGGAACATTCTGTGCAACCTGCCGTACTCGGGAACTGACGTGATCAGGGATTACGGAAAGCAGCATGTCGAGACAGGAGATCTTATCGTATATACAAGCGCTGACAGTGTTCTGCAGATCGCTGCCCACGAGGGAGTGATCCCAATCGAAGAACTTTACGAGATATGTCACAAAGCCAGGGATATCATGCAGGGCGAACACGGAGTCGGCCGTATAATCGCAAGACCTTTCGAGGGCGAGTGGCCTTATCAGAGGACCGTACGCCGCCATGACTACAGTCTGCAGCCGTCGCGCGACACCGTTCTGGACGCGCTCAAGGAGAAGGGCTTCGTGAATATCGGAGTCGGAAAGATATATGATATCTTTGCAGGCAAGAGTGTGATGGTCAGTTATTCCAACAAGGGCAATTTTGCCAACATGGAGAGGACCATAGATATCGCGGACGCGGCGTTTGAAGGGCTCTGCTACGTTAATCTGGTAGATACCGACATGATATACGGGCACAGAAGAGACATTCCGGGATATACAAAGGCGCTCAATACCGCTGACGCGCAGATCGGGGAACTCATGGATAAGATGGGTCCGGATGACATGCTGATCATTACGGCTGACCACGGATGCGATCCGGGTTATTCTGGGACCGACCACACAAGAGAGGACGTTCCGTGCCTGATCTGGGGACCGGCTCTCAAGAAAGGCGTCGACCTCGGAACACGCGATACCTTCGCTGACATGGCAGCGACTATCGCCGACTATTTCGGCATTGATTACCGCGGAGACGGTACGTCATTCCTCGACGAAATAAAGTAACTCTGAAAGAGAGCTAAGTCTGAGCCGTCCGGCTATTTGCCGGATGGCTCTTTTTCTGTGTGTGTGGTAAAATATCTTGATAATCAAGAGAAAGGAAGTGCTTACCGTGGCTGATACCATTGCAGCGATATCAACAGCGCCCGGCGAAGGAGGCATAGGGATAGTAAGGGTCAGCGGACCTCAGAGCGAGGCAGTCATGAGACGCCTCATGTCGGTCTGCCCTGAAGAGATAGAGCCCCGCCACGCGTATTTCGGCAGGGTCGTAAGAGACAGTTCGGATCCTGACGCTGAGGTCATCGATGAAGCGGTCTTCATTTACATGCAGGCTCCCGCGTCGTATACGGGCGAGGACATGCTTGAGATACAGGGACATGGCAGCAATGTCTCGCTGAAAGCGGTGCTGTCTGCCGTGCTAAGTTCAGGTGTCGAAAACATACGCATGGCTGAACCGGGAGAATTCACCAAACTCGCTTTTCTGAACGGAAAGATGGATCTTTCGCAGGCCGAGGCAGTGATAGATATCATAAAGGCAAAGACCGATCTGTCGCTTGGGATCGCTGAAGGACAGCGCGCGGGCAGGCTCGGAGACACTATCAGAGACATACGCGCGACTTTGCTCGATGTTCTCGCTGAGATGGCCGTAGATATCGACTATCCTGATGAAGACTACGGCGATGATCCTGAGATGTACAGGAACATCATCAACGACCTCAGATGGGTGCTTTCGGACATAGAAGACCTGCTCGATACCGCGCCGATAGGCAGGATCGCAAGGGATGGCGTCAGAGCCGTCATAGTCGGAAAACCGAACGCGGGCAAGAGTTCGCTGATGAACGCGATACTCGGAGAGGGACGCGTCATAGTGACAGACGTTCCGGGGACCACACGCGACACAGTCGAAGAGAGCGCTTCTCTGAGCGGCGTGCCTATCGTTCTCATAGACACGGCAGGACTTCGCGAATCGGATGACAAGGTAGAGAAGATCGGCATCGAGAGGACCGAAAGGGCCATAGCCGGCGCGGACATGCTCATACTGGTGCTTGACGGCAGCCGCGACCTCGATGAAGAGGATGAGAACGTCCTGAAATTCATCGAAAACATGAGCACCGACCACATGCTGGTCGTTATCAACAAGGAAGACCTCGGAAAATCGGTCACTGAAGAAGCCGTACGGGCGAAGCTTCCGGGCGCCAGGATCATATCGACATCTCTGATAGGCAAAGGCGCCGTAGAGGCTGCATCGAAGATCTCAGAAGAGATCGGAGAAATGTTCGATCTCGGAAATATCAACGTTCACGAGTCGAATATCATTACGAATGAAAGGCATGTCCACCTGCTGAGAAAGGCAGCGGCGGATATAGATGAGGCTATCAGCATGCTTCAGAACGGAGAACCGGTCGAAGTGGCCGAACTATCGGCGCATTACGCTTACGAGTCTCTCGGGATGATCATAGGCGAAGAAGCCGGCGAGGAGATCCTCGATACCGTTTTCAGCAAGTTCTGCCTCGGGAAATAAATGGGAAACAACTGCTTCAAAGAAAAATATGATGTCATAGTGATTGGAGCCGGTCACGCCGGGTGCGAGGCCGGTCTTGTTTGCGCGCGCCTTGGAATGAAGACAGCGATGTTCTGCACGGATATCGAGTCTGTCGCCATGATGCCGTGCAATCCGTCCATAGGTGGTACCGGCAAGGGACACCTCGTACGGGAGGTCGACGCGCTTGGCGGTGAGATGGGTATCAACATAGATAAGACGTTCATACAGTCCAAGATGCTCAACACATCCAAGGGACCTGCCGTGCATTCCCTCAGGGCTCAGGCCGATAAAGAAAAGTATCATCAGGAGATGCTGGCGACTATACGCGGCCAGCAGGACCTCGATCTCATTGAGGACGAGATCACTGAACTGCTTGTGGATAACTTTGACAAAAATACAAACGACGATAAGGTCAAGACCTGTAAAATCAAGGGAGTCAGGACTTCTACAGGCAAAGAGCATGCATGCGATGCTGCCGTGATCTGCACCGGGACTTTCCTTTCCGGAAAGATATTCATCGGTGATCATATCGAGGTGTCAGGTCCGTCGGGACTCAGACCGGCGACAAAACTCGGCGACAACCTTAAAGAACTCGGAATACCGATCCGCAGGTTCAAGACAGGTACTCCTGCCCGCATGCGCAGAGATACACTGGACTACGACGCGATGACCGAGCAGCTCGGTGATGAGAAGATAGTCCCGTTCAGCTTTATGAACGAGGACAAGACCTACGACATCGATCAGATCAGCTGCTGGCTTTCCTATACGAATGAGACTACGCATAAGATCATACTTGATAACATCGAAAAGTCAGCGATGTATTCAGGCAATATCGTCGGAGTCGGCCCGAGATACTGTCCGTCGATCGAGGACAAAGTTTCGCGATTCAGAGACAGAAAAAGACATCAGCTCTTTGTAGAGCCTGAGGGCCTGGACACTGAACTGATGTATATACAGGGCATGAGTTCCAGCCTTCCGGAGGACGTACAGCACGCTTTCTACGCGACCATCCCGGGCCTTGAACACGCTGAGATCCTAAGCCCGGCTTATGCTATCGAATACGACTGCGCCGACCCTCTTTCCCTAAGACCGAGCCTTGAAAGCAAGGTGGTCGAAGGGCTGTTCTGTGCCGGACAATTCAACGGCAGTTCAGGTTATGAAGAGGCAGCCGCGCAGGGGCTGATCGCGGGCATCAACGCGGTGTCCAAGCTGAAGGGCAGAGATCCGCTCATACTCAGGCGCGACCAGGCTTATATCGGTGTCCTTATCGACGATCTCGTCACCAAGGGAACGAACGAGCCTTACAGGATCATGACTTCAAGGGCTGAGTACAGACTTCTGCTTAGACAGGACAATGCCGACAGAAGACTGACGGAGATCGGCAGGTCCTATGGGACCGTCTCAGATGAAAGATATGAAAGATATCTTAAAAAGAAGGAAGCTGTCGATTCTGAGGTCAAGAGGCTCAGAAAGATGAAGACGGATATAGATACTTTCAGAGAGTTCCTTCTCAGGCATGAGGCTGTTCTGCCTGCAGATAAAGATCTCACGGAAGAAGAACTGAAGACTCTTGAGAGAAAGAAAAAAGATATCGAAGAGACTGCAAATCAAACTTTTGCGGATATCCTGAAGAGACCGGCGATATCTTATGAAGACCTTGCTGAAATAGATGATGATACCAGACCCGCGCTGTCTGAAAATGAAAAGACCGAAGTAGAGGTCATGCTCAAATATGACGGATATATCCAGAAGCAGATCAACGAGGTCGAAAAGCTCAGAAGCCTTGAAGACAAGAAGCTCAGCGAAAAACTCGATTACGATTCGATACTGGGACTGAGACTTGAGGCGAGACAGAAACTTTCTGAGATCCGCCCGCTGACAGTCGGTCAGGCAAGCCGCATCTCCGGAGTATCTCCGGCAGATATAAATGTTCTTCTTGTCTACCTTGAAAAGGAGATGCGTTCGAAATGACAGAACAGATCATCAGAGAACTGAATGAAAAATACGGGAAGAGCTCTGCTGAAAAGCTGCTCTCCTATCTTGACATGGTTCTCGAAAGAAATAAACATATCAATCTGACGGCCGTTAAAGACAGAGATGAGGCATTGATCAAGCATGTCATCGACTCTCTCGCGGTATTCGATCTTCCTGAATATAAAAGAGCTGAGAACGTCATAGATATAGGCACGGGAGCCGGCTTCCCCGGAGCTTTGCTTGCGATAGTCAGTCCGGATAAAGAATTTGTCCTCCTGGATTCGACTTTGAAGAGACTTAAGGTCATAGACGAATTCGCTGGCGCCCTTGGGATACTGAATCTCAGGACCGTACATGCCAGAGCTGAGGAGATCAGCAGAAAGGACGGATACAAGGAAGCGTTCGACCTCTGCGTATCCAGAGCTGTCGCGAATCTCGGCACCCTTTCCGGATGGTGCCTTCCGTTCGTCAGAAAAGGCGGATGCTTTATAGCATATAAAGGCGAAAACTACTCAGAAGAACTTGATAATGCCGGCGCTGCGCTCAGGCGCCTAGGCTGCAAGACCACTCATATAATAAACTATCCTGAACAGCTGGAAGAGATATCCGGTCATGTCCTCCTGATCATTTCAAAAAAATAGTTTCACGTGAAACATTGCTCTTATCTGATACGCAATTCCGAAGATCGCCGCAGCGGTTTTGTTTCACGTGAAACATCTACATCTTGTGTCTGACCCTTATCAAAGACACAATTTGAGCCTTGCATTTATTAAAGGCCACTAAAAACACCAAAACCTCACAAAAACAGCACCATATAAAGTAGAAAAACTACACTTGATTGAAGTATAATACACGGAAGTGTTTAATCGGGAACTATGTCCCGCAGGAGGTAATCAATGGGCAAGGCAATTGCTATTTTCAATCAGAAAGGCGGAGTAGGCAAGACGACCACGAATATCAACCTCGCGGCCGGACTCGCTCACCGCGGCAAAAGAGTCCTTATGGTAGACATCGATCCGCAGGGAAATACGACCAGCGGCATCGGGATCCGCAAGAGGACCCTCAAAACCACGCTTTATGACGCTCTCATCGATACGGATTTCGACGTAAAGAAGGCTGTTCTGCCGACAAATACGCAGAATCTGTTCCTCATACCGGCAAGCGTAGATCTTGCCGGAGCCGAAGTAGAGCTGGCCCAGCTTGAAGGCCGTGAAGGAAGGCTCAAGAGAGTCATCGACGCGGTCAAGAACGACTATGACTTCATTCTGGTCGACTGCCCTCCTTCCCTCGGGATACTGACGATCAACTCACTGACAGCGGTCGACAGCGTGCTCATTCCTATCCAGTGTGAATTCTACGCGCTCGAAGGAGTCAGCCAGCTTATAAGCACGATCGAAAAGGTAAAGGAAAGGCTGAATCCGTCGTTATATATAGACGGAGTCATCCTCAGCATGTTTGACGGCAGGACGAACCTGTCACAGGCGGTCGTGCAGGATGTGAGAAACTTCTTTGGTCCTGCGATGTACGACACGATAATCCCTCGCAATGTAAGGCTTGCGGAAGCTCCGAGCTTCGGAAAGCCGATCCTCGATTATGATCCGAAAGCGCAGGGAGCAAAGGCATATCAGGAATTTACAAAGGAGTTCCTGGCAAGAGAAAGAGCCAGAAAGAGAGCGAAGAAAAATGGCTAAGAGTAAGGGACTGGGAAGAGGTCTTGACGCGCTCTTTGCGGATGCCGTTCCTGTCAATGTAGAAACTGACAGCGAATCAGCATCCGGAACGGAAGCAGAGACAGGCAGCAGCGGGGATTACGACAGGATCCTCTACATCGACATCAACGACATCAGGCCTAACAGCGCGCAGCCGCGACTGAATTTCGATGAGGAAAAACTGGCCGAGCTGGCAAACTCCATCAAGACAAACGGTGTCATTACGCCGCTGATAGTGCGCGAGAGCGCCAACGGCTACGAGCTTGTCGCCGGAGAAAGAAGATGGCGCGCGTCGAGACAGGCGGGACTCAGGACTGTCCCGTGCATCGTAAGAGACTTCGATGACAGGCAGAACGCCATAGTCGCGATCATCGAGAACATGCAGCGCGAGGACCTCGATCCTATCGAAGAAGCGCTGGGCCTCAGATCGATGACAGAAAAGTACGGCTTCACGCAGGAGCAGGTATCAGCCTCGCTCGGAAGGAGCCGGACATACATCACGAACAGCATCAGGCTGCTCAAGCTTCCTGAGGAGATACAGAAGTACGTATCAAGCGGACAAATGTCCGCAGCTCACGGAAGAACCATAATCAATATCCCTGACAAGGCCAAGCAGAAAGAGATCGCGGAAAAGATCATCCGCAACGATCTTTCGGTCAGGGCGACCGAAAGGCTGGCCGAGAAGGTAAAAGATGAGCTCAGGCCGGAACGCAAGAAGCGCAGGAAACACAAAGAGGTTTCCGCGGAGGAGAAGGCACGGGCAGCAGAGATAGCTGCGGTCGAACAGGAACTCATGACGCTTACAGGCACCAGAGTGCATATTGAAGGCGACGCGGGCAAGGGAAAGATCGAGCTTGAATACTACAGCCTTGAAGAACTCAACAGAATCATCGATACACTGAGGGACGCCTTCAAATAGAGAGGTCAGGTCATGGACAATCAATATATCAGGACACTTCCAATACCGGCTTGCTCGGTGGATCCGGACGGCAAGGTCAGCGGCGCGAACCCGCTCATGAAGAACGTATTCGTCTATGAGGACATCATAGGATACAGCTTCTTCACGCTGACAGGCTTCAAAAGAGAGCAGCTCATGAACGCAAATACCGAGGAAATCATCCTCGAGCGCAATGACAAGACTTTCAAACTCTGGATCAACGAGGAAGCGAAGGACGACGAAGACATAGTCGTTTTCTTCGATGAAGCGACAGTCAGAGAATCGTTTCGGTCGAGACTCGAGAGAGACAGAGCCGCGATCGCGTATATCAACATCGATAACTACGATGAGCTGATCGCGAGCGCTCCGGAAGATTACAGACGAGTCATTCCGGCTCAGATCGACCTGCTGGTACGTAAATGGGGAGATTCTTTCGAATCACCTGTCATCAGTACGGGCGACGACAGATACGTAATGTATACGAACCAGGGCAAGCTGGAGGGTATGATCGAGTCTAACTTCAGCGTGCTCGATGAAGTCAGGAAGATAGAATCGCAGATCGACTTCCCGGCTTCGATAAGCATAGGAGCCGGTCTTTCCAACAAGTCGCTGCTCGAGTCGACAGAACTGGCTGAGGCAGCGCTTGAACTGGCGCTTGGGCGCGGCGGAGACCAGGCTGTAGTCAAGACGGATGACGGCACCAGATATTACGGCGGCACGATGCAGTCTTTTGAGAAGAACAACCGCAGCAAGCCGAGAGTCATCGCTCACGCCATCAAGGCTCTCGTGGATGACGCGGACAAAGTCTTCATCATGGGCCACAGGTGGCCGGATATGGACGCTTTCGGAGCGGCCATCGGAGCGAGCGCTATATGTCACTTCCTCGGCAAGGATTCATATATAGTGATCGACAAGCATAACGAGGCTCTTGACGCAGTTTACGATCACGCAGCGGATACCGAGGATTACAACATCATAAAGCCTGAAAGGGCCCTGAGGATGGTAACGGACAGGTCTCTGCTCATAATCGTCGACACCAACAGACCGGTGCTGGTGGAGTGCCCGGAGCTTGAAGAAGCCTGCAAGACAAGGGTCATCATCGACCATCACAGGCTGACCGCGGATTCCTATCAGAACTCGGCAGTAGCGTACATCGAGACATACGCGTCTTCGGCCAGCGAACTCATGGCCGAGCTGATGCAGCACTTCTCGCAGAAGAGATTTATCAATAAACTCGAGGCAGAGGTGATGCTGGCCGGCATAATGGTGGATTCTAATCATTTCTCGGTCAGGACCGGAGTGAGGACTTTCGACGCTGCTTCCTGGCTGAAACGCGGAGGCGCTGACACTACTGAGGTGAAGAGGTTCTTCCAGGTAAAGCAGGAAGACTTCACAGCGAAGGCGGAGGCCATAGCGGGAGCGGAGTTCTCGGATGACGGCGTCGCGTATGCCACAAGCGATGTCGCCACATCCAACACGCAGATCATAAACGCGCAGGTATCGGATGAACTGATGACTGTCAAGGGCACCAAGGCGGCATTCGCGCTCGGAAGGAACGAACGCGGTCAGACCGTGGTGAGCGCCAGATCCCTCGGAGAACTCAACGTTCAGATGATCATGGAAAAACTTGGCGGCGGCGGACATTTCACTGCCGCGGCAGTGCAGACCGACGAGCCGCTTGCCGAAGTGCTCGCGAAGATAAAGAAACTCGTCAAGGAGTACTTTGAACGCGAAGAAGAAGAACGCAGATCCAGAATGAGCAGGACACAGGAGATAGAACTGATCAGATAAACGATCGGGAAACACGGAAAGTCAGAGGAACAAGACATGGAAGTCATTTTGAAACAGGACGTCAAGGGAACGGGAAAAGCCGGTGATATCGTGAAAGTAAGCGACGGATACGCGCGCAACAAGCTTATCCCGGGCGGACTCGCGGTAGAGGCCACTCCTGCCAATAAAAAAGCGATCGAAAGAGAAAAAGCCAGAGCGGCTGAAAAGTACGCTCAGGAAAAGGCCGCCGCGGAGGATTTCGCGCGCAGGCTCAGCGATAAGATGGTCGTAGTCAAGACGAAAGTCGGCGAAAACGGCAGGCTTTTCGGCTCGATCACTTCGATGGACATCGCCAATGCCATCAAGGAGCAGACAGGCGAGGAAGTCGACAAGAGAAAGATCGTGCTCAGCAAGCCTATCAAGGAGACAGGCGTCGAGACCATCGAGATCAAGCTTTTCCAGGATGTCAGCGCGAAAGTGGTCATCAAGATCGAAGGCGGTAAATAAAAATGGACGAAGAACGCAAGGATGTATTGCTGCCGCCGGTGGATATAGACGCCGAGAAGGCGGTGCTGGGATCCATGCTCAAGAACCAGGATGCCAGAGCTGATGTCGGCGCGATCCTGAGAACAGATGATTTCTATCTGAAAGAGCATCAGGAGATCTACCGCACCATGCTCGACATGGAGCAGAAAGGCACCGGCATCGACATAACTACGGTGTACTCGGCCCTCAAGCAGAGGAAGACCGCTGACATGGTCGGCGGTATCACATATCTCAGCAGGCTGATGGACGAGGCCATCGTTCCTTCGAATGCCCGTTATTACGCTGAGACCGTAGCGGACAAGTCCAAGATGAGACAGCTCATAAACGAGGCAGAGGCCATCAGGGACGCGGCATATTCATCGGAACTTCCTCCTGAGGACATCCTCGACAACGCTGAGCAGCGCATACTCGAGATCGCTCATAAATCGCAGCGCAGCAGTTACGTGGATGTCAATGACGTGCTTTTTGAGAACATCAAGCAGCTTCAGGAACTCGAGAAGAATGGCGGCAGCGACAGAGGCATACCTACGGGGTTCAGGGACGTCGATAAGATACTCGGCGGATTCCAGAAGACTGACCTTATCATACTCGCCGCTCGTCCGGGCGTCGGTAAGACGGCATGGGCGCTCAACGCTGCCGAGCACGCGGCTTCGGTCGGCAAGAAGGTCATGGTTTTCAGCCTTGAGATGGCAAAATCCCAGCTTGGCGAGAGACTCCTTTCGATGACTTCAAGCGTTCCGCTCGAGAACATCCACAAGGGAAGTCTCACGATGGAAGAGTGGGAAGACCTCTCGGCCGCTCAGGACAGCTTTTACGGGCTCGATATGGTCATCGACGAGTCATCGGTGATCACTCCGCTCGAGATGAAGAACAAATGCCGCCGCTTCAAGCAGGAGAAAGGCGACCTCGATCTGGTCGTCATCGACTATCTTCAGCTGATGAGCATGGGCGGCTACAGGATAGAACAAAGAGAAAAAGAGATTGCGGCCATCACAAGGTCGATCAAGATCATGGCAAAGGAACTGGACTGCGCGGTGGTGCTGCTGTCCCAGCTTTCCAGGGGTCCGGAGCAGCGCGGAGGCGATCACATGCCGAAACTGTCCGACCTCAGGGATTCCGGAGCCATCGAGCAGGACGCCGACGTGGTCATCTTCCTCAAGAGAGACGACTACTACAGTTCTGAAGAAGAAAGAGCGAATATCGATGACAGCACGGGACTCACCTGCGCTGTCAACATCGCCAAGCACAGGAACGGTCCTGTCGGCATAGCCAATCTGACATGGATACCGAGATACGTTAAATTCGGCAACATGGCGAGAGAATAAAAATGGCAAAGTTCAGACTATCGACAGAAGAAAGAAAAGACATCTTTCTTTACAGCACTGAAATAGAGAACCTCTTCATAAACGAATTCCTGCCGGACGCGCCGGGGGACTATGTTAAGGTGTACCTTTTCGGTCTCATGTGCGCTAGATACGATCAGAGCATCGACTCGGAAAGGCTCGCGAAGAGTCTCGGTCTCAGTGAGGTGGATGTCGAGGAAGCCTGGATATACTGGGAATCCAAGGGACTGGTCAGAAGAAAAACTGAAAGAAACGCTGAAGGCGAGGAAGTCAGCAGTCTCAGTTTTGTCAGTCAGATCGAGGCTCTCTACGGAAAGAGTGAAGAGGCCCCGGAGGAGACACAGGCTGCCGAAACCGAAACTGAAGATGAAGAGGTACCGTTCTACATCTCGATAGACAGCATGGACTTCGATGAGATAATGAACGACCGGCTCACCGACAAGAAGCTGCGCGAACTGTATCA
>SVDB01000131.1 GCA_015058065.1 Clostridiales bacterium
GTCTGGAGATCTTTCGAGAGGTTCGACAACAGCATCCTGAACGAGAAGGACACACAGTTCTACAGCCTGATGCGTTCAGATGACATAAACATAGAGAACTCAATAAGCGCCCTGGAGCGCGAAGCTGAGATTTTCCTCAACCGCGAAAAGTTAAAAACGGAGATAGCCAACTGGAAGGAAAGCGGCAAGACAGCCAGCCTCAAGGCATATATCAGCAACAATACGCTTACGACGAACCCGATCTACGCAGACCTGGTTATGAACCGCAAGGACAAGATAGTCTGCTCGGCGTCGGGAAGAACGGACTATACTCTCGTTACCGGAAGCAACGCGGACGGCCTCCGTCTCTGCGTGAATGGCGATGGAGTATATTATCTGGCATATCACCACGAGGCCGCGGACAGCATCAGCTATGATATACTCATCGATCTCACGAAGCTTTACAGCAGCGCCATCGGCAGCAACGGCGGAGACCGCGAGACCATGCTGATCGACGCGTCCTGCACTCTGATGCTGATAGCCGGTCCTGAAGGAGTCATAGTCAAACCTGTTACAGAAGAGACTGACGAAAAGACAGCGAACTTCAGGGACTATCTTGTGAGGTGCCAGCAGGAAGGCATAGCGGACGGCATGTCCGTGGAACTGACCGGAGATGACGGCGCGAAGTATACCGCCAGAATGGTCGCTCTTCCGAGCGGCAGCACTGTCAACGGTGAATTCGCCATGGGCATACTCGCGGATTACGATGACGCGATCGCTCCTTCGAGAGCCGCGGCAGAAGAGATACTGATCTACGGCGGACTCGCGATCGCGGGAGTAGCGGGGCTCCTTCTGCTGCTTATATTCATGCGCCGCGCGAATGACGCGAGCAACGCCGAACTGAATGTCCTCAAAAAGAAGAACGAGGCAATGGAGGAGATCAACCAGAAGATGCAGGCTCTCGCGCACCATCAGAGGCTCGAGACCATCGGCACCATGACCGCTAGCATAGCGCACGATTTCAATAACCTGCTCACGCCTATCATGGGTTACAGCATAATGACGATGGAAATGCTGCCGGCCGACGCCACGGACCTTCAGGAGAACCTTATGGAGATCTACGATGCCTCTGTGAAGGCGAAGGATATCGTGACAAGACTCGCGGAACTGACCAAGAAGGGCAAAGAGGAGAACTTCGTCGAAGTGGAGGTCGACGAGGTGATACAGAGCGCGCTCAAGGTGACGCTGCCGGCCAAGCCGAAAGAAGTAGAGGTAAAAGCCAACTTCAAGGGCGAGGGAAGCCTCATAAAGGCAGACCGTACGCAGATCTCGCAGATGGTAATGAACATAGTCCTGAACGCCTACGACGCCATGAGAGGCGATGGAGGCACGCTCCTGGTATCTACGAGGATCTCCGGTGAAGAAGTCGTGCTGAGGTTCAAAGACAGCGGCTGCGGCATGGATACTGAGACTCTGTCGAGGATATTCGATCCGTTCTACACGACCAAAGAGTCAGGCAAGGGCACCGGCCTCGGTCTGGCCATCGTCGCTCAGATAGTCGAGACGCACGGAGGCAAGATATACGTGGATTCAGAACCGGGCAAGGGCACTGAATTCAGGATATACATACCGCTTGCCGGCGCCGACATGGAAAGCCTCGCGTGGGGACCTGGCGGCGAAGGAAAGTTCGATACGAAGCGTTACAGCGTCAATCTGATTCGCAGGGAACTTGCCAGGATACAGGCTGAAAAAGCCGAAGAAGACGCGGTACAAAATAAAGACCAATAAAGCTGAATAAAGACCAAGAATGATAGAGAATAATCCGCATTATTGTGATACAATATATGCGGATTTTTAGCGGCGTTTTTTGCGCCTCGCGGGGTCGCGCCGCTGCGTTAAGACTCAAAATGAAAGGAAACCGAAACATGATAATTCTGGTAGTCAACACAGGAAGTTCATCCCTGAAGTATCAGCTGATCAACATGGATAACGAGGCAGTTCTCGCTAAGGGACTCTGCGAGAGGATCGGCGAAGACGGACACATGAACTATAAGACAGACGCGGGCACAGTTTTCGACAAGGATGTTCCGCTTCCTGATCACGGCGTTGCGATGCAGCTAGTCATCGATGCCCTTACCGACAAGGAGCACGGTGTAATTGCTGACATGAGCGAGATCGGCGCTGTAGGTCACAGGATCGTACAGGGCGGATATATCTTCGACAAGTCGGAGATCATCACAGACGAGGTAGAAGCAGGCATCGAAGAGCTCTGCACACTCGGACCTCTCCACAATCCTCCTGCGCTCGTAGGTATCAGAGCCTGCAAGAAGGTCCTGCCTAACACACCGGGCGTAGTGGTATTCGATACCACATTCCACCGCACAATGCCTGATGAGTGCAAATATTACGCTATTCCTTGGGTATACGCCGAGAAGTATCATGTTCAGAGATACGGAGCTCACGGAACGAGCCACCGCTATGTAGCCAACAGAGTCGCCGAACTCATGGGCAAGGATCTCAAGGACATCAACGTTATCACATGCCACCTCGGAAACGGATCTTCCATCACAGCAGTAAGGGACGGCAAGTGCTATGACACATCTATGGGTCTTACGCCGCTCGAAGGTCTCGTAATGGGAACACGCTGCGGATCGATCGACCCGACAGTCGTCAGCTTCATCTATGAGCAGACAGGAATGCCTGTAAAAGAGATCACAGACATGATGACAAAGAAGTCCGGACTCCTCGCGATCTCCGAGATCTCAGGCGACTGCAGAGACATCACAAAGGCAGAGGCTGAGGGCAACCACAAGGCTCACGTCGCCAGAGAGATGCTGCTCAGATCCGTCAAGAGATTCATCGGCGCTTACGCTGCTGAGCTCGGTCATGTTGACGCCATGGTATTCACCGCAGGTATCGGTGAGAACGATATCGAGCTGAGAGAGAAGGTCTGCGACAATCTCGGATTCATGGGCGTTTACATCGACAAAGAGAAGAACGACTGCAGAGGCAAGGAAGTCGAGATCACAGGCGAAGGCTCCAAGATCAGAGTATTCGTTATCCCGACCAACGAAGAGCTGATGATCGCAAAGGACACCCAGGCTCTCGTAGAAAACATGTAATAAAAAGGGTTACGGGACTAACTAACTTTCGGAAATAATTATTTCACCATATTATTTCATAAAAAGTACTTTTTACTAATTATCACTCAATTTCAAAATCTTTTTATAAGGGAGATGAAAGAATGAAGAGACAATTCAAGACAATGGACGGCAACAACGCTGCTGCACATGTCTCCTACGCGTTTACAGAGGTATCCGGAATCTATCCGATCACTCCGTCCTCGCCAATGGCAGACTATGTAGACCAGTGGGCAGCCGCCGGCCGCAA
>SVDB01000034.1 GCA_015058065.1 Clostridiales bacterium
ACGTTACGCAAACAAATACACCCGGCAGTGAGTAAAGCGACGATATTATGTCGTTTCAAACCTGTCCGGGTGTTATTTCGTCATATGCCCATCAGGGAATACCTGATCCCGCTGAGGCGGGACTCTGATTTACTTAAAAGGATTCTCTGTAGGATAAGGCAGTGATCTTGGCTGATTGTAAGCGATATCTTTCACGCCGAGGAACTTGAATACCTCGAAGAGAGCCTTTCCGTGATGACCGAACGCTACCGCGCCGTGGTGCGGATATCTCTTCTCTATCAGTACGTGGCGGTAAAACCTTCCCATTTCGCTGATCGCAAAAATACCGATACCGCCAAATGACTGCGTCGCTACAGGCAGTACCTCGCCCTCCGCGATATACGACCTGAGATTTCCATCACTGTCACACTGCAGTCTGTAGAAAGTGATCTCTCCGGGAGCGATGTCGCCTTCGAGTGTGCCTCTTGTGAAGTCCGGATCGCTTCCTTCCGGCTCAAGCAGTCTGTGCTGGATCAGCTGATACTTGACAGCGCGGTCAGCGCACATCTTGCACGAAGGAGTATTGCCACAATGGAAGCCCATGAATGTGTCGGTCAGTTCGTAATCAAACTTGCCTTTGATGCTCTCGTCATACATGCTCTTTGGAACGGAATTGTTGATGTCAAGCAGTGTTATCGCGTCCTCTGACACGCAGACGCCGATGTATTCCGAAAGAGCTCCGTAAATATCCACCTCGCATGATACCGGGATCCCGCGGCTGGCGAGTCTCGAGTTCACATAGCATGGCTCAAATCCGAAAGTCTCAGGGAACGCCGGCCAGCACTTGTCAGCGAACGCCACATATTCGCGCGCGCCTTTGTGCTGTTCAGCCCAGTCCAGGAGCGTCAGCTCAAACTGCGCCATTCTCTCCAGCATATCAGGATAGTACCTGCCCTCTCCCATTTCTGCCTTCATGTCCTCGCAGACCTCAGGGATCCTCGCGTCTCCCGCGTGCTGCTTATAGCTTACGAAGAGGTCAAGTTCAGAATTCTCTTCGACTTCAACTCCAAGTTCATACAGTCCTTTGATAGGAGCGTTGCAGGCGAAGAAGTCCTGCGGGCGAGGTCCGAATGTGATGATCTTCAGATTCTTTACACCGATGACTGCTCTTGCAACCGGAACGAAGTCCGCGATCATCTCTGCGATATCCTCGGCTCTGCCTACAGGATATTCAGGAATGTAGCCCTTGAGATGTCTCATGCCGAGGTTGTATGAGCAGTTGAGCATTCCGCAGTAAGCGTCGCCCCTGCCGTCGATCAGGTTTCCGTCGCCCTCGGCGGCAGCCACGAACATGCATGGTCCGTCAAAGTAACGGGCTATCAGCGTTTCAGGCGTCTCAGGGCCGAAGTTGCCCAGGAATACTACCAGCGAATTGCAGCCTGCGGCCTTTACATCAGCGACCGCCGCCAGCATATCTTTTTCGTTTTCTACCGTAACAGGGCACTCATAGATGTCACCCTTATAAGCCGCCTTGATGGCAGCTCTTCTGCTCTCAGATAAGGAAATGATGAAGCAGTCTCTTGATACCGCGATCATTCCCAGTTTGACTTCAGGAATGTTTTTCATTGATACACCCTCCTACGATGCTTCTTTGTTCTGTTATGCAAGATCTATGTTTTCTCCCGTGAGACCTACGTATGCTCCGGCAGCGGCCTCACCCGATTCCGGGTGAGCAAGCAGCCATTTGTTGCGTGCCCACAGCATTTTATCCTCTTCATTAGCTGCTGTGATTGAAGGAGCGTCCGTATTGGTGCCGCGCGGAAGGACGACCGCGACGCGGAATCCTTCTTCATCGACTTGGCACGGAGCGTAGTGGAGCGCGGTCTCATATACTTCCACCGCGGCACCGGCAGGCGCTCTGAACGCCTTCACTCTTCCTGTATCCAGTTTTCCGTCTTCAATGTCGCTCATAAGCGCGAGCAGCAATATGAAATCTCCGGATCCGATGTTCACCTCACTGTCCTTATGATATTCAAGGCAGTTGAGCTTAGTGTTCCTTCCCCAGCACATGCCGAGTTCCACAGGCATGCCGCCATACGCGCGGTCACGCAGTTCACCGAAAATGGAGCATTCCTCGAGGCTTTGTATCGACGGCTCATACGCAGTGCCTGACTCAGGCAGATCTATCTTATTCATCGCGCAGATAAGTTCCGCCGTATCATATCCGCCCAGTACTTTGCCGTATGGTTTGAATTCTTCATCAAATACTGAATATATCTTCATATGGCCTCCTAACGCAGTTCAGGGAATACGCCTTTGAGCGCAGGATATATCCTGCAGTATTTTTTATACTGGTTTTCGTAACGTGCCGTTATCACGGGATCCGGTTCTATGGTTTCCGTAACAGAGAGAAGCGCCTCAGCGCACGCGTCCACGCTCTCATATTCTCCGCAGCAAACCATGGCAAGCATGGCTCCGCCGTAACCCGGACCCTCTTCAGTCTTAGGGATATCCAGGCTGATGCCCAGAATGTTGGCTATCATTTTGCGCCAGAGCGGTGATCTCGCGCCGCCTCCGCAGATCTTCGACCTGTTTATGTCAAGCCCGAGTGACTTAGCGACTTCAAATGAGTCCCTGATAGCGAACGCTACGCCTTCGAGAACAGCCTGCACCATGTCGGATCTGGCAGTGTCCATCGACAGGCCAATAAACGTTCCCCTTGCGTCTGTATCGTTGATCGGACTTCTCTCGCCCATCAGATAAGGCAGGAAGATAACGCGGTCGTTTCCGAGCTTATCATCGGTGATATCCTTCTGCTCGGCAGCGTAATCCTGAGTCTTAAGGATCTCATCGCACAGCCACTTGTTGCAGCTAGCGGCTGAAAGCATGCAGCCCATCAGGTGATACCTGCCGTTCGCGTGCGCGAATGAATGCAGACCGTTGTTCGGATCCACTCCGAACTTGTCCGAGGATATGAATATGGTGCCCGATGTTCCGAGCGATATATTGCAGTCACCGTCTTTTACAGTACCTGTGCCCACAGCGGCAGCTGCGTTGTCGCCTGCACCGGCCGCCACTTTGACATCAGAAGGCAACCCCAGCATATCCGCGATCTCAGGTTTTACCGTTCCTATGCATTCATAGCTTTCGTACAGCCCCGGCATGACGCTCAGGTCTATACCGCAGATATCCAGCATCTCGGCTGACCAGCACTTATGCTCAACGTCCATGAGCAGCATGCCGCTCGCGTCTGAATAGTCGCACGAGTGGACGCCTGTCAGCATGTAGTTGATGTAGTCCTTCGGAAGCATGATCTTCGCGATGCGCCCGAAGTTATCCGGCTCATTGTTTCTCATCCAGAGGATCTTAGGCGCCGTAAAGCCGGCAAAGGCGATATTCGCTGTCAGTTGAGAGAGTTTCTCTTTGCCGATCTCTTCATTGAGCCACGCCGTCTCTTCGGCCGTTCTTCCATCATTCCACAGTATCGCGGGCCTTATGACCCCGTCATTCCCGTCAAGAGCGACCAGACCGTGCATCTGACCGCCGCAGCCGATCCCTTTGATTTCGGAAGCATCCCTGCCCGCAAGCAGTTCCCTGATGCCGGAGCAGCAGGCTTCCCACCAGTCAGCAGGCTCCTGCTCACTCCAACCCGGGTTCGGAAATGATATAGGATAATCCTTCGTTACAGCATTCAGGATAGTTCCCGCGTCATCGACAAGCAGGATCTTAACTGAGGAAGTACCAAGGTCTATCCCAATATACTCTTTTGTTCCTGTCATATCAGATTCTCTCCGGTTTCCTCGTTGAACAGATGCATCAGATTGGTATCAAATGTAAAGCGGATATCTGACCCATATGTGTATCCGGTGCGGTGCTCATCCGACAGATCAGCAGCCTGAAGGACCAGGACGACATCTTTGCCGTCTGAGTTCGCGTGAAGATGGATCGACGAGCCCATCATTTCAGATACATCAACGCGCGCAGGGATCGAATTCGAAGCGTCATCACTCAGATTCAGATGTTCAGGACGGATGCCGAGCTTCACCTTCTGAGGTACAAGACCCTTTGCTTCAAATTCCGCCTGCTTTTTAGCAGAGCATGGGAACTCGACACCGTTCACGACTACGCTGTACTTGCCGTTGTCTTTCTTCAGCTCCGCGTCAAAGATATTCATATGCGGTGTTCCTATGAAGCCCGCTACGAAAAGATTGGCCGGGTGATCGAAGACTTCCTGCGGAGTACCGATCTGCTGTATGAAACCGCCCTTCATGATGACTATGCGGTCTCCCAGAGTCATGGCCTCGGTCTGGTCATGTGTGACGTAGATGAATGTCGTATTGATCCTCTGACGAAGCTTGATGATCTCAGCACGCATCTCGTTTCTCAACTTTGCGTCGAGGTTGGAAAGCGGCTCGTCCATCAGCATGACCTTCGGCTCACGCACGATAGCGCGGCCGATGGCGACTCTCTGTCTCTGACCGCCGGAAAGCGCTTTCGGCTTCCTGTCCAGATATTCCGTGATATCCAGTATATCCGCTGCCTGACGGACCAGACGGTCGATCTCATCCTTCGGAGTCTTACGAAGCTTAAGAGCGAATGCCATGTTCTGAAAGACCGTCATGTGCGGATAAAGCGCGTAGTTCTGGAAAACCATCGCTATATCTCTGTCCTTCGGTGCGACATCGTTCATCAGTTTGTCATCGATGTACAGTTCTCCTCCGGAGATGTCTTCCAGACCGGCGACCATGCGCAGTGTCGTTGATTTTCCGCATCCGGACGGTCCGACAAACACGACGAATTCATTGTCCGCGATCTCGAGATTGAAATCATCGACCGCGGTCACTTTATTGTCATATACCTTTTTTATATTACGCAGTGATAATGTTGCCATACTGCACTTCTCCTTTGATTAACCTTTGATTGCACCGGCGATAAAGCTTTCCTGTATCCTCTTGCTCAGGAAGATGTAGACTATCAGGGTCGGGAATGTCGCCAGAACCAGCGCCGCGCCGATAGGTCCCCATTCAGTCGTGTACTGTCCTGAAAGTGCCTGAACACCTACAGGCAGTGTCCTTAACGCGTTCTTACTGATGAAAACATTCGCGAACATCAGCTCGTTCCAGCACTGCAGGAATGTGTAAATGCCTACAGTCGCAACTGCCGGCCTCATCAGCGGTACGATTATACGGAAGAAAATACCGAATACACCGCATCCGTCGATACAGGCGGACTCATCGAGTTCACGCGGTATCTCATTCATGAATCCCACACAGACCAGAATGGCCATCGCCAGTGAGAACGCGGAATACGGAATTATCAGCGCCCAATAGGTATTGAGCATGTTCAGTTTCGAAAGTGTGACGTATACAGGTACGATCGAAGCATGGATCGGAATAGTCAGTCCAAGCATGAAGAACTTGTTCAGGGTCTTGCGCCTCTTCCAGATCAGACGCGTAAGCGCGAAGGTCGCCATCAGCGCAACGCACAACGTGATGATGATCGTAGAGATCGCCACGATGGCACTGTTCAGGAAATAGAGGCCCATATTACCTGTATTGAGCGCAGTGGAATAGTTGGACCACAGCCATTCCTTAGGCAGCCCGATCACGTTTTCTCCGAAAATCTCCGGGTTGCTCTTCAGCGAGAATGTGAACATCCAGTATACAGGGAACAGATTGACTATCATCCAAAAGATGAGTCCGATATATATTAATACTTCTTTTGTTTTGCTCGTATTTCTCATATCTTCAGTCCTCCTCTCTGAATACCAGATTTATCAGCAACGCGAAGCCGAAGCAGAGAATGATCAGCAGAACAGCGATCGTGCTTCCCATGCCGTAGCGGTTGCGGAGGAACAGCATGCTGATCATCAGCGTACTAGGCACTTCAGTAGCGTGAAGCGGTCCGCCGTTGGTCAGAACGTAGATAAGGTCGAATGATTTCAATGATCCGGTAACAGCGAAAATAACGCTGATCTTTATTATCGGTTTGATATAAGGCAGTACGATGTAGCGGTTTACCTGTCCGTCCGTTGCGCCGTCAAGCATGGCAGCTTCACGGAGTTCAGGCGGAACACTCTTGACTCCCGCATAAAGAAGAAGCATGTGATAGCCGACATATTGCCAAAGAATCGGCACGAACACAGCCCCTAAAGCAGTGGCCTTATCGCCGAGCCAGATGTGGGCAAGGTCCTCGAGTCCAACGGCGCGAAGCGCGACATTGAGGACTCCGTAATCAGGATTGTAGATCTTCAGCCAGAGCTGACCGATAACTACTGTTGAAATAAGTACCGGCATAAAATATACCGAGAGAAAGGTTCTTTCACCTTTTATCTTCTTGCCAAGAACAAGCGCCAGCGCGAGAGCCAGCGGCAGCTGCAGAAATACGGATAATGCCGCAAGCAGCAGCGAATTGCCGAGCGCTTTCATGAAACCAATGGAATCACTGGTGAATAACTCTTTGTAATTCGAAAAGCCTATAAATGTTTTTTCTGTAAAACCGTTCCAGTCAAAAAAACTGTAGTAGCCTGAGGCTCCGATAGGCGCGATCAGCACCCCGCAGAAGAGAAGCAGCGCCGGCAAGAGAAAAATGATAATATACCATTTATTGCTGTACATTTTATTCATATTCAGCAGACCTCTCTTAAGTAAAAGCAGTCTCCCCAAGTCCCTGGACAGACCGGGGAGACTGCATGTTTCAACTAATCAACAGGATAATGTGTTTTCCTGCATCAACTAATCAGATTTTTACTGGAGATCTTTTGTCAGACCTTCAATGAAGCCCTGGCCGTCGATTTCCTTGCCGTATACCTTAGCAACATAGTCGAGGTAGATCTGAGCAGGATCTGCGCTCATAGCTGTGTCGCCGAAGAGTACCAGTCCCTCGCACTGATTTACGATGTTTCCGATGTCAACCATCAGCGGCTCGAGCGAGCTTGTGTCATAGTCAGGTGTCCAAGCCGGAAGTCCGACAGCATTGAGGTAGTTGTAGTGGCAGATCTCTTTTCCGAGTTCGACTGCGACCTCAGCTGCGAGCTCAGCGTTCGGGCTGTCAGCGCATACTGCGAGGTGGTCGGACGGACCGCCGATCGCGCAGTTAGGAGTGGAACGATCAGCGTTGATTACAGGGAACATAGCAACAGCAGCTTCGAAATCAGCAGCAGCAACCTCACCTGTGTTCCATGAACCATTCTGATAGAAAGCAGTCTTTCCGGCAAGGAAGTTAGCCTTTACTTCGTCATTTCCGAGAGCGATGCCGGATGGATCGAAGTATCCCTTGTCGATCATTTCCTGCATAATTTCAACGGATTTCGCGATGTCAGGATCATTCCATGTCGCCTCACCGGCAAAGATCGCTCCGAGATCCTCATAGCCGATCGACTTGAGCATGATTGGCTCGAGGTACTCAGTTACGCACCATGTCTCACTTCCGGCGCATCCGAACGGGATGATGCCTGCAGCAACCAGATCATCGCAGCACTGCATCAGCTCATCGTAGGTCTCAGGAACTTTGTCCCAGCCTGCCTTCTTGAGCAGATCCATGTTGGCATACATTGCTACGATGTTGAATGTTGTAGGAACGCCGTAGTGCTTGCCGTCATAAGTAGTGTTGTTGAGCATGACTGAAGGGATCTGCTCCTCTGTGTAGTTGTTAGCGTAGACATCGTCAAGGCAGTAAACTTTGCCTGCATCTACGAAGTCGCCGAGGAACGCGCCACCCCATGTGAAGAAGATATCCGGAAGGTCTTCCGAAGAACCACCGCTCATGGCAGCTTTGATCTTTGTCTTATAGGACTCGTTCTCAAACGCTTCCATCTCGATCTTTACGCCAGGATGTGCGGCTTCATAGTCTTCGATAGCCTGCAGATATGCCGGACGGTTTGCGTCACTCTCTGTAGCGATACACCACAGCTTCAGTGTGACTTCGTCTCCGTCGCCGCTTCCCTGATCTCCGCCGCCGCATGCTCCCATGAACGGCATCATGACCAGAACAAGGATAAGAGCAAGAATCTTTTTCATTTTGTAACCTCCTTACTTAATAGAACATAAACTCTTACAGCTCTTTTACGTTTTTATTAAGATTCAGGATGAGTCTTCGACCTTCCGTATCCAGATGGGCGGCGAACCTCTCTCCTAAAAAATAACCTTATTTATTCTGCCTATGTCCGGTGATCACAGTGCTGACTGCCTTGTGACCCGTAAGTTCTTCAGTTCTTTTATCCGGGGCTCCGAAGCCGACGTACAGCTTCCATTTTCCGCTTCCCGGAATGCGTTCACCCTGATCGTCGACTACCGTAAACGCGTTTGCGTCGATCCCAAGTGAGAAATCTCCTTCTTCATTTGCCTTAAGGTGTATCCTTCTGAATCCGCAAAGGCACGCGTTAGGCGGCGCGTAAGGTGAATCTTCATCATGCAGATACAGCTCTATGACTTCGTCTGTATCGACTTCGCTATCGTTTTTCACCTGTACATGAGCGATGCTGCCATCGAAGCGGATATCCCGGACACTGCACTTTCCGTATGTCAGTCCGTAACCGAAAGGATAAAGCGGAACGCCCTGATAGTATCTGTAAGTGCGGCCCTTCATCGTATAATCCGTGAAGGCAGGCATTTCTTTCAGGGCTTCATTGCGGTAGAAGGTCACCGGAAGTTTTCCTGAAGGAGACTCCTTTCCGAAAAGAAGATCCGCCACAGCCTTTCCGCCAAGCGCTCCCGGATACCAGGAGAGCAGTATCGCGTCTGACTCTTCCTCGGCTTCCGAAAGATCGATCGAGCTCCCGGCCATCAGTATGACCACCATAGGCTTACCGACTTCGAGCACTTTTTTAAGGAGCCTTCTCTGGGATGCCGGAAGAAGCAGGTCTTCTTTATCGCCGGAATTGTAACTGTTTCCGGTGTCGCCCTCTTCTCCCTCAAGTGTCTCATCCAGTCCCAGCACAAGGATGACGGTATCGCTTCTTTTCGCGATCGCGACAGCTTCCGCGATCCTATCGTCTCTCTGTGCCAGCGGCTCAACGCAGTCCCTGAACAGATCGCAGCCCTGAGAGTAAAGCACCCTGTTCTTTCCTGCCGTATTGGCCTGAATACCCTCGAGCACTGTCACGTATCTTGACGGTACCCCGTGATAATTGCCGATCAGAGCGGCGCGGCTGTTCGCGTTCGGTCCGATGACTCCGACCGTACCGCATTTATCCGCGTCCAGCGGCAATAATCCGTTGTTCTTCAGCAGTACGCAGGATCTGAGCGCTGCCCTGTATGTCATTTCCTGATGCTTTTCGCATTCGACGACATCGCATGAGATCGCATCGTACTCGCTGCCTTCGTCTCCAAGCATCCCCAGGAGGAAGCGTGTCGTGAATACTCTGACAGCGGAGCGTCTGATGTCTTCTTCGGATATCATTCCCCTGCTGTATGCAGCCATTATTTCATGGTAGGTGCATCCGCAATTGAGATCGCAGCCTGCCTTGAGCGCCATGGCGGCGGATTCCATCGGATTCGATGTCACCTTGTGGTTTTCGTGGAAGTCGCGGATAGCCCAGCAGTCAGAGACGAAATGTCCTTCAAATCCCCAGTCCTCTCTCAGCAGCTTCATCAGTTCTGAGCTGGCACAGCACGGTTCACCGTTTGTGCGGTTATAAGCTCCCATCACGGATTCGACTCCGGCTTCGCAAACCAGTGCCTTGAAAGCAGGCAGATAGGTTTCTTCCATGTCTTTCCCGGAAGCTATCGCGTTGAACTCATGGCGGATAGCCTCAGGTCCGCTGTGGACCGCGAAATGCTTGGCGCAGGCTGAGGTCTTAAGTGTCTCCCCTTTTCCCTGCAGGCCTCTCACGAATGCTTTGCCCAGGCAGGATGTCAGATATGGATCCTCGCCGTATGTTTCATGACCGCGTCCCCATCTCGGATCGCGGAAGATGTTTATGTTAGGAGACCACATCGTCAGTCCGTGATAGATGTCACGGTCGCCTTCCGCTGAAAGAGCGTTGTATTTTGCCCTGGCTTCTGTTGAAATGGCATCCGCGATCTCTTCGAGGAACTCATCATCGAACATCGCGGCCATCCCGATCGCCTGCGGAAAAACGGTAGCTGTGCCTCCGCGTGCTACGCCATGAAGCGCTTCGTTCCACCAGTTATAAGCAGGAACGCCGAGGCGCTCGATCGCGCCGGCATCATACCGCAGCTGTCCGGCCATTTCCTCGACCGTCATGCGGCTAACCAGTTCTTCTGCGGCTTTCCTTGCTTGTTCGCGTGTCATCAGTGTGATTTCCTTATCTTCTTTGTGGATCAGATGTGGGTCGGGTTTGTATGGATCAGATTCGTTTTACCGTCTCGCCCCTGAACAGACGGCCTTTGACAACAATGTATTCAGGTATAGCTGTTTCCGGATTCTCGATCCGCTCGATCAGCTTGTCGACCGCGATCCTGCCGAGCTTATCAGTGTCCTGCTCCCAGGTGGTCAGTTTAGGATCGAGTATCTTAGCCAGATTGACTCCGTCATAGCCGCATACGCTTATGTCGCCCGGTATGTTCAACCCTCTTTCGATTATTTCTGTCCGCCCTCCCATGAAGGCGTAATCGTCCGGGAACATTATCGCTGTAGGCGGATCAGGGAGATCGAGCATGGCTGCCGTCGCTTTCCTTACCGAGTCAACATCATGATAGATCGCTTCAGCAATATATCCGGGCGGCACTTCTATGCCGTGTTCTTTCATCGCGAGTTTATAACCGCTGATGCGCTTCTGTGTTACCAGAGTGCGTTCTCCGTGTATCAGCGCGATTTTTCTGTGTCCTCTGTCAACCATGTAGGAAGCAAGTGTGTATGATCCTTCCTGGTTGTCTGAGTTTACTGAACTGGCTTTATCGTATGAATAGTCTATAGTTACTACCGGATACTCGCTGTTGACAAGCTCGATCACCTCGGCATTCTGAAAGTCTACATTGGCTATCACTACTCCGTCGCAGTTGCGGTATCTGCAGTGCTGGAGGAATGACGTCTTTTGTTTGCCTATATTGTTGCTGATAAAAGTTATGTCATATCCGTTCGCCTCGGCTTCTTCCTTGACGCTGTTAAGGATATGTGAGAAATACTCGTGCGTAAGTCCGCTCATGCTGTCATCGATGAACAGTACGCCTATGTTATGAGATCTGTTAGTTTTAAGAAGTCTGGCCGCGGCGTTAGGTGTGTAATTGAGTTCCTTTGCCGTCTTGATGACCAGTTCGATGGTCTCTGAACTTATGTCATCATATCCGTTCAGAGCCTTTGAAACAGTTGCAGGAGAAACACCGCATTTTTTGGAAATGTCTTTTATCGTGACCATTTTTTCCTCCTTTTTGCAGTATTTCGAAAAAATTACGAATACGATTTCGTGATTTCATTTTAATTAACGAAAACGATTGCGTCAATAATTTTTTTGAAATTTTTGCTCCAAACAGGTTGGAAACTGCTTTCATAATTAGAGTTTTCAACAAATTTTAGCCTTTTTTTATTATATTCTTTAC
Organism: Clostridiales bacterium; assembly: GCA_015058065.1. Taxonomy (GTDB): domain Bacteria; phylum Bacillota; class Clostridia; order Peptostreptococcales; family Anaerovoracaceae; genus Crickella. Next base: position 11,478 of record SVDB01000034.1, read on the forward strand.
AAATCCGGTCTTTTGCTCATATAATATGGATAGATTTGCGAAATCGTATTCGCAACAGGAGTGCACTATGAAATACGGATATTTCGATGACTTCAACAGTGAATATGTGATCACAACACCTGAGACTCCCCTTCCCTGGATCAATTACCTCGGATCGCAGGATTTCTTCAGATTGATCTCAAATACGGCGGGTGGTTACTGTTTTTATAAGGACGCAAAACTCCTAAGACTCACCCGCTACCGTTACAACAACAGTCCTATGGACTGCGGCGGGCATTATTTCTATATAAAAGACGGGAGTTGTGTCTGGAACCCCGGATGGCAGCCTGTAAAGACTCCTCTGGATTCATACAAATGCAGACACGGACTGGGTTATACCGTATTCGAGGCATCGAAGAACGGCCTGGATGCCGTTCAGGAGGTATTCGTCCCTCTCCATGAGAACTGTGAACTCACCAGGGTCACCCTGATGAACAGTTCAGCGGAAACAAAAGAGATCGATCTCTACAGTTATATTGAGTTCTGCCTCTGGAACGCCCAGGATGACGCTTCAAACTTCCAGAGAAACTTCTCCATCGGCGAAGTCGAAGTCAAAGGAAGCACGATCTATCACAAGACTGAATACCGCGAACGCAGAAACCACTACGCTGTTTTCCATGTAAACAAGGATGTCTGCGGCTTCGATACCAGCCGCGATGAATTCGTCGGCCTGTATAACGGCGCGGGTGGACCCCGCGCGGTCATGGCGGGTGTCAGTTACAACAGCATAGCCCATGGCTGGGCTCCGGTCGGGAGCCACCATTTAAAGGTCTCTCTCGAGCCGGGCAAGATATATTCATGCATCTTCGTCCTCGGATACTGTGAGAGCCCCGAAGAAGACAAATTTGAGGCTCCCGGAGTGATCAACAAAAAGCCTGCCGACAGACTGATCTCGATGTTCAGTACTGACGACAGTTTCGACGCGGCGCTGAATGCCCTCAAGGATTACTGGCGTGATCTCCTGTCCGGTTACAGGATCTCTTCAGGAAACGAGCAGCTCGACAGATCCGTAAACATCTGGAATCAGTACCAGTGCATGGTCACATTCAACATGAGCAGATCCGCCAGTTATTACGAGAGCGGGCTCGGCCGCGGCATGGGATTCCGCGACTCCTGCCAGGATATTCTCGGATTCGTCCATCTGATACCTGAGAGAGCTCGCGAAAGGATCATAGACATCGCGAATACCCAGCTTCCTGACGGAAGTGCCTACCACCAGTATCAGCCTCTCACAAAGCGCGGCAATACTGATGTCGGCAGCGGTTTCAACGATGACCCTCTCTGGCTCATAGCCTGCGTCTCCGCTTACCTGAAGGAGACCGGTGACTTCAGCATCCTGGACGAGCAGTGCACCTTTGACAGCAATGAAAATAATAAAGCTTCACTTCTGGATCATCTCAGAAAGAGCTTTGACTATACGACTTCAAACCTCGGTCCTCATTCCCTGCCGCTCATAGGACGCGCGGACTGGAACGACTGCCTCAACCTCAACTGCTTCTCGAAGCATCCAGGCGAAAGCTTCCAGATAACAGGTCCCAGCGAAGGTCCTGTCGCTGAAAGCGTATTCATAGCCGGAATGTATGTGAAATACGGCATCGAGCTCGCGGACATACTCACGCGTACCGGAAATGAGGCTGAAGCAGCCGGAATAATGGACTGTGTAGAGAAGATGCGTGAAACAGTGCTTGACGCGGGATGGGATGGAGAATGGTTCAGACGCGCGTATGACGCTTTCAGCGCCCCTGTCGGCAGCAGCGTCTGCGAAGAAGGCAGCATTTTCATAGAGCCTCAGGGCATGTGCGTCATGGCGGGAATAGGACTTGATACCGGTGAAGCCGAAAAAGCGCTCAGCAGTGTAGAAAAGTATCTCGAGTCTGAGTATGGAATAATGGATCTGCAGCCGGCATATACAAAATACCGCCTCGAGCTCGGAGAGATAACATCATATCCGCCGGGATACAAAGAGAACGCGGGTATCTTCTGCCACTGCAATCCGTGGATAGTCATTTCAGAGACCATGCTCGGACACGGGGACCGCGCGTTCAGCGTATACCGCAAAACGAACCCGGTATTCCTCGAGGATATAAGCGAGATCCACCGCACGGAGCCATACGCTTACTGTCAGATGATCGCGGGCAGAGATGCGGCTACGCATGGCGAGGGCAAAAACAGCTGGCTCACGGGAACAGCTGCCTGGTCATTCGTGGCAGTCAGCCAGTATATACTGGGCATCAGGCCTGAGTTCGACGGTCTTCGCGTCGATCCTTGTCTGCCTGCCGGCATAGGCTCGTTCAGCTGTGTCCGCAGATTCAGAGGGTCGACATATCACATCAGCGTAGAGAACGCTGCAGGCGGTCACAAGGGTACAGCTTCCGTTACAGTTGACGGAAAGCCTTCCGGAAGTCTGATACCGGTACCCGCAAAACCTTCGGACGTAAATGTCCATATCAAAATAGACTAGAGTTTTTTCTTCATACTTC
>SVDB01000132.1 GCA_015058065.1 Clostridiales bacterium
CGGTCCCGATGCTGACTGACGCTTACGATCTGCCTGCGAAGAAGGTGATCCACATAGTCGGCCCGGTCGTGCAATACGGCCTGACACCGGAACTTGAAAAGGATCTGGCGGACTGCTACAAAAACACGCTCGACATGTGCCTTGAGAACGGGCTCAGGAGCGTCGCGTTCTGTTGCATCTCGACGGGAGTGTTCCACTTCCCGAATGAGAGGGCAGCGGAGATCGCGGTCAGGACCGTGAGCGACTGGCTCAAAGAGCACGGCGACGCGATGGACAGGGTAGTCTTCAATGTCTTCAAGGACGAAGACCTGCATTATTACGAGGCGCTGCTTTCATAAGAGGAAACAGCGCGGTCTGAAGAGACAGTATCCATAACAGGAGTTTCAGAACAGATGAAGATAATACTATGCGGCAAAGGCGGCTGCGGTAAGAGCACGATAACGACATTGCTCGCGAGAGCGTATGAAAGAGCCGGAAAGAACGTCCTGGTGGTGGATTCCGATGAATCGAACTTCGGGCTCCACAGGCAGCTGGGATTCGAGCTTCCGCAGGATTTCACGCAATACTTCGGGGGCAAGAAAGGCGCGTATCGCGTGTTCGACGACAAAGGCCGCGTCTTTGATGAGAAGTGGCGCATATCTGACGTACCGGCAGGATTTCTCGCTGGTGAAGACAGACTGCACCTGCTGGCTATAGGCAAGATCGCCGAGGCTGAAGAGGGCTGCGCGTGCGGCATGGGATTCACAGCAAAGAAGTTCCTCGAGAACCTCGAGACAGATAAGGACGATGTCGTGATAACAGACACCGAAGCCGGGGTCGAACATTTCGGGCGAGGTCTGGACCGATTCGCCGATGTGATACTCATGGTCATCGATCCGTCGTATGAATCGATACACCTTTCTGAGAAAGTCCACGACATGGGCGAGGCTCTCGGCAGGCCTGTATTCTTTATCCTGAACAAGGCGGATAAGGAGCAGGCTGAAATGATAAGATCGGCGATACGTGACAAGGACGCTGTAATCGCCGCGGTCCCTGCGATCCCGGAAGTAATGATGGCGGGGCTCAGGGGCGAGCCGCTGGATATCGAAGTCCCTGAAATAGGGACGGTAATGGAAAAACTGTCTGCGTACATGTGATGACGCGAGCGATACTGACGCGGTATTGAGGCATAAAGGAGGAAACATGGCAACAGGAAGAATGGAGTTCCACGCGAAGACGATAATGCAGCACACGAATTTCTGCTTTGTCTTTCCTAATGACGTGGAGATGGAAGAGGTCTTCGACAAAAGATATTATGAGCGCGAACCGATGAACCTGATACTCCTGCACGGTCTGACCGGGACAGATACCGACTGGCTGTACGGAGGCAACGCCCAGGAGATGGCGATCCAGTACAACATCAACATCTTCATGCCGACTACGGGCAATTCCTTCTATCTTGACAAGGGATACACAGGCGCGCAGAACGCGTCATTCATCGCCGAAGAACTGCCTGAGTACATCAGCAACACCTTCGGGATAGAGTTCGCGCGTGAAAACACACTGATAGGCGGCCTGTCGATGGGAGGATACGGAGCGATCCATACAGCGCTCGCTTATCCGGAAAAATTCAGTGCCTGCATAGCACTTTCATCCGCGCTGCATTTGGAGAGGATCGCGGAACAGATCAGGAATGAAGAAGACGGAATAACTCCGGCGAAGATGAGCAGGGATCTGTTCGGAGATCCCGGCAGGCTGCTCGCTTCGGATAAGAACCCTGAAGTGCAGTACCGCAAACTGCGCGAAGCCGGTGCCGAAGCGCCGAGGATCTATATGGCATGCGGAACGGAAGACGATCTGATCAGCGCTAACCGCTCTTTCAGGGATTTCCTGAAAGCGAGCGGCGCGGACTTCATATATGAAGAGGGACCGGGCATCCACAACTGGACGTTCTGGAGAGACTACCTGGACCGCGGGCTGAAGGCGCTGCTCTGCGATGATTGACGCAGCTGAAATAATGGCTGCGTTGGGAAAGGCTGCTCAGAGATGATACTGACAACGGAAAGACTGATCCTGCGACCATGGGAAAAATCGGACGCAGAATCATTATATGAATACGCGAAAGATGAGCGGATCGGTCCTGTAGCGGGCTGGCCGGTGCACACGAGCGTCGAAAACAGCCGAGAGATCATCCGGGACGTACTTTCCGCGCCTCAAAACTATGCTGTCTGCCTTAAGGAAGACGGCAAAGCGATAGGCAGCGTAGGGCTGATGGTGGGCGACCAAAGCAACATCGGCCTGCCGGATAACGAGGCGGAGATAGGTTATTGGGTCGGCGTACCTTTCTGGGGACGCGGGCTCATACCGGAGGCGGTCCGGGAGATCATCCGTTACGCGTTCGAGGACCTGCGACTTGATACTCTCTGGTGTGGTTACTTCGAAGGCAACGACAAGTCGAGACGCGTACAGGAGAAGTGCGGCTTCACCTATCACCACACGAACGAGAACGCTCCATGGGTAAAGATGAATGATATACGCACTGAGCATATCTCAAGGCTGACCAGAGAAGAGTGGATACAGGGATCAAAATAATGGCAGATAAAAACTATCAGGATATAAACGCTGAGACCATCGACCGCTGGATCGAGGAAGGCTGGGAGTGGGGTAAGCCCATCAGCCACGAGGTTTATGAAGCTGCGGTGCGGGGGATCTGGGACGTCAAACTGACACCTACGAAAATGGTGCCGCATGAATGGTTCGGTGACCTGCGCGGCAAGAAAGTGCTTGGACTCGCGAGCGGCGGCGGACAGCAGATGCCGGTCTTCGCGGCTCTTGGAGCTGAGTGCACGGTGCTGGATTATTCAACGCTGCAGATCGAAAGCGAAAGGATGGTCGCGGCGCGCGAGGGCTATCAGATAACGATCATACAGGGCGACATGACGAAGCCGCTCCCGTTCGAGGATGGGTCGTTCGACCTTATCTTCCATCCGGTATCGAACTGTTATGTAAAAGAAGTGCGCACGATCTGGAAGGAATGCCTGCGGGTGCTGAAACCGGGCGGGACTCTTCTGTCAGGCGTCGATCACTACATCAACTACATCGTGGACAGCGAAGAAAAGATGATCGTCAATCCGCTGCCGTTCGATCCGCTCACGAACCCTGAGCAGATGAAACAGCTTCAGGATGAGGACGCGGGCGTACAGTTCTCGCATTCGCTTGAAGAGCAGATAGGCGGCCAGCTCGAAGCGGGTTTTACGCTGCTGGATCTTTACGAGGACACGAACGGGGAAGGCCGGCTCCACGAGATGAACATACCGACATTCCTGGCGATACGATCGATAAAAAGAGGGACTTAATGGACGAAAGATTTGATTTACAGAAAT
>SVDB01000133.1 GCA_015058065.1 Clostridiales bacterium
CCCTCTCGTCTCCTGAGTCCGGTAAATACCGCCTCGCTTATATTGTCGAAACTGCTGTTGACGTGCTCCTCTTCAAGAGGGATCTCTGAACTATCGATCCCCGGGACAGGCAATTCTCTGAAAAACTCGATATACTCTGCTATGTCCGAAGTATTTTTATACCTGCGTCCGCCTGTGAAGCCACTCGCCCCGAGGCCGATGCCTATGTAGTCCGACATGTCCCAGTAAAGACTGTTGTGCCGCGATCTGTAAAGGCTTGGGCCGCCCGCGTCATCGGTTTTCTTCGCGAAATTGCTGATCTCGTAGTGCTCATACCCTGCTTCATCCAGCATTCTGCATATCTCATGATATGTGCGTCTGTCATCTTCATCCGGGATCTCAGTCAGCTCGCCTGACGCGGCCATCTCACCGAAAGGAGTCCCCTCTTCGATCTGCAGGCTGTAGCATGATATGTGTTCAGGGCTGAGCGCCAGTATCCTGCGGAGATCATCCAGCGCGTCCGCAGTGCTTTCGCCCGGTATCGAGAACATGAGATCGAGATTGACATTATCGAAGCCCTTGCGCCGTATCAGTTCCATGTCGCGAGCTACATTTTCGGCAGTATGGATGCGTCCAAGATAACGGAGCCTGTCATTGTTCATCGACTGCACTCCCATGGACAGCCTGTTGAAGCCCATATACTTATATGCCTGCAGCTTCGCCAGCATCACCCCGTCCTTGCGCCCGAGCGTTGCCGGATTGGCTTCTATCGTTACCTCCGCGTCCTCTTTTACCCTGAAATGCTTATTGACGGCATGCATTATATCGCGCATCTGCGATAGATCCAGCACCGATGGAGTGCCGCCGCCGACATATACGGTGTCGATCTCCGGATGTCCGAGTTCCTCCGCCCTGCGGGTGATCTCATTGACCACCGCGTCAGCGTACTCCCTGCGCGGCGAAGTTTCCGCGTCAAACGAAAGGAAGGCACAGTAATTGCACTTCCTCACGCAGAATGGTATGTGTATATACAGACCTGTTTTTTCAGTCATTGACTACTTTCCGTCATCAAGCTTGAGGACCTCGGTGAATGCCTCCTGAGGTACCGTGACTTGTCCGAACTGACGCATCCTCTTCTTTCCTGCCTTCTGCTTTTCGAGCAGCTTTTTCTTACGGGTGATGTCGCCTCCGTAGCACTTCGCGAGAACGTCCTTGCGGTACGCTCTTACTGTTTCGCGCGCGATGATCTTCTGACCTATCGCCGCCTGGATCGGGACCTCGAACTGATGTCTCGGGATTATCTCTTTAAGCTTTTCGCAGATGCCCCTGCCCTTTGCCATGGCCTCTTCTTCAGGTACGATGGTCGACAGCGCGTCTATCTGCTCGCGGTTCAGCAGGATATCGAGTTTGACCAGTTTCGCAGGCTGATACCTAAGGAACTCATAGTCGAGCGAAGCGTATCCTCTGGTGCGCGACTTCAGCGCGTCAAAGAAGTCATATATGACCTCATTGAGCGGCATCTCATAGTGGAGCTGCACTCTGGTCTTTGTCAGATACTCCATGTGGATCATCTTGCCGCGACGGTTCTGGCACAGCGTCATGATGCTTCCGACATAGTCGTTCGGAGTCATGATGTCCGCCTTGACTATAGGCTCTTCGATGTGCGCAATCAGAGCCGGCTCTGGCAGATTAGAAGGGTTCTGTATCTCAAGCACACTTCCGTCCTTCATCATCACCTTATACACTACCGACGGCAGCGTCGTGATTATGTCGAGATCGAACTCTCTTGCCAGTCTTTCCGTGATCACGTCCATATGCAGGAGCCCAAGGAAGCCGCATCTGTATCCGTATCCCAGCGCTGCGGAATTCTCAGGTTCGAAGTTGAACGCCGCGTCGTTGACCTGCAGCTTTTCGAGCGCGTCCTTGACGTTCTCGTATTTTTCGCCCTCTGCAGGGAAGATTCCGCAGTACACCATTGACTGCGCTTTTTTATATCCCTTGAGCGGCGCTTCAGCAGGATCTGACGCCAGTGTGATGGTATCACCTACGCGGGCGTCAGCGATCTGCTTTATGCTTCCGCAGATGTAGCCTACCTCACCCGCTTTCAGTTCATCCGCGGGCACCGTACCGGGTATGCAGTAGCCGACCTCTGTGACTTCATAATTCTTGCCGGCGTTCATCATGCGGATCACATCACCTTTTTTGACCTTGCCGTCAAAAATGCGTGTATATATTATGACGCCCTTGTAGCTGTCATAGTATGAATCGAAGATCAGAGCCTTTAGTTTGCCGTCAGGATCGCCCTGCGGAGGCGGTATGACCTCGACGAGTTTTTCGAGCATCTCGTCGATGCCCATTCCTGTCTTCGCTGATATCTCAGGAGCCTCTGAGGCGTCAAGTCCGATGATGTCCTCTATTTCGGCCCTCGCGTCATCAGGACGGGCCGAGTCGAGATCCATTTTGTTGAGCACCGGCATGATCTCGAGATCTTCGTCGAGCGCCAGATAAACATTGCCGAGGGTCTGAGCTTCTACACCCTGCGTAGCGTCCACAACAAGCACGGCGCCATCGCACGCTGCGAGCGAACGCGACACCTCGTAGTTGAAGTCCACGTGTCCCGGTGTGTCGATAAGGTTGAGGATGTACTCCTGACCGTCCTTGGCTTCATATTTCAGCCGCGTCGTCTGAAGTTTTATCGTGATGCCTCTCTCCCGCTCGATATCCATGTTGTCGAGGTACTGCTCTTTCATGTCGCGCGCCTCTACAAGGCCGGTCTTCTCGATCAGCCGGTCGGCGAGAGTCGACTTGCCGTGGTCGATGTGGGCTATTATGCTGAAATTTCTTATGTTGTCCAGATAACTCAATGCCTTGGGTCCCTTCTTTGATACTATCGTTCCAATTATAAAGTAGAACGGGTCTGTTTTCAAACCGCGCCTTAATTATTATGCAGTCAATAATAAACGCAAATAAAAGCAGCCGGGAGACACTCCGGCTGCATGCGCATTTAACTTATACGCTGTGTGGGGACGGGTGAGACTACTTTGCGCTGAGCGCGTTCAGTTTGCTCGCGAATCTGGAGATCTTTCTTGCGACAGTGTTCTTGTGGAACGTTCCCTTAGCGGCTGCCTGCATCAGCTTCTTTTCGACATGCTGGAATGCCTTTGCTGCCTCTTCCTTATCACCGGCCTCTACCGCTGCGAGGAATGCCTTTTCAGCTTCCTTGATGTGGTTCTTGACCCTGATATTACGGGCTGTCTTCTTGTCGATCACACGGATTCTTTTCTTTGCGGATTTAATGTTTGCCATTAGTTTACCCCACTTTCATTTTAATGCATTAATTTCGCAACGCGTATTATATGAAAAGCGAAGAGCAAAAGCAAG
>SVDB01000134.1 GCA_015058065.1 Clostridiales bacterium
AACTATCCTGAGGACTGCACAGGCAAGAAGGTCGTTGTTATCGGCGCCGGCGCCGTAGGACTCGATGTAGTGGAATTCTTCGCGCCTAGAGGAGCGGACACCACGGTAATCGAGATGCTACCGTATATCGTCGGACCGGCACTCGATCCTATCACAAAGGTCAGCATCGTTGATCTGATGAATAAGTACAACGTACACCAGAGACCGTCCACAGCTCTTCAGGAAGTAAAGCCTGACTGCTTCGTGGTCAAGAATCCGGATGGAAGCATGGAAGAAGTTGAATTCGACTATGGTTGCGTCTGCATGGGACTCAAGTCCAACAATCCGGTACTCGACATGCTGAAGGAAGAGTTTGCTGATGTCGAGCTCATGAACATCGGCGACTCCAAGAGACAGAGAAGGATCATCGAAGGTACGGAAGAAGGCCGCGCCATCGTGAAAGTCCTTGAGAAGAAAGGATTCTTCTGCTAGATCCTCCTATAAGCAAAATGAAAAAACCTTGAAGCCAAACGGCTTCAAGGTTTTTTAGTAAGATATTTTCTTTTTAAGGTGTTTCCCTCTTCTCGGCAAGGTCAAAGAGCACGCCTGTCGTCATCTCCGCCCATGAGTACTGCGCCATGTATTCTCCACGGAATGACTCTGAAGGTCCTGCCTTCAGGTAATCATAAAAATCGCATCTGACCCTGTTCGTATCCACGCTCCAGGAATTCCAGTTTTTGACAAGGACTTCCTCCGCGCCGACAGCGGCCAGGTCCTTTCTGAGAGCTGCCATGATGACACGGCACTGCGATTTGAGATTCTTATCAGTCTGTCTGTCCTCCCAGAGGACAGAGCATATCTCACTTACTGTACAGCCGGCTCCCCTCCGGTCGATCAGATAGGCAAAAGCCTCTTTGCTCAAAGCGCGAGAGAATCTCACGATACCGGATCTGCTGAACACCTCAAAATTACCGAAACACTGTACCCTGAGCAGATTTGAACCCGGCCAGGTAAAAGCCGGATGCCTCAGATCAGCCACCTCGTCACGTATCTTTTCTTCTGTCACCGGCTTGAGCACAAATCCGCTGGCATGCACAGCAAACGCTTTTACCGCGTGCTTCGGATCGTCAGCTATAAAAATCAGGTTCGTTTCAGGTGAAGCCTTCCTTATCCTGTCCGCAAGCTTAAATCCATCCATTCCGGGCATTTCAGCGTTGACCCAAACTATATCAGGTCTGAGGCTTTCAGCAACTCCGAGCGGAGCCGCTGCCTCGTTCCACGCGAAATGTCTGCCATCCGGATCGATCCCAGTCATGATGTCCCTGATCATTTGCGCTTCAGACAATCTTTCATCGATTGCAAAAGTGATCATAATACCCCTTTCCTATATGCAGCCGCGCGCAAGCCCCTATTCCGCATTTTACATATCGCATATATAGATTGATATTATGACGCATATCGCACCATAAATGCAACAAATCGGTTTACAATTTCACATTTTTTCAAAAGACAATTTTTCATTTTTCCAAAAGACGATTTTGGGACTGTTATTACTTTCAGGTCTTTTTTCGCTAACGCGGCAATATTATTTGGGCTGAAATTCCAAGCCTGTTATTACTTTCGAACCGGTTTTTGTTCACAGGGCAATACTATTCAGGCTCAAATCCCCTACTTGTTATTACCTGAGTGGGGTTTTTATTCTATGAAGCAATAAAAACCAACCTTGCAACATGGAAAAAGTATTGCTTTTATCGCATTTACTCCCCTTGAAGTAATAAAAAATACACTGCGACAACTTAAAAAGTATTGCTTCAGGCAGCAATACGGCTAATAAAGTAATAATCAACGTGCTCAGGGAAAGCGATGAGGAACTATGAGAAGTTACGTGAGCGAAAGTCTGCTGATGACATTAATGAATAAAAAACAGGCAGCCGCTAATGCGGCCGCCCATAATGTACTGCGATTTTTTCGTTTCTTTATTCAACGTTAAAGTCAAGATTCAGTCCTTCATAATCCGTGAGAGGAACATATTCCATGCCTTCTTCTTCAAAATTATCCATCAGGCTCCTTGCAGAAATCAGACTGTCCGAATTCGGATCTTCTCTTATCAGCACACCACTGTCACACACTGCATTAATATTGTCCAGATTATCCAGTTCCATAAAACGAACGATCACATCTATGGTATCTCCGTTATCTATAACATAGCTATTCGCAAATGACATTTTGCTGAATCCCGGATAGACTTCATCCAGATCCAGGCTTTCCAGATATTCCACCGTATAACCTGCATTCTTATCAAATTTTGTCTGGATCGTAAGTCCTTTCAAAGTCTCTGTATCGTTTCCGTAAAAAACGATCGAATACTCATCCCAGTCCTCTCCTGAAGCAGTGTGATAGACATCATGCACTATCAATGCATCTTCCGGCGAAGTGACTTCAGGAAGGCTCGAATCATTATCAGTCGATTCGGATCCGGATGATCCGCATCCCGCAAAAGCAAGAGCCAGTATTCCAATCAGAATGAATGCAATAAATCTTTTTTTCATAATACCTCCTTACGGCTCTACTTTTCTATGCCGTGATATGGCTCCCAATTCTCTTCACCGGTCTGCTGAACAGGATATTCATGTACTCCGGTCTTCTTGTACTTAATGATCTTCTTGATCCTCTTTGCCTGATACTTCAGGGCAAGACCGATAGTCTCCTCGGCAGTGTACATATCCGCTCCGTGAGGCATATCTCTGGTGAGATGTATCGCGTCGAATTCACATCTTGTAGTGCAGAGTCCGCATCCGATGCACTTATTGGTATCGACTGTAGTCGCGCCGCACTTGAGACAGCGTGAAGTCTCCGCTTTGACCTGCTCCTCGGTGAGAGGCAGTCTCAGGTCATCCATCGTCTTCGCAGGATCGCCTTTCCTGTGACCCGGAACCTGTCTGCTTGTGTCATCATACCATGCAGGTTTGCTGATATCGTCTCTGTCGAGCTCGATGAACTCTCTCAGGTCTCTGCCTATCGTGAGCGACTGACCAGGGTGTACATAACGGTTGATGGAAACCGCACCCTGACGGCCGGCAGCGACCGCGTCGATGATGAATTTCTGTCCGGTGTAAACGTCTCCGCCAACGAAAATGTCAGGCTCTGCTGTCTGATAAGTAACAGGGTCGGCCTTGATGGTCTTGTTCCTGTTGAATTCAACCTTTGTTCCCTTGAGGAGGGCTTCGTGGTCGGCTTTCTGACCGATACAGAATACAACATATTCACACTTAACAGACTCTGTCTGGGAATCATCGAACTTAGGATCGAATCTTCCCTCGCTGTCCTTGACGCTCAGGCATTTTCTGAAGTTGATACCGCAGACCTTGCCTTTTTT
>SVDB01000135.1 GCA_015058065.1 Clostridiales bacterium
CGCTATCAGAGAAGGCGGACGTACAGTAGGATCCGGAGTCGTTACAGAGGTAATCGAATAATACTGACTGAAACGCAGATGAAGACACCGCTTCGGCGGTGTCTTTTTTCGTGCATATATGCAGGCGCATCTTACCCGGAGATGTCCCTCCCGGAATTGACGGCGGCAGGCACGCGAAAGGATGGTGAGGCTCAGGGGCAGCGACCTCATGGCATGCGCAGTGTGCCGCAAGTCCGCTCATCCGCCGCTCCGTCCGGGAAGATCTCCGGCGTGCGCCTGCTGGTGATGGCCCGGTAGAATGGACCACTTTCGAAGCGGGCGTTTATTCGTATTCATAATATCTACACATATTGTTTTTCGGATGTGTTATACTGTTTCCGTTGACAATTACTGATAACAAGGAGGTAATAAAATGGTAATAAAACTGACTGGAGATACTTATGAAAACGAAGTAATGAAGGCTGAGGGCACTGTACTGGTGGACTTCTATGCGGACTGGTGCGGACCTTGCAAGATGCAGGGACCTATCGTAGATCAGCTCTCTGAGGAAAGATCCGACGTAAAGTTCTGCAAGCTCAATATCGACGAGGCTATGCCTATTGCGATGTCCCTTGGCATCACAAGCATCCCGACCATCATGGTAGTTAAGAACGGAGAGATCACATATAAGCAGGCAGGACTGATGCAGAAGGCACAGCTCGAAGCGCTGCTGTAAGGAGGAGCATTATGCCGCACATCGATATCAGCATGTACTCGGGCAGAGATGACGAGACAAAAAAGAGAGTCGCTGAGGCGATAGTCGAGACCATGATGAAGGAACTCGGCTGCCAGCGCAGCCATCTTTCGGTAGCGATCCACGATGTTGACCCTGCGGACTGGAATGACAAGATCAAGGCCAACATCGACACTTCGAAGCTTTATGCCGGAGAGGTATACGAAAACAAATAAGCTTTTGGAACCCGATTGCTTTTGTGACTAACCACAAAGAAAATACAAAAATATTTGTTTAAAAACATAAAAAATCATTGACCTGTTTATTATGCAGGAGTAGAATATTCAATAAGCAAAAGGGTTAACATATAAAGCACTTACGTCTGAGCCGGCTATGCCGGCTTTTTCGTTGTCCGAAATACAATCGTTTGTGTTATACTCTTCACGTGGACTTTATAGAGATCAGAGACCTTAAAATCGAATTCACGAAAATCGACGAAAACGGCAATGAAGTGCCCGGCAAGCTGGCCTTGGACGGTATCACACTGGATATCGAAAAGGGCAGTTTTGTTGCGGTGGTAGGCATGAACGGCTCAGGAAAGTCAACGCTGGCAAAGTGCCTGAACGGGCTGCTGACGCCGACCTCCGGAAGTGTGGTCGTGGACGGCTTCGACACGGCAGATGATGAAACGATCTGGGATGTCAGACGCAGAGTCGGCATGGTTTTCCAGAATCCGGACAATCAGCTGGTGTCATCCATAGTCGAGGACGACGTTGCCTTTGGACCTGAGAATCTGGGCGTCGATCCTGCCGAGATAAGGGAGCGCGTAGACAACGCTCTCATCAGAGTGGGGATGTTTGAGCTCAGGGATAAAGGGGCTCACATGCTTTCGGGCGGTCAGAAACAGCGCATAGCCATAGCGGGAGCGATTGCAATGAAACCGGACTGCATCGTTTTTGATGAACCTACAGCCATGCTCGACCCGAAAGGGCGCACGGGAGTCATGGAGATCATCAAGGATCTGCATTCGGAAGGGATCACCTGCATCCTGATAACGCACTTCATGAACGAAGCCGAACAGGCCGAGCGTGTTGTCGTGCTCAAAAACGGCAAAGTGCTGTGCGACAGAACACCGGAGGCTCTGTTCTCAGACAGGGAGATGATCGAACGCGCGGGTCTTGAGATGCCGCCTGCGATCGAACTCCGCGACAAGGCTGGACTGCCTGAAACGCTCACGACCGCTGAAGCCATCGCTGACTACATGGCAGGTAAGTAAAAAATGTCGATATCAGTCAGGAACCTCAATTATACATATAATCCGGGCATGCCCGGCGAGACCGTCGCTCTCTGCGATGTCTCTTTTGATGTATCTGACGGGGAGGTCCTCGGCATAATCGGTCACACAGGGTCGGGTAAATCGACGCTGCTCCAACATCTGAACGGCCTCATGAAACCTTCTTCCGGAGAGATATATATCGACGGCGAATGCATCACTGACGGCAAGGCTAAAATGACTGACATCAGACGCAAGGTAGGTCTGGTTTTCCAGTATCCTGAATATCAGCTCTTTGAGGAGACCGTAGCGAAGGACGTCGCTTTCGGACCGAAAAACCTCGGGATGGATGAAAAAGAGCAGGAAGAAAGAGTGAAGCAGGCCATCGGGCTCGTGGGTCTCAATTATGAAGAGATAAAGGACATGTCTCCGTTCGATCTGTCCGGAGGAATGAAGCGCCGCGTAGCGATAGCAGGCGTCATCGCCATGGATCCGAGGATACTCATACTCGATGAGCCTACAGCAGGGCTCGATCCGGCCGCGCACAGGGACATACTTCGCATGGTCAGGAGGATACATGACGAAATGGAGATCATCCTTATCTTCGTTTCGCACAACATGGCTGACATAGCTGAACTTTCCGACAAGGTCATCGTGATGAGCGAAGGCGGGATAGCGCTGAGCGGGACTCCGGCTGAAGTGTTCTCTCAGAGAAAGAGACTCGAAGATATGGGCCTCGGACTGCCTCCGGCAAGGGAGATCGTTGAGCTCATAAAGAGCAAAGTCCCTGATTTCAAAAGCGAAGCGCTGCTGACAGATGAGGCGGCGGAAGACATAAAAAGATACATGGAGGACGCGCGCGGGTGATAAGGGACATCACACTCGGTCAGTATTATCCGGGCGATTCCTGGATCCACAGGCTCGATGCCAGGACCAAGATAATCGCGACACTGCTCTATATCATAGAGCTGTTTATCGTGAACAATTTCTGGGGATTCCTGATCGCTGCCGCCGCGCTTCTCGCGGTGATCGCGGTGTCGAGGGTCCCGCTGAAGTTCATTCTTAGAGGCCTGACAGCGGTGTTCCTGATAATCCTGTTCACTTTTGTGCTCAACGTGTTCATGGTGGACGGAAGGATACTGTGGCAGTGGAAATTCCTCAAGATCACATATGAAGGTCTGATGAGAGCCTTCTTCATGGCGGTAAGGCTCGTGCTGCTGATCATCGGTTCCTCTATCATGACCCTAACGACAAAGCCGATAGAGCTGACCGACGGGCTCGAGAAACTGTTCAAGCCGTTCTCGAAGATCGGGCTGCCGAGTCACGAGATCGCGCTCATGATGACCATAGCGCTGAGATTCAT
>SVDB01000035.1 GCA_015058065.1 Clostridiales bacterium
GATCCAAGGCTCAAGCGCATGACCAACCAGCTGGTCGATGGAACGTTCCTGCGCAGTGATTACGATTTCTGGGGGATCTACGACGCTCTGCTGAGAAGGAATGACGAGTACTTCGTGCTCGGAGACTTCGATTCGTATGTAAAGGCATGGGAGTCGATGGACAAGACATATAGTGACAAGGAGCGCTGGGCGCGCATGTCGCTCGCCAATATAGCGAACTCCTCGTTCTTCTCGAGCGACCGTACGATCGCTGAATACGCTAAGGATATCTGGAACATATAAGACATTTAAAACAGGAGGCTGAGAAGTATGAAGAAGAAAAAATGCATAGCGATGCTCCTGGCAGGAGGGCAGGGAAGCAGGCTTTATGACCTGACTACCAGTATCGCCAAACCGGCTGTATCATTCGGAGGCAAATACCGTATCATCGATTTCGGCCTCTCGAACTGTGTCAATTCGGGAATTGACACAGTAGGCATCCTGGTACAGTATAAGCCGCTCGTACTCAACAGATACGTCGGAACCGGCGAATCCTGGGACATGGCAGTTCCTGACGGAGGAGTACACATACTGCCGCCGTACGCCGGAACGACAGGAGGACAGTGGTACGAGGGCACAGCGGACGCGATCTACCACAACATCGATTTCATCGATATGTACGATCCTGAGAACGTGCTGATCCTTTCGGGTGACCACATCTATAAGATGAATTACAATATCATGCTCGACGAGCACCTCAATAACGAGTCCGATCTTACTGTATCGGTCATCGAGGTGCCTTGGGAGGAAGCCAGCAGATTCGGCATCATGACCGCGGATGAGAACGGCAACATCGTGAAGTTCTCAGAGAAGCCGGCAGAGCCTGACAGCAACCTCGCTTCGATGGGTATCTACATCTTCAAATGGGAGACACTGCGCAAGGCGCTGCTCGAGGATCACGAGAACAAGGAATCCTCGCATGACTTCGGAAAGGACCTGATCCCTAAGCTGCTTGGCGAAGGCAAGAAACTGACAGTCTACAGGTTCTCCGGATACTGGAGAGACGTCGGTACTGTTCAGAGCTATTATGACAGCCAGATGGATCTGATGGATAATGTTGAGAACATCAACGTGTTCAGCGGAGACATGAAGGTATTCTCCAACTCAAACGTATATCCTCCTCAGTACCTCGGACGTGAGGCCAACATAAGGAACTCTCTCATCTGCAACGGATGCACGGTATACGGCACCGTAAAGCACTCGATACTCGGATCGGGAGCGGTAGTCGGATACGGAACGGTGATAGAGGACTCCATCGTCCTTCCGAACGTGATAATCGGACGCAACTGCCGTATAAACAAGGCTATCATCAACGAGGGAGCGGTAGTCGATGACAATACGGTGATCGGCGATCCTGAGGGCAAGGTCGAGGTCTTCGGCAAGACCCACCTGTCGATATAGGAAGGGAGGATACGGATATGAAGACTATAGGACTTATTTCCGCAAATTACGGCAGTGACGCGTTCGGCGCGCTGCTCGAAAACAGAACACTTGCGTCTCTTCCTTACGGAGGCAGATACAGGCTTATCGATTTCGCGCTTTCCAACATGGCAAACGCGGGCATCACAACAGTGGGCGTGATCGCTCCTGTCAATTCGGGATCTCTGATCGACCACATCGGCGTCGGCAATCCATGGTCGCTCGGACGCAAGAAGGGCGGACTGTTCATCATGCCTGGTTCCGTATACGGAATGCAGAGATGGGGCAGCAGGTTCCTCATGAGAGACCTTCTCAAATGCGACAAGCTCTTCCTTAAGGATGACGCGGAATACGTCATCATGTCGGGCAGCAGCGACGTATGCAACATGGATTACGAGCCGCTGATCAAAGCCCACGCCGCTTCCGGCAAGCCGATCACGATGGTCTATAAGAAAGTGCCTAGAGGAGAGGAATTCCAGGGATACTTCCTCGAGATCAACGAGTACGGCGAAGTCACATGGATCAACAAGGAAAGCTACGGCTGGTCGAATTACTTCGCGGATACATTCATCATCAGCAGAAAGTATATGATCGATTTCATGGGATGGTACGGTTCTCTCGAGTACATGGATATGATCGAGATAATCAGCAACAACATGCAGACCATGGACATCGGCACCTATGAGTTCAAGGGATATCTCGGAAAGATCAAGAATCCGTGGGAGTTCCTCAAGGTCAACCAGGCCATGACGGATTACGACATCCGTAATGAGGTGTTCTGCAACCCTGAGAGACTGATCTACACCAAGGCGCAGGACGAAGCGCCGGTGTTCCACTATCCTGAAGCCGATGTAAGGAATTCCGTCATCTCGGCGGGCTGCCGCATCGAAGGCAGGGTAGAGAACAGCGTCATCTTCAGAAGCTGCCATATCGCCAAAGGAGCGGTCGTAAGGAACTCAGTGATAATGATGCACGGAACGATCGGTGAAGGAGCGGTGCTTGACAATGTCATCGCAGACAAATACGTCACCATCAATCCGGGCGTAAAGATCTACGGCGGAGAAAGAGAGCCGGTCATCATCGGCAAGGACGCAACGATTTAAGAAACGGGGTTTCATATGGCGAAAAAGAAAAATGTTCTCTTTGCCGCATTTGAAGCATCGCCTTTCATAAAGACGGGCGGACTCGGGGATGTGGCCGGAGCGCTTCCGGCGCATCTCAAGTCTGAAGAGTTCGACGCGAGAGTCATACTTCCGCTGCTGAACTCCATTCCTGAGGAATACCGCGGCAAAATGAAGTTCGTGACCAGCTATGAGGTCCCGCTCGGGTGGAGGAGCCAGTACTGCGGTCTGTTCACACTCATGAAGGGCGGCGTCAAGTATTATTTCCTCGACAACGAGTACTACTTCAAGCGCGGTCAGGTCTACGGTGAGTTCGACGATGCCGAGAGAGTAGCTTTCTTCTCGAAAGCGGTACTGGAGACCATCAAATACATAAGCGGCAGTTTCAGACCTGATATTATACACGCCAATGACTGGCATACGGCGCTCATACCTGTATATCTGAGGGAAAGCTATAACGGAGACCCTCTGTACGACTCGATCAAGACGGTTTTCACCATCCACAATCTGAAATTCCAGGGTCAGTACAGCAAGTATGTCACAACTGACGTCTGCGGTCTCGGCGGTACGCCTGCCGAAGGCCAGATGATCCATGATGACGCTGTCAACTTCCTTCAGGGTGCGGTCATCTATTCGGACGCCGTAACGACTGTCAGCCCTACATACGCGAGAGAGATCTGCACAAAAGCGTACGGGGAGGGACTCGAAGGACTGTTCCAGTCGCGCAGTTATAAGCTGAGCGGCATCCTAAACGGGATCGACCGCAAGAACTACGATCCTGAAAAAGATAAAGCGCTCGCGGCCAATTACGGTCCTGACAGCCTTGAAAAGAAGGTGCTGAACAAACTGGCTCTTCAGAGAGAACTCGGTCTCGAAGAGGACAGCGAAGCTCCGCTGTTCGCAATGGTGAGCCGCCTGACTACGCAGAAGGGCGCCAACCTCATAGCGGAACTCCTGCCTCTGTTCAGGGAACGCAGGATGCAGCTCGCCGTGCTCGGTACCGGTGACTATCTCTATGAGCACGCCATCGCTGACTTCGCTTATCACAATCAGAGCAGGTTCGCGGCAAGGATCGCTTTCGATGAAAAACTGTCGAGAAGGTTCTACGCTGGCGCGGATGTGTTCCTGATGCCTTCTGAGTTCGAGCCTTGCGGTCTGGCTCAGATGATATCCATGCGCTACGGAACACTGCCTCTGGTAAGAGAGACAGGCGGTCTGAAAGACACTGTAGCGGGATACTGGGATGTCGGCAATCTGGCGAATGGATTCTCATTCAAGGACTTTGACGCCAACGGTCTCCGCAGCGCGGTCGATCTGGCGCTCAAGCTCTGGTTCGAGCAGAAGGATACCTGGCAGCAGCTGCAGAAGAACGCCATAGGCATGCATTACGGATGGGAGGAATCGGCTGAAAAATACCGTGAACTCTACAGAAGCATACTGTAAAATACGTATAATACAAGCAACTGATCACGATCAATGCCTGAAGAGAAATATCTCTCAGGCATTGACTTTAAAAAGAAGAAAATGATGAAGCACGACTCAAGAAAAAAGGAATACAGGGAGCCTTTCGGAGCCGCTGCCACGGGCAGCAGGGTACGTCTCAGCATTGATACGGGCGATATCACCCCGGAGAGCGTCCAGCTGATGCTCTGGCATGGTGAGGATACTGACCCGCGGTTCATAGAGATGAATGACTGCGGCTCAGGCAGGTTCGATTCGGAGATCACCGTTCCTGACGAAGGCTGTCTGCTGTGGTACGCTTTCGAGATCGAGACAGAGGATGAAGCAGGCAGGCACATCATCTATTACGGCAACAACGAAGCCGGACTCGGCGGAGAGGGAAGCGTTTACGCTGACGATCCGCGCCGCTGGCAGATAACCGTATATAAGCCTGCGGAGGTGCCGGCGTGGTACAAAGACGGGATAGTATACCAGATATTCCCGGACAAGTTCGCGCGTGATAAAGACTGGCATGAAAGATGCGAAAAAGCGATCAGACGGGTCAATGACAGGCGAAGCGACACGAAGCGCGTCATACAGGAAGACTGGACGAAGCCTGCGTACTATGTGCGCGGCAAAGGTTCTTCCATTGCGGAATGGCCTGTCTACGGCGGCAGTCTGAAGGGCATAGAAGAGAAACTCGACTATCTCAGATCGCTGGGCGTCACGGCCATCTATCTGAATCCGGTATTCGAAGCTACATCGAACCACCGCTACGATACCGGCGATTACATGCACATCGATCCTGCGCTCGGAACTGACGAAGACTTCCGCAGTCTGGCGGAGGCCGCGCGCAAAAGGGGGATACGCCTCATACTCGACGGCGTGTTCAGCCATACGGGATCCGACAGCATCTATTTCGATAAATACGGCAATTACACAGAAGGCTCGGGCAAAAAAGGCAATGGCGCTTATCTTAACGAGGATTCGCCTTACCGCAGCTGGTACAAGTTCGACAGCAGCGAGCGCTACGGCTACAGGTCGTGGTGGGGCGTCGAAGATCTGCCTGAGGTGGACGAAAACAACGAAAACTACAGGGAGTTCATACTCGGTGAGGAAGGAGTCGTCGCTCACTGGATGAAGATGGGCGCATCGGGCTGGAGGCTCGACGTCGCTGATGAACTGCCTGACTCGTTCATCGCTGAGACACGCTCAAGGATAAAGGCGACAGATCCGGAAGGGCTGCTTATAGGCGAGGTCTGGGAGGACGCGAGCAACAAAATAAGCTATGGCGAGAGGCGCAGGTATTTCATGGGTGACGAGCTCGACGGCACCATGCATTATCCGCTCAGAGACATCCTGCTCGACTACATCAATTACACAATAAGCGCGGGCAACGCGGCGGACAGGTGGCTGAGTCTGGCCGAGAATTATCCGCCTGAAAACCTGTATGGGGCGCTGGCTCTTATCGGCAGTCACGACAGGGAACGCATAATGACGCTCATGGCGGGCGAAGAAGACTACAAGTCAGCGACACGCAAGGTCAGGATGCTCTCGACCCTGCAGTTCTGTCTGCCGGGCGTGCCTTGCATCTATTATGGCGATGAGGCAGGGCTGATGGGAGGCAGGGATCCCGAGAACCGCAGCGGATTCCCTTGGGGCTATGAGAACCTGGATCTCGGATATCACTACAGGATGCTGGGCATTCTGTATGATGAACATCCGGCTCTCAAGGGAGGAACGTACAGTTTCCTCTCGGGAACTGACGGACTGAGCGATGACATATTCGCGTTCACCCGGAAGGGAAAAGACGCCGCGGGGAAGGAAGAGACTCTGCTGATACTCGCAAACAGGAGCTACAGCCCGGCTGAAGTCGATCTCAGCACTATAAAAGAACTCAGATGCGGTTACGCTCTCGAACTTCTCGCTTCGGAAGAACTCACACCTGATGAAAACGGAAGCCTCGGAACGATAAAAATGGAGGCTCTGTCCGCGATGGTGATCAGCCTCAGAGATTCCGCTCCGGAAAAGGAGGATCTCGGCAGGAGCGCCGGAGTCCTGTGTCATATAAGCTCTCTGCCTGGACGCAAACTCGGCAAGGGCGCGAGGGACTTCGTCGACTACATATCTTCAGCGGGATTCAGCATATGGCAGGTACTGCCGCTCAATCCTGCGGGACTCGGAAACTCGCCGTACAGCAGCTACGCTGCTTTCGCCGGTGAACCCGCTTTCATAGACAGGGAAGAACTGCCATCCGAAGACGGCTTCGCGGCATTTGTTGAAAAGAACAGTTACTGGCTGTATGACTATCTGGCTTTCGAACTGCTCGAAGCTGTCAACGACGGCAGACCGTGGTATGAGTGGCCTGAAGAGCATAAGAACGCGGATACCCGGGCATTCCTCGCTACGCTCACAAATGAACAGAAGAAGAAAGCCAGAGAGCTCGCCGAAGATCAGTACTTTTTCTGCGCGCAGTGGGACAGCCTCAAAGAGTACGCGAACTCAAAGGGCGTCCGGCTGATGGGCGACCTTCCGATGTACATGGCTCCTGACTCGGCTGATGTATGGGCGAATAAGCGCGTATTCAGGATAGACGAAGACGGAAGAAAGAAGGTGCACGCGGGAGTGCCGCCTGACATGTTCAGCAAGGATGGCCAGGACTGGGGCAATCCGCTCTACGACTGGGACGCGCTGAAAGCCGATGGCTATGAATGGTGGCTGAGACGCATAAGACAGTGCGCGGAGAGATTCGACATGCTGAGATTCGATCACTTCAGAGGCCTTTCAGAGTATTTCGCCATACCGGATGACGGCAAGCCGAAAGACGGCTTCTGGCAGCACAGCGCCGGACTCGCTTTCATTGCGGCGATCAGGAAAATGCTGGATGAAGAGGGCTTCGGCATGAAACTCCTTATGGAGGATCTGGGATTCCTCGACGCGGGAGTGAAGAATCTGCTCAGACTGAGCGGGCTTCCGGGCATGGACATCTGGCAGTTCTCGTCGGATAAAATGCTCGAGACAAGCGAAAAAGAGCCTGAGAAGGCTGCCGGACGCGCGTACTATACCGGGACCCATGACAATGATACGCTCGTAGGATGGCTCATGAAGAAGAAACAGCATGCGGCTGAAAAGGAAACGGATAAGAAAGACACGGACACGGATACGGATGCCGCGGAAAAGGAACTTCTGCGGACGGAATGCGAAGCTGAAGCGCTCGAAATGATAAGGAAGATGTATGAGACTCCTGCAGCGCTCGCGATAATGCAGCTCCAGGATGTCTTCCTGCTTGGCGGTGAGGCACGCATGAACGTTCCCGGGATCGCTGAGGGCAACTGGTCGTGGAAGGTCGAAGGCAGCTCGATAAAGGATGCTTATCCGGACGCGGCTGAACGCGCTGCTTGGCTGAAGGAACTCGCGGAGCATTCGGGACGTATATAAGACAAAACTGCCGCGGAGGCGGTAATGGAGGAGGGATATGATAAGAAACATCGTATTCGACATAGGCAGGGTACTGATAGATTTCGACGAGAAAGCATTTCTCAGATCGCTTTTTGATGAAGAGACAGCGCGCAGGATATGGCAGGCGGTGTATGGCAGCGGTCACTGGGAACAGCTTGACATAGCTCTGCTTAGTGAAGAGGAGATACTCAGGCTGTTCTGCTCCGGCGCGCCGGATCTCGAAAAGGAGATCAGGGAAGCGTTCGACCGCATAGGAGAGTGCGTCAAAAAGGTCAGCTGGCCGGTCCCGCTGATAGACTCTCTCAGAGAGAAAGACTACAGCGTTTACTTTCTCTCGAACATGTCGCAGCATGTCATAAACTCAAATCCGGAAGCGTTCGCGTTCACTTCGCACATGGACGGAGGCGTCTGGTCATGTGATGTGAAATGCATCAAACCTGATCCGGCCATCTACAGGATACTTTTCGACAAGTACGGACTGGTTCCGGAGGAATGCCTCTTCATCGACGACAGCCGCGCCAACATCGACATGGCAAAGAAACTTGGCATGAAGGGCATAGTCTTTGAGGATTATGGTCATCTTATGGCAGACCTCGATAAGGCGCTCACCAAGGACGTGTCTCACAACAAGATATCCGTGCTCTGCTACGGAGATTCAAACACCTACGGCTATGATCCTCACACCGGGGGCAGATATCCGTATGAAAAGCGCTGGACTACGCTGCTCGGGGAGATGCTCGGCCGCAGATACGAGGTGATACCTGAAGGCCTGAATGGCAGGACGACCGCCTACGACAGGCCGGGAGCGGCGTGGAAGAACGGCATAAGCAGTTTCGTAGCGTGTCTGGGCACCCACAAGCCTGTGGACTATCTGATAATCATGCTCGGGACCAATGACTGCAATGAAGGACTCGGCCTTTCGGCTGAGCAGATAGCAGGAGGCATGGAGACACTTGTGAGAACGGCTGAACAGGAGGCTCCGGGTCTCCAGGGATATGTGCCCGAGATAATAGTCGCTGCGCCTGCGGCCATACAAGGAGACATCGATCTCTCGCCGTTCGCGTATGAACTGTCACCGGAGGCGATGCGGAAGTCCCGTGACATAGGTCCGCTTTACAGAGAAGTGGCGGAAAGGCACGGAGCGAGGTTCGCTGACGCTACAGAGGGCATCGAAGTCGCGTATGATTGTGAGCATCTGACCGAAAAAGGGCACATGCAGATGGCGGAGCTTTTCTGCAGGACGATCACCGCTGAACCCTAAAAAATGTGGACTTTATAGCTCTGAGCAACAATTTTCCCTTAAAAAAATGTAAGATTGCACAAAATAAAGGCCATTCTAATACCTATTGTTTTTTACTATTGTTACGTATATGTGTTAAAATACTTTAGTATCGCAGTTTTATGCGGTGCTATACCACGAGAAAGGACGTGATGATTTGCTTATCTACATTGTTAAGCGTCTTGGAGCGGCTGTAGCGACACTGCTCCTTATCATGACAATTACTTTCTTCCTGATGAACACCATTCCGGGCAGCCCGTTCCTGACTGAGAAATCGACTCCTCAGCAGATCGAACTGGCGAACCAGAAGTACGGTCTCGACAAGCCGCTGATAGTTCAGCTCAAAAACTATCTGGTGAACTATTGCAAGGGAGACCTCGGTGTTTCACTGAAGATGCAGGAAGGAACACCTGTCAAAAACATTCTGTTTGAACAGGGCAAGTTCGGATTATCCATGAGACTTGGCTTGCTTGCGGTGCTTGTCGCGGTAATTCTGGGCATACCGCTCGGATGTCTCGCGGCGTATAAACGAGGTACCTGGGTGGACGGATTGCTCAGGGTACTGACGACTGTCGGTGTAGCCATACCGACTTTCGTTCTCGCGGCGACATTACTGATATATTTAGGCGTAAAGGCCCAGCTGCTGCCGGTTCTTTCGGGCAGCCTGACAAACTGGAAGGCCTATATCATGCCGGTAATATCGCTCTCGTTCTATGACGTATGTTATATTGCCAAGCTGACAAGGACATCCATGCTTGACGCGATCAATCAGGACTATATCCGTACCGCCAAGGCAAAGGGCGTCAAGAACAAATGGATCGTCCTGAAGCACGCGCTCAGGAACTCGCTGATCCCTGTAGTCACATTCCTCGGACCGCTGATCGCTTTCATTATCACCGGCTCGTTCGTTGTAGAGACTACATTCTCGATACCGGGACTCGGCAAGTACTTTGTAGAAAGCGTCATCAACCGCGACTACACTGTTATCATGGCGACTACGTTCGTAGTTTCCATACTGGTCATCGGCATGAATCTGGTCGTGGATATCGTATACAAGATAATTGACCCGAGGATCACCCTCAGCTCAACAGACGAATAAGGAGGAAACCATGAAACAGGCATATAAAAAATTCAGCCCGTTCCAGGTCGATCCTGAAAAAGTCTGGGCTGACTATGACATCAACGCTTCCGACTTTGAACCGGCAACGGAAACAGAGAAGGAAAGCATGGTAGAAATAAGGAAGAGCGTTTCCTATTGGAGAGACGCTGCCAGAAGATTCAAGAAGAACACCGTATCGATGGTAGCGCTCGCGGTATTCATCATTGTACTGCTCTTCGCATTCCTGGGACCTTCGCTCATCCCTTATGACTACTCGAACCAGTACAGAAGCTCGCAGAAACTCGGTCCGTTCGAATACTCGAAGCAGGAGGCTCTTATAAAGTCTCTCGAAGGACAGGTGGACTGCTTCTACGCTACAGCTCTCCGTCCGGGTTCCGCAACGGCGCTCGACGCGGGCACATATTACTTCAAATTCAAAGGGGATACATACTGCTTCACCCTTGACAAAAAACTCGCCGAATCCGTGATCGTCCTCAAGGACGGCGAACTCTCCATAGTAAGAGAAGTTCACATCCAGAACGGAGAGATCAAGAGATCAACACCGCTCGAATACACGTCGGAGGTCGCAGATAATGCGAAAGAGATCAAGGCGGTCAAGAAGGTATTCCCTCATATGGTCGGTACCGACTCGCAGGGCCGTGACATCCTGGCAAGAACGATGTACGGCGCGAGGGTATCCATCATCATCGGTATCGTGGCTGCTCTCATCGTTCTGGTGATCGGTTCCATCTACGGAGCCATCTCCGGACTCTGCGGCGGTACGGTCGACTTTATCATGATGAGAATAGTCGAACTTATCTATTCCGTACCTGAGATACTGCTCGTTCTGCTGCTCCAGGTAGTTCTGAAGGATCCTCTTCAGAAGTGGTTCGACTCTTCGAATTCGTGGTTCGCGAACGCGCTGTCAACCCTCGGAGCCGGTATCGTAAGTATCTTCATCACATTCGCGCTTCTCTACTGGGTAACCATGTCGCGTATCGTACGTGGTCAGGTGCTCATGCTCAAGAAGCAGGAATACGTTACGGCCGCTACAGCTCTCGGAGCTTCGAACGGAAGGATCATCAAAAGGCATCTGCTGCCTAACTGCGTGGGTCAGCTCGTTATCACGACCTGCCTGCAGATCCCGTCAGCCATCTTCCTCGAATCATTCCTGTCCTTCCTCGGACTCGGTGTTTCGGCTCCGATGGCATCACTCGGATCTCTCTGCTCGGACGCGCTCGGAACCATCACGATCTTCCCGTACAGACTTCTGTTCCCGGGTACCGTGCTTACAATAATTGTTCTTTCCCTGAACCTGGTCGGCGACGGACTGAGAGACGCTCTCGACCCGCGTCTTAAGAAGTAGGGAGGTGGAAAGATGTCAGAAGAAAGAAAAACATTACTTGAAGTAAAAGACCTTAAGGTATCATTCTTCACTCCCGCGGGCGAAGTAAAGGCCGTTGACGGCATCAGCTACACCCTTAAGGAGCATGAGGTAATGGGTATCGTAGGTGAGTCCGGCTCCGGAAAGTCTGTTGAAGCTTATTCGATCATGGGCCTTCTCCAGAGCCCGGGCAAGATCGTAGGCGGATCGATCACCTTTGACGGTGATGATCTCCTCGCTTACGACGAAGAGCAGATGAGGGATTTCAGAGGCAACAAGGCCAGCATGATATTCCAGAACCCGATGACATGCCTTAACCCGGTATATACCATCGGAGATCAGCTGATGGAGGCTCTGACCTGCCACGATAAGAACTATCCGAAAGAAAAGGCCAGAGCGCGCGCCATCGAGATGCTCGAACTCGTAGGCATCAACAACGCTGAGAAGCGTGTGGACCAGTATCCGCATGAGTTCTCCGGCGGAATGCGTCAGCGCGCGATGATCGCGATGGCACTCATCTGCGATCCTAAGCTGCTTATCGCCGATGAGCCTACAACTGCTCTGGACGTAACTATCCAGGCGCAGATCCTCGATCTGATGAAGAGCATACAGAAGAAGGTCGGTACCGCGATCATCTTCATCACGCACAACCTCGGTGTAGTCGCCGAGATGTGCGACAGAGTATCCGTAATGTACGCGGGCAAGATAGTCGAGCAGGGCACCGATGAAGATATCTTCTACAGACCTGCTCACCCGTACACGATGGGACTGCTCGAGTCGATGCCTAGACTCGACGAGGACGAGCATGAAAGACTGATCCCGATCGAGGGAACTCCGGTCGACCTGCTCAATCCTCCTCAGGGCTGCCACTTCGGCCCGAGGTGCTCGCACTGCATGAAGGTATGCCTTACAAAAGAACCGCCTTACGCGGATCTCGGCAACGGACATATCTCCGCGTGCTGGCTGCACTTCATGGGCAAAAAAGAGAAACAGGAGGTAAAAGAATAATGGCTGAACAGACCAAACTCCTGGAAATAAAAGATCTGAAGAAATACTTCACCGTTAAGAAGTCGGGCTTCAGGAACCATCAGACCGTCAAGGCCGTCGACAATATCACGCTCGATATATATAAGGGCGAGACTCTCGGACTTGTAGGCGAGTCGGGCTGCGGAAAGACGACTCTCGGACGTACCATCATCAGACTTTACGAGCCGACATCCGGCACGATCATCTATGATGGAAAGACCATCTTCGATTCCGAGACTAAGGTCGCCGAGAAGATGCTGCCTTACAGGCGTAAGATGCAGATCATCTTCCAGGATCCGTCAGCGTCGCTCGACCCGCGTATGACCGTAGGAGAGATCGTCGGAGAAGCGCTCGACATCCATAAGCTCAGCACTGGAAAGAAGGAGAGAGAGGAAAGGATCAAACAGCTCCTTTCTGAGGTAGGACTCAATACCGAGCATTCCAACCGTTTCCCTCATGAGTTCTCCGGAGGACAGCAGCAGAGGATCGGTATCGCGAGAGCTCTGGCTGTTGAGCCGGAATTCATCGTATGCGACGAGCCGATCTCCGCTCTCGACGTATCCATCCAGTCGCAGGTCGTCAACATGCTTGAAGACCTTCAGGAAGAACTGGGGCTTACATACCTGTTCATAGCGCACGATATTTCTGTCGTTCGACACATCTCGAACCGTATCGGCGTAATGTATCTCGGAAGCATGGTAGAGCTCGCTGAATCATATGAACTTTACAGGAACCCTATTCATCCGTATACTAAAACATTGATGAGCGCGGTTCCTATCCCTGACCCGCTTGTGACGCGCGCCAGGGAAAGGCTGATCCTCGAGGGAGACATCCCGAGCCCGATCAATCCGCCTTCGGGATGCAAGTTCCACACAAGATGCCCGTACGCGACGGAGCGCTGCAAAGAGGAGACACCTGTCTTCAAGGATTACGGCGGCGGACACTTCGCCGCGTGCCACCTGCTTGAAAAGTAGGTCAAATGAGTTATTTATGTAACCTCGAGTTACTTAAATAAAAATACAGTACTGTATAAGTTAAAGGAGGAAATTTTTATGAAGAAAATCCTAACTCTGATCCTCTGCCTTACTGTTGTGTTTGCATTCACAGCATGCGGCGGCGGTGGCGGTGAGGAAGCAAGCGGTGACTTTGTTGTTACAGCATGCATCGCTTCCGAGCCGGAAACCATCGACCCGGGTCTCATCAGTTCCGTTGACGGTTCCACATATGTTAACCATATGTTTGAGAACCTCATGAAGTACGTCCCGACAGACGAGGCTGCTGACGAGAGCGGAAACGTAATGATGACCAAGGTTGATTTAGGTCAGGCCGAGAGCTACGAAGTGTCTGAAGATGGACTTGTTTATACGTTCAAGATCAGACCGGACGCTAAGTGGTCTGACGGTGAGCCTGTAAAGGCTCAGGACTGGGTATATTCATGGCAGAGACTGGTCAATCCGGCCACAGCTTCTGACTATGGATACTTCCTCGACGGCATCGTTGTAAATGCTGCTGAGATCCAGGCAGGCGAGAAGGACCCTAGCGA
>SVDB01000136.1 GCA_015058065.1 Clostridiales bacterium
AGTTTCGGCTTCCCGACAACAGGGATGAATACCTACATACACGGGGCGTCGATGGCTTTCGCGGGGATAGCGAAGCGTTTCGTCGACGAACCGGGCGCTGGGACGAGCCGCGGCGAGGACGCATGCGGCGGCAGGATCCGTGTGAACATACTCGGTCTCACGCCTCTCGATTTCTCGGTCAATGGTCAGGACGCTTCGATAGTGAAATGGCTCGAAAGCGAGAATTTCGAAGTCGTGTCGAAGTGGGCCATGGGCAGCACCCTCGAAGAGATAAGGCGCTCTGCGGAGGCTGACATAAACCTCGTGGTATCGGCCGCGGGATACGGCGCCGCCAGAGTACTGTTCGAAAGATTCGGTACGCCTTACGCCATAGGCATTCCTGCGGGTAACGAACTCCCGGGTCTGCTGGCGGATCAGATGATAATAAACGCGAGGAAGTTCAGAGAATGCGGAGAGGCCGGCATGCCTGCCGGATCGGAAGAGATAAGCGTTGACTCGGCCGTTTTCCTGGACGGGAGCGAAGGCGCGGGCGGAAGCACTTATGATAAAGGTTTCGCTGCGGTCATAGGCGAGGGCGTCATTTCGCTGTCACTCGCGAACACGATCGAACTCGAATGCGGGATCCCGGCGAAGGTGCTCTGCGCTGCGGAGTGCCCTGAAGACATCCTCAGGGAGTGCGACCGCATGACACCGGATGAAGATGACATAATACCTGAACTTGAGGGCGCGGGCTTCGTCATCGCTGACCCGCTCTACAAGCCGATAGTACCGGATACCGCGAAGTTCATCGCACTTCCGAGCGAGGCTTTCTCGGGCCGCATCTTCAGGGATGAGATCCCCGATCTGATCGCGGACATAAATGAGCTATTAATTAAAATCAAATAAATCAAAGGAGGTTTCTGATTATGAAGTATTTTCTGAGTAAGAAGAACAAAACACTGAAACTGCTTGTGCTTATGATGGTGCTCGCGATGAGCATGACCGCGTTCGCGTCCTGCGGAGGCGGCGGCGAAGAAAGCGCGTCATCAGACACCATCACCATCACGGACCACGCTGACAGGCAGGTCGAGGTCCCGAAGGACATCCAGAGGATCGCGGTATGCGACATCTATCCGCTGCCGAGCGTACTGGCTGTGTTCTTCGACTCGGCTGACAAGATCGTCGGCATGCCTGCTCCGTCCATGACGGCTGCGCAGAACGGGCTCCTGGGCCAGCTCTATCCTGAGATCCTTGATGCCGAAACGGGCTATATCGACGGCTCGGACATCAACATGGAAGAACTCGCCAAACTCGAGCCGGACGTGGTCTTCTACAGCGCGTCGAGCCCTGAGATCGGCGATCAGCTGACGAACGCGGGTTTCGCCGCGGTCGCGATCTCCGTCAACAAATGGGACTACAACTGCATCGAGACGCTCAACAACTGGATAGCTCTCCTGAGCCAGATGTTCCCTGACAACGACAAGGCTGCGATCGTCGAGGAGAAATCCAACGAGATGTATCAGATGGTCCAGGAAAGGGTCAAGGACATCCCTGACGAGGAAAGGGCAAATGTTTTCTTCCTCTTCCAGTACAGCGACACCACGCTCATGACCTCGGGACAGCAGTTCTTCGGACAGTGGTGGGCTGACGCCATAGGCGCGAAGAACGTAGCGCAGGAGCTGTCGACTGACAATTCCGTCGCGGTCAACATGGAGCAGGTATACACATGGAATCCGGACCTGATCTTCATGACAAACTTCAACACATACTTCCCTGATGACCTTTACAACAACACCGTTGAGGGCTATGACTGGAGCGCGGTCAAGGCAGTTCAGGACCAGAGAGTCTATAAGATGCCGCTCGGCATGTACAGGAGCTACACACCGGGAGCTGACTGCCCTGTGACACTTCTGTGGATGGCAAAGACAGCTTATCCTGAACTGTTCGAGGACGTCGACGTCATCGCCGAAGCCAAGGATTACTATAAGGAAGTATTCGGCATCGAGCTGACCGACGAACAGGCCCAGTCCATATTCGAACCGGTTCAGAGCGCGGGCGAAGGCTTCAAATATCAATAGAAGAACGCTTGTTCTGAACGCACGAACATGCTATACTATGATCAACCTCTGAAAAGGGGTTGATTATTTTTTTAAATCAAAACATAATGTGCACCATGGGAGAGTTTAAGGTAGTAAGTGAATACGAGCCGATGGGCGATCAGCCGCAGGCTATAAAAGAGATCGCAGACGGCATCCTTGCGGGAAGACAGGCACAGACCCTGATGGGCGTGACCGGCTCCGGCAAGACTTTTACCATGGCAAAGATCATCGAGGCGGTACAGAAGCCTACGCTGGTCATCTCGCACAACAAGACACTCGCGGCGCAGCTCCATGGCGAATTCAAGGAATTCTTTCCGAACAACGCGGTCGAGTACTTCGTGTCTTACTATGATTATTACCAGCCTGAGGCTTATGTGCCTTCGACCGATCTGTATATCGAGAAGGACGCGGATATCAACGACGAAATAGATAAACTGAGACACTCCGCCACGGCGGCGCAGCTCGAGCGGCGCGACGTCATCATAGTCGCGTCGGTCTCGTGCATATACGGTCTCGGAAGTCCGTCGTCCTACCGCAATCAGCTCATCAGCCTGAGACCGGGCATGGAGATGGACCGCATGCAGCTTCTCCGCAAGCTGACAGATATACAGTACACCAGAAACGATATGGACTTTTCGAGAGGAAGCTTCCGTGCCAGAGGCGACATAGTCGACATATATCCGGCGGGCGGCGAGAGTGCCGTCAGGGTAGAGTTGTTCGGTGACGAGATCGAGAGCATCCGCGAGATCGATCCGCTGACCGGAGAGATCACGGGCACACGTTCGCACATCTCGATATTCCCGGCAAGCCATTACATCACGAGCCGCGAAGACATGCAGCTCGCGGTCGCCTCGATAAGAGAAGAACTGCGCGAGAGGCTCGACTGGTTCCGCTCCAACGGCAAGCTCCTCGAAGCCGAGAGGCTCGAGCAGCGCACGAATTACGACATCGAGATGATGATGGAAGTCGGCACATGCAAGGGAATAGAGAACTATTCTAGGCATATCAATTTCCTGAAGCCGGGCGAGAGGCCGTACACGCTTATCGATTACTTCCCGGACGGCGACTTCCTCACGATAATCGACGAGTCGCATGCCATGCTGCCGCAGCTCCGCGCAATGTACAACGGAGACCGCGCGCGCAAAGAGTCGCTGGTGGAATACGGATTCAGACTGCCTTCAGCCTTCGACAACAG
>SVDB01000036.1:0-12189 GCA_015058065.1 Clostridiales bacterium
AAGATATAACCGCCACAACCGTTGAAATTTCAACTGTCGTGGCGGTTTTTACCAACAATTTTTGTCCTATAAGCCTCACTTCCTCTAAGGTCCATGGTAAAAGTGCTTCCGTCTGTCATTGTGCACCTATAGTTTGAAAGTCTGCCTTTTTTGTCGCGGATCTTATTGCATTCTGTAAAATCGGATCTTCTCAAAGTCCTGAAAGGCTTTCCCTTGCCTTCGATCGCGCTTCCGATCATACCGAAGGCCGCAGCTGTAAGTTTGCTTTTTTTGGTCAGGTCAAAGCGATCGTTATATATGACCGCGTATCCCTCGTCAGCGCCTCCGAACTTGAATCCACTGGATCCCGGGGCATCGATGCTGTAATAAACCTTGCATGTCACCAAAGGTTCTCCGGAATCGGCTGATGGTTGAGGCGCAGGCTTAGGTTCAGGTTCAGGCTCAGGCTGCTGTACTGCCGCGTCCGGTTCAGGTATTGGTTCCGGCTGAGGGACCGACTGGACCTCGTTCACAGGCTGAGACTCCGGTTTTGGCTGCGGTGCCGTATTAGGAAAAGACTGCGCGTACTGTGGTGGTTGAGACGCTGCTTGTGGCGCTGGCTGAGGAGAAGGCTGCGTGAACTGTACAGGCTGCGGCGCTGCCTGAGGTGCCGCAGCAGCGGAAGCAGCCTTTTCGGCAGCTTCCCGATATGTTTCCCAATAGCTTGGCGGTATCTTGGTGCCGCATTTAGGACAAAACTCATACTCCGGTGTCAATTTGAAACCACATTTAAAGCAAAACATATAAAGCATACCTCCTTTGCGGGTCAGTTCCCGCGTACTTTGTAGATAGTAATATCATCGTTTGAGAACACCATTTCATAATCCGCCGAACTCAGGTCAGGCGTAGGGTAGATCTTTTGCGTCACGACTACATAATCGATCCCGAGAGCCCGGGCATCGTCTCCGCGGGCATCATTTTCAGGGTCATACAACCTGTCAGTGTTCTTTATCATCTCGCGTCGGTCCTCGACCTCAACATCGGTGAAGGTATAACCAGAGCCTTCAAGATAATAGTTCCTTACGGAATATGCCGCGTAATAGAAGTGGCAGTGGTGCCATCTGTTGACGACAGAATAATCATCTCCTCTGGTCGACACGTACATCTGGGTGGACAGAAGAGCATCCTCAGGAGTATTCTCTTTTATCCACATCATGGCCTCATATTCATCGGCTGTAAGGGTTTTGTATGTATCATACGATGAAGCAGGATCAGCGTGTTTCATCACTGCAGGAAGGGTGTTCTTATAGCACAGCGCCAGAGTCGCGGCCGCCAGTATGAGCACCGCGAAGAACCAGACTTTGGATAGTTTGAGCAGCGCCGAGACGGCCTTGCTTGTCACCATGTCTGAATCCTCGAAGAACCAGAACACTATCAACGGCGTGAATATCAGGGTGGCCACTCCGAAGTAGACCTGACTGTGTCCGGAGTATCTCAGCAGCATCATGGCGACGAATCCGACGAACGCGGACGCGTAGACCGTTACTTTAGCGAAGTCGTAGTCCTTTTTGCCGCACAGTACGAGGACAAGCTCGCGTATATATCCGATGATAAACGGCAGGGTGTAGGCGGTAAAGAAGACCACCAGGAACAGCCCGAAAATGACCGCGAATCTTGCTATGGTCGGAAGGCCCATGCTCTTGAGGTAGGCTTCGACTCCCGGCTTCCAGAAGCAGACTCCGACGATCTTGCCGAGCGAGAATATGGAATCGCCGCCGACACCGTTGGATCCGTCCAGAGCGAGAATGAAATGATATGCTGCAAAGAAGCCCGCGCCGGAAAGCAGTACCGGAAGAAAAGCCTCCTTGAATGACAGTTTCCTGAGGATAAGACCGAGTATCAGGGTGCCTGTCATACCTCCGACCAGCACGAGACCCAGCGGAGCCTTGATGCCCGTAAGCAGCACTGTGAGCAGAGTGAGCAGTATCAGCGCTCCGGTTTTCCGGGAGGCCTTGTCACTATTGAAATATATGCTGATGATGATAACACACGCTATGATACACGCGGCTGAAAAGCCCGCGTAGTTTTCGTTGATGAGAAGCATCCTGAACATATACGACGCGTGGAGGCTTCTGCCTATAAAGACGTTGGCAAGAAGGAAGGAAAGCGCGTATACTCCCGCGCGGTCCGCTCTCTTGCAGAAGAACCTGAACATCGCGTACATGGAGAGACCCATGAGAGCTGTGGTCAGATAAGGCGTGCACGACATTACCATGAAGTCAGGTGTAAGTCCGAACAGCATCACAGGCACCGCGAGCAGGATCTGTGAGAATATGTGATAGTGCACGACCTTTCCGGCTACCAGAGGGTCAGCCAGAGGGTATCCGTGCGCGAGAGAGCCGATCAGGCTCATCTGATATGTCTTGTCAAGGCTGACGTTAATGTTCTGGGCAAATGCCGGTGACATGTACTGGAACTGAGTGAACATGAACACATAAGCCATTAGCAGAGCCATGAACAGATAAAATGCGGCGGGTATGCGTGAAAATGACACCTTGCCCGTGATAAGCGATCCGCGTTTGCTTACAACGGCAAAGCATATATACAGCGCTGAAAGCAGAGGCCCGGCGGCGTACAGCATGATCCTTGGACCGGTGGCCTGCGTGATGAAATATTCGATCACTACCAGCGACCAGCCCGCGAAGAAAGAAACGAGCAGATCGGCGGAGACATGCCCTGCACTGAAACCGCAGAGTCGCGTCACGAACATACCCGGGAATAAGACATAAAACAGCATGAAAGCAAAGAAGATCAGCAGCCCGAGAGGGCTCGTGTGATAAACCGTAAGCGAAACAAGTACCATCGCGATCATCGCAATGGTACTTAAGATCCTTACCGCGTTATTCAGACCTGAAGAGGCTTTCAAGCGCTGACCTCCTTACTGTTATTGTTTCTTTGTGAGTACGGTATGCACTTCGTCATCGTTGTCAGTATCGATCAGGATCAGGTGACCGCCTTTATCAAAGGCGAGATCGAAATCAAATAGCTCAGCAAGAGTATCGTTCATGTGCAGATGATCACCTTTGTCTTCCCAGGTGCCTCCGAGAGGCTCACCAGTTATATTTCCTTCCCAGGTACCGTCTTCCTTGACCGTTATATCGATATTGCCGTAAAGGTACAGCGCCATGTCGGAAGTAGCTTCCCAACTGCCGAAATATTTGGATACTTCGGTTTCTACTTTCTCGATGACCGCTTCATCATCCTCTTCCTCAAAAGATATGTCGTTACCCTCTCGTTCCTCAAGATCGATGGCATCTGATTCGGTCTGATCCAAAGGATCTTCTTCGGTCACGACTACTTCTTCAGGTTTGTGTGAAGCGATCAACCATGCGGCCATGACCGCTATGAGAACGATCGCGATGATCATGAAAGGTATGTGTTTTTTCTTCATATCGCTTTGACCCTCCCTGTATGGGCGCATCAATTGAAATAATAGGTATAATTAAGTATAATATATTGAATGTTTTTTGTAAATTCTAAGGAGTTCAGGCAAAATGAAAATCCTCATCACCGGCGCGGCCGGATTCATCGGAAGCAATTTTGTTTTTCACATGCTCGATGCGCATCCTGACTATGACATAGTAGGACTTGACGCGCTCACATACGCTGGCAATCTGGAGACACTCGCTCCGGCAATAGACGATACGCATTTCAAGTTCGTAAAGGCTGACATAACCGATGCTGAGGCGATAGACAAGCTCTTCGCCGAAGAAAAATTCGATGTGGTAGTCAACTTCGCGGCAGAATCCCATGTGGACAGATCCATCGAGGATCCGGGACTCTTCCTGCGAACCAACATCCTCGGCACTCAGGTGCTGATGGACGCGTCGATAAAATACGGGGTAAAGAGATTCCATCAGGTCGGCACCGACGAGGTATATGGTGACCTGCCGCTCGACAGACCTGACCTCTTCTTTGTAGAGACCATGCCGCTGACGGCGTCGAGCCCGTACTCCGCGTCGAAAGCATCGGCGGATCTTCTCGCGATGGCATATCACCGCACATACGGACTGCCGGTGACCATAAGCAGATGCAGCAACAACTACGGACCTTACCAGTTCCCTGAGAAGCTGATCCCGCTTATGATCGCGAACGCTCAGGCGGACAAGCCTCTGCCGGTCTATGGCGAGGGACTGAACGTAAGGGACTGGCTCTATGTAGAAGACCACTGCAGGGCGATAGATCTCATTCTCGAGAACGGAAGAGTCGGCGAGGTATACAACATCGGCGGCCACAACGAGAAAGCCAATATCGAGGTGGTGAAGATCATCCTCGCGCAGCTCGGAAAGCCTGAGAGCCTCATCACATACGTTACGGACCGCAAGGGCCACGACCAGCGCTACGCGATCGACCCTACGAAGATCCACGACGAACTGGGCTGGCTGCCTGAGACGAAGTTCGAGGACGGCATAAAAAAGACCATTCAGTGGTATCTCGACAATGAGGACTGGTGGAAGAACATCATCAGCGGTGAATACCAGCAGTACTACGAGAAAATGTACGGAAACAGATAAAGGAGACTTGGGATGATCAACTTCAATGTGCCTCCGTTCATCGGAAAGGAACAGGAATACATAACACAGGCCATAGCGTCGCACAAGATCTGCGGAGACGGCCAGTTCACAAAGAAGTGCAATCAGTGGATAGAAGAGAAGATGGGCGCCCATAAGGCCCTGTTGACGACTTCCGGCTCGACCGCCCTCGACATGGCGGCGATCCTTACGGATGTCGGACCGGGAGACGAGGTTATCCTTCCTTCATACACATTCGTATCGACCGCGAACGCTTTCGTACTTAGAGGCGCGAAACTCGTATTCGTTGACATCAGACCTGACACACAGAACATCGATGAAAAACTGATCGAAGACGCGATAACCGAGAGGACAAAGGTCATCGTGCCGGTACACTACGCCGGTGTCGGCTGCGAGATGGATACCATCATGGACATCGCGAAGCGCCACGGTCTGCTCGTCGTAGAGGACGCTGCTCAGGGCGTCAACGCTTTCTACAAGGGCAGAGGACTCGGAAGCATAGGAGACTACGGCTGCTACAGTTTCCATGAGACAAAGAATTACAGCATGGGCGAGGGCGGCGCGCTGCTCATCAGAGACGCGGATAAGACCGACAGGGCTGAGATAATCAGAGAAAAGGGCACCGACAGGAGCAAATTCCTCAGAGGCGCCGTAGACAAATATACATGGGTAGACATGGGATCATCATATCTGCCGAGCGAGATGAACGCGGCTTACCTGCTCGCCGAACTCGAAGAGGCTGAGATGATCAACGATAACAGGCTGGCAAGCTGGAACGCGTATTACGAACAGCTCAGTCCGCTCGCCTCCGAGGGACGCATCGAACTTCCGGTGATTCCTGAGGAATGCGCTCACAACGCGCACATGTTCTACATAAAGACGGCTGGCATAGAGGAGAGGACAGCACTCACCGCGTTCCTCAAAGAGAATGGCATCGGTTCGGCATTCCATTACGTGCCGCTCCATAGCGCTCCCGCAGGCTCGAAGTTCGGCCGCTTCCACGGAGAAGATAAGTACACGACCAACACCTTCGAGCGTCTGCTGAGACTGCCGATGTACTACGGACTGAAGCCTGAAGAGGTAGAGTACATCACCGGAAAGATCGGTGAATTTTACGCAAAATAGAGACTGCTGATGACAGAAAAGACACCTCAGCCGTGGATAGGGCTGATCACTAAAAACATTAAAGAAGAGAACGGCTGCATCGTCGCGAGCGGACTGTGCTTCACGAGATTCATCAACGGGAAAGGGAAACTCGACACGAAGCAGGTGCGTATTGATGTGACGTCAAAAGAGAACGCCGCGAAGATCAGTTTCGGTTCAAGGTTCGGGCTTCCGGGGCCAAAGTCATCGAGGATCAATACATACAGGCTCGAGATAGATCTTGATGAGGCAAGGGGCTTCGATATCCAGAACAAGCTGCTGGTGATCTACAAAGATCAGTACGAGGGCTTCATCGCCTATGACGTGCGTGACAGACGTACGGGGCAGAACAAAAACGGTCCGCTCTTCATACATGACGGTGTCACATTCTATTTCAGACAGAACAAGTACAACAGGCTCGTTCTGACCGTAAGGGACACAAACAGATACGACGATCCTGAAGAGCAGAAGCGGCTTGAAAGAGCCGCAAAGAACGCCGCGGCGCTGAAGGACCGCGACATCATATTCATGTACGAGAAGCACTGCGCCAAGTACGAAGAAAGCGCGTCGGTGCTTTACGAGAAACTGATCGACATGGGCTGCGACAACGCGTTTTTCGTTACGGATACATCACTGCCCGCCGTACAGGCGCTGCCTGAAAAGTACAGGAAGAACCTCATAGAGAAGGACAGCGACAGACATCTGGAGTATTTCTTCGCGAGCGAGAAGTTCATATCGACCGAGACGCTCGAACACGCGCTGCAGCTGCGTGTGGCTAACAAGGCCGCGATGGACAAGATCAACAAGGATCCGCTGTCGTATGTGTTCCTGCAGCACGGACCGACCTACATGATCTCGCTCAATAAGGAGAACAGGAGCGGATTCCTCAAGAAGCCGTGGCTGAAACTCCATAAGACAGTAGTGTCGTCGGAACTCGAAGCGCAGCACTTTATAGAACTGGGCGGAATGGAGAGGGACGACCTTTATATAACAGGCATGGCAAAGTTCGACAGAGCTTTCAGAAATGAGGGCGCAGACCGGATAGTCATCATGCCTACCTGGCGCAGATGGGAACTCAATCAGGCGAGAGAGGACATCACTCAGACGGGTTATTACAAGATGATGCGTCTGATGTACGATTCCGTACCTGACGATCTGAAGGACAGGGTCGTGATACTGCCGCATCCGCTGATGGCGGAAAGGTTCAGAGGCATCGCCGAAAGCGGCTCCTCCGAAGATGCGGAGATGTGTGAGCGCATACTTGTTACTGAGAGTTATGAGAATGTTCTCAGAGACACTGAGGTCCTGCTGACGGATTATTCATCGATCTCATATGACGCGTATTACCGCGGAGCCAAGGTGGTATTCTACTGGGCAGAGAAGGATGAATGCATGACTCACTACGGTGAGGACACGAAACTGATGCTGAACATGGATAATGTCTTCGGTCCGGTCGCCATGAACGGAGAGGACATCACTGCCGCTGTAAAAGAGTGCTATGGAGCGCCGCAGAGGCAGGACTATCTTGAAAGATACAGAAAAATAATAGAGTTCCATGACGGAAGGAACACCGAGCGTATAATTGAGCACCTGATCGCGGACGGCGTGATCGAAGAAAGGTAAGCATCATGAAAGACAGATGCTTAAAAACAAGGATCATAACGATATTGCTGGCGCTGGTACTGGTACTGCCTGTACCGGTGTTTGGTACGGAAGAAGCAGGCGCGGCTGTGAATGAGGATCCCGTTACGGAAACGGAGTTCACGGATGAGAACGTGACCGGCGAAGAAGACGGGACCGCTGCAGGAACAGAGAATGGGGACGGAGACGTCACGCCTGATGAGACCGGAGCTGAGAACGGAGACGGCACGGGAGATGTCATCGAGCCTGAAGCAGAGCCTGAGGACGAACCTGCGGAGCCGGGGACCATCGAGAACGTGACCATAGAGGAAAACCCTTCCGGAACAGTCGTTATCGAATGGGACGCTTTCAGCGGAGCGGTCTGCTATGAAGTCTCATCGCTTGCCATCGATGAAGGCGCTCCTGTGATGACTGAAGAATGCTCTCAGACCTTCACCGGGTTGAAGCACGGCGCGGATTATGACTTTGTGATCGCGGCATATGATGAAAACGATGCAATGATCGCTGTGGGGACTGTCCATATAAAGACGGTCGCGTTCAGCGTCACTTACAACGAGGCGTCATACAGAAAGCTAAGCAGCAAGACCATTTCTCCGAAGAAAAAATTCAATATCAATCTGACGAGCATGATCAAAGAATCCAACAACGGCTATTCCGTCGTTCAGGGCGGATGCACTGATGGAACATACGCTTACTACCTGATGGTATCGACCAAGACACAGAAGGGAAGAGTCCTCAAGGTAAGGATGAGCAACAACAAGGTCGTCGCCAGATCCAAGGTCCTCAATGTCCATCACGGCAACGGTATGACATATGACAGCAAACGCAAGAAACTCGTAGTGATAGCGCGCGAGAGCAGAAAACAGGAGATCACTGTCATCGACGCTTCTTCGCTGAAGATCACGAGACAGCAGAACGTCAAATATGACAACTTCGCGGACGCTGAAGGCGATACGCTCAACAGCGTGCATCAGAGCCAGGGACTGGCCGCCATCGCGTATGTCAGAAAATATGACTGTTATATCGCGCTCGAGAGGACGTATCACAACCTGCTGATATTCGATCCTGACACGCTGCAGGCGATCGGAATGGTCAAGACAGACATCGGCGAAAAATATCCGGGGACATTCCAGGGAATGGACGCGGACGACAGGTATGTCTATCTTCTGCTGAGCGCGTATAACAAGAACGGGAAGTCGCAGCCTTACAACCTTATTGTCGCTCTTGACTGGAACAGCGAAAATCTGCTGCCTGTAGTCAACGCGACCAAGAGCAAGGATCCTAAGTATGTCGAGGAGGCGTGGTACTGCAACAATGACGGAAGCGGCACACCTGACGCTGTGATCAGGGTCAGGACAAGCTATGAGGCTGAGAATATCTATCATACGACGGATAAGAACGGCAAGGAGCACTTCTATCTTTCCGAGTACCGCTCAAAGCCTGTGTATAAAAAAGTCAGAAAAAGGGTAAAAGTCAACGGGAAGTGGAAGAGGAAAAAAGTCTGGAAACTGAGATATATCAAGAGAGACAACTATGTCTACGATCTGGGTGTGATCTGAAAAAATGAATTTCTATCTGGGTAAAATAATCGAAGCATTTCTCATCAGCGTCGCAGTGGCTTTTGCCGCAACACCGCTGAGCATAAAACTCGCGCATAAGTTCGGGGTGATCGATCAGCCGAAGGATGCCAGGAGGGTACATAAAAAACCTATCCCGCGTTTCGGAGGCATGGCGATCTTCCTTGGCTCGATGGCAGCGATGCTCATCCCCGCGGGCATGAATGATAAGATCCTGGTCGCGATGATCGGGGGTCTTTGCATGTACGGACTCGGAGTGTTCGATGACATTTTCGACATC
This sequence comes from Clostridiales bacterium, assembly GCA_015058065.1. GTDB lineage: Bacteria > Bacillota > Clostridia > Peptostreptococcales > Anaerovoracaceae > Crickella. The sequence continues at coordinate 9,213 of SVDB01000036.1, forward strand.
AAACCTATCGTGAAATTCCTTGGTCAGCTTGTGATCGCCAGTGGCGTATACGCGCTCGGCATAAGGATCACATTCATCACCGACTTTTTCGGTACGGCTCATGCCGATTCTAACGCGAACCTCATTCTGAGTGAGGGTGTAGCGTATCTGCTGACCGTGCTGTGGATCGTTGGCATAACCAACGCGGTCAATCTGATGGACGGCCTGGACGGGCTCGCCGCCGGTTCCGTGACGATCATGTCGCTTTCACTCGCGTATATCGCGTACATACACGGAACCAGACTGGGCTCTATGCCGGTGTGCATCGCTCTCGTCGCTGTGGCCGGCGGATGCCTGGGGTTCCTGCCGTACAATTTCTCACCTGCTAAAACGTTCATGGGAGACGGCGGAGCGCTTTACCTCGGCTATATGATAGCGGTGCTGTCAGTTATCTCGCCGCTCAAGAGGGCGACGGTGGTCGGAGCTATCATCCCGATGCTGACTCTTGCCGTGCCTATTTTCGACACGCTTCTGGCAATGCTGAGACGCGCTCTCAAGCATCAGTCGATCATGCACGCGGACAAGGGACACCTTCACCATCATTTGATGGCCGCGGGCTTCGGACAGAGACGCTCGGTACTGATCATGTACGGCATCGTCGGCATAATGGGTGTCGTGGCAGTACTCATCAGCCGCGAATTATATAAAGACGCTTTCTTCCTCTTCATGATCGCGCTGCTCTACCTGTGCATCATCATCGTGCCGAAGAAACCGCAAAAGGGCATAAAGAGGATAATCACACAGGATACGAGCGAACTTGAGAAGGAATACTTCACAGAATATCTTAACTACGAGCGCGAGAGGCGCAAACAGCTGCGCGAGGCCGCGAAGGCAGCGGCAGAGGCTGCAGTCGACGCTGAAGATGCAGAAACAGAGGAGGCAGGCGAATAAGTGAGCCGCGGAGATAAAAGCAACGACAAAACTAAAAAGAAAGGGAAGCACGGATCTGCTGAAAAAAGAAGGGCGTTCCCGCGCAAACCGGTATATGTGATAGCCATACTGCTGATGGCCCTTGCGACCATCGCTTTTCTTGTGATGCTCATTCTTTCGGATCTGCTTCCGCCGGATCTGACCATCATACTGTCGGTGTTCACGGTCGTGATGCTGGCGCTGGCGTGCATGCTGTTCGCGAGCCGTTACAGATGGAAGAGGATATTGGGCATAGTTCTTGCCCTGATCTTCATACTTGTAGTGACCACGGTCACGAGCTTCATGGCCAGCACGTATGAGACTCTCAACACGATCAGCGCCGCAGGTCTGAGTGCTGAGGGCCCGCAGGCCCTGAACGTCGATGTGACCGAAGAGCCGTTCAACATCTATATCACGGGCATCGACCAGTGGGAAGAGGAAAAGGGATACGACCTTGAGAGAAGTGACGTCAACATGATCGTCACAGTCAACCCGAAGACGAAAAAGGTGCTGCTCACCTCGATCCCTCGTGATTCGTATGTGAAACTTCATACGATGCAGCTCATGGACAAGCTGACACATACAGGAGTCTACGGCGTGGATGAGACCATCTACACCGTTGAGGACTGGCTCGGGATAGAAATCAATTACTATGTCAAGATGAACTTCACCGCGGTCAGAGACATCATCAACGCGATGGGAGGCATCAGGGTCTACTCGCCGGTGGCGTTTGACAGCAGCCTGAGAGACTACCATTACGATCAGGGATGGAATGAACTCGGCGGAAGAGAGGCGCTGTTCTTCGCCAGAGAGCGCCACGCGTTTGAGGGACAGGATTCCATCAGAGTCGAAAACCAGCAGAGGGTGATGAAGGCGATCATCGAAAAGATGACCTCATCCACTACGCTGCTCACGAGATACGGTGACATAATGGCCGCCGCGGGCAACAACCTGTCGACGAACATGTCATCAGAAGAGATGACCGATCTGGTCAAGATGCAGATCACGGATCTTGCCGACTGGGACATCGAGACCCAGAAGATCGAAGGCGAATATGATGAAGACTATGTGGCGTCTCTTACGCAGTCAAAGAAGTTCTCTGTATACAGAACAGACAGAGAGTCGGTCGAGGCGTGCGTCAACAACATTTACGCCGTGATGCATCCGTCCGCGAAGGAACTGGAGGAAGCGTCTATAACCAGGAGCAAGAGCTTCGTGGTCAATTACATCAAAATGATCAAAGATAAAATAAGCGAAGCCAGGGGAGATAAGTGAAGAAATTTTTCAGTAAAAACTTAAACAGAGCAATAGTGTTCCTGTGCCTGGCCGCGCTCCTTACGGGCTTTTACAATCACCTTTTCAGGTTTACGGACGCCGAAAGAACTAATACGGTACTCGAGCAGTTCTACGAATTGGAAGACGATTCGGTAGAGTGTATTTTTTTCGGCTCGAGCGTTGCCCAGAGAGATTACGTGACGCCTGTCGCGTATCATGATTACGGGATCCCGGCTTACCAGCTGGCGTCCGGCACGCAGCCGTTCATACTTACGAAATATCTGATGATAGAGGCTCTGAAGACTCAGAGCCCGAAACTGTTCGTGATCGAACTCAAGGGAGTGAACAAGAGAGCGGACTGGGTCGGCGATGTTCATGTCAGAAGGATAGTCGATAACATGAAGCCTTCAAAGAACAGGTACGACGCGATCAACGCGATACTTTCATACGTCCCTGAAGACATGAACGGCATAGACTCGACAGGCCTGTCATACTACTTCCCTCTGATCAAATACCATTCACAGTGGAATCCGAGCCTTAGGATACACAACTATGAGGACATGGAGTATTACACAGGGTTTTCTCCAAATCCTACTCTTTCTTTCAGGATCAAGCCGGCGCAGATGATCCCTTATGACGATCATACGCTGCAGATCGATCCGCCGACAGAAGAGGTCCTGATAGATCTTCTGGACTTCTGCGATACCCTTGAAGACACCGAGGTCCTGTTCGTGATCCCGCCTTATCAGGCGAG
>SVDB01000036.1:12289-13598 GCA_015058065.1 Clostridiales bacterium
CTGATAGATCTTCTGGACTTCTGCGATACCCTTGAAGACACCGAGGTCCTGTTCGTGATCCCGCCTTATCAGGCGAGCGCTGATGGCATGGGAAAGATGAACTATGCCAAAAAAATCGTAGAGGAAAGGGGCTATGAAGTCCTGAACCTGCTCCCTGAGGAGAAACGTGAAGAGATAGGGCTCGATGACAGGACCTGCTACTATGACCGCGAGCACCTCACATATTACGGAGCGCTCCTTTATACAGATTACTTTTTCAATTATATAAAGGAAAACTACGGGCTCGAGGACGTCCGCGATCAGGGCGGCCATGAGGCCTGGGAAGACGCTTACGACAGGCTGATGAACGATCTTGAAACCAGATACGCGGTGCCGTACGGTGACATGATGGAAGAGATCAGCCGGATCGAAAAGGAGGGTGAATAATGTCGTTTACATCATTTGCCTTTTTGATCTTTGTCGGAATTCTTGTCCTGATATATTACGCGACACCTGTCAGATACAGATGGGTCGTACTTCTGCTGGCGAGTTACGGCTACTACCTGCAGGCGAGCGCCAAATCGTTCGCGTTCATACTGCTGACGACCGTCGTAACGTTCTATGGGGCGCTGTTCATAGATAAAGAAAACAGCGCGCAGAAGGCATACCTTGCCGAGAACAAAGCCACACTCTCGCGCGACGAAAAGAAAGCGTATAAAGAAGCAGTAGCGAAGAGAAAGAAGCGCATTCTGGTGCTCGTGCTGGTGATCGACTTCGGCATCCTGATTCTGCTCAAATACTTCAGGTATTACCTCGATGTGCTCGGGATCGGGCTGTTCAAGGGCGACGTACTCATCCCTCTGGGAATATCCTTCTATACTTTCCAGTCAACGGGTTACCTGATAGACGTTTACAGAGCCAAGTACGGAGCGGACAAGCACCTGGCGAAATTCGCGCTCTTCGTATCGTTCTTCCCGCAGATAGTGCAGGGACCTATAGCCAGGCATGACCAGCTGGCCGCTCAGCTTTACGAAGGGCACAAGTTCAGATACGAGAATCTCGCGCACGGCGCCCAGCTGATGCTGTGGGGCTTCTTCAAGAAACTGGTCATAGCAGACAGGATCGGTCTGCTGGTAGGAGAAGTTTTCGTAGACTGGGATCAGTACACGGGCTGGCCTGTAGTGCTGGCGATGCTTTGCTACTCGATACAGCTGTACATGGATTTCAGCGGAGGTGTCGACATAGCGCGAGGCGTCGCTCAGACGATGGGCATAGACATGACGCGCAACTTCAGGAGGCCTTACTTCGGTGACAGCCTTGAGGAGTTCTG
>SVDB01000037.1:0-3160 GCA_015058065.1 Clostridiales bacterium
TATCGATCACTGCCGGCGCTCCCTTAAGGTGGTTGTTCTCCGCCTTGAAGACCGGGATCCCGCCGCCGCCTGCTCCAATCACAATATATCCGGCGTCCGCAAGCGTCCTTATAGTATCGATCTCGATGATAGATATCGGTTCAGGGCTTGCGACTACTCTTCTGTAGCCTCTTCCGGAATCCTCGATAAACACGTGATTCCTGAGCGCCTTCTTTGCCTCCGCCTCTTCTTTGGTAAGGAACGGGCCAATCGGCTTTGTAGGGTTCTGGAATGCCGGATCCTCAGGATCCACTTCCACCTGTGTGAGCACACAGGAGACGTCCTTCCTGATGCCCCTGTCCAGAAGTTCTTCTCTCAGCTTATTGGTGATATCATATCCGATATATCCCTGGCTCATCGCGGTGCATACGGAAAGCGGAAAGTGCGGATGCTTTTCAGGATTCTCTCTTGAGAGAAGTGTCATGGCATCCTGTATGACTCCCACCTGAGGTCCGTTTCCGTGCGTGACCACCACTTCATAACCCTCTTCAATGAGGTCCGCTATCGGTTTAACAGCATCCGTTACGGATACCATCTGCTCTACCAGATTACTGCCCAGAGCGTTTCCGCCGAGAGCGACTACTATCTTTTTCTTTTCCATTTTACTCTTACCCGTTTAGTAATAATGATTATCTGTTAACTTATGCTATTCGAAGACTCTTCTCGGCGCAGCGCCCTCATCAAGTGCCTTGAGCGCGGCAACAGGGTCCTTTACCTTTGCCAGGAATATCATTGCGGCGATGATATATGGCTTGTTGGACGCTTCTTTGTACAGTGAGTCGCGCGCATGGTCAAATACCTTCGCGGTAACTTCTCCGTGCTCGCATGAAATGCCCTGGATGTCCGCAGGAAGCGGATGCATGTACAGAGTGTCGAGGCCGTTCTTTGTCAGCTTCATCATTTCATCGTCTACGAGCCAGTCCTGATGTGTCGCGTTCTGCGCGAGCAGTTCCTTTTCAAGTTTGTCGATGCCGTCGAAGTCGCCCTTTCCGTAAAGGTCAGTACGCACTTCCATTGCGGCGAATGGTGCCCAGCTCTTAGGATATACAACGTCAGCGTCCTTGAACGCTTCTTTCATGTCGTTAGTGATCGAGAAGCTTCCGCCGGACTCAGCGGCGTTCTTCTTCGCTACCTCGACTACATCGCTCATCACTTCATAGCCTTCCGGATGAGCGAGAACAACATCCATTCCGAAACGTGTCAGCAGTCCGATGATGCCCTGAGGAACTGACAGCGGCTTGCCGTATGACGGCGAGTAAGCCCAGCTCATAGCGATCTTCTTGCCCTTGAGGTTCTCAGCTCCGCCGAACTCATGGATGATGTGGAGGGCGTCGGCCATGGCCTGTGTCGGGTGGTCGATGTCGCACTGCAGGTTGACGAGTGTCGGCTTCTGCTCGAGTTCGCCGTCCTCATGCGCCTGTGTTACAGAGTCGATAAACTCGTGCATGTAAGCGTTGCCCTTGCCGATATACATGTCATCGCGGATACCGATGACGTCCGCCATGAACGAGATCATAGTAGCTGTCTCGCGGACGGTCTCTCCGTGAGCGATCTGCGATTTCTTTTCATCGAGGTCCGCTACCTCAAGTCCGAGCAGGTTGCAGGCGCTGGCGAAAGAAAAGCGTGTCCTTGTGGAGTTGTCACGGAAGATCGAGATACCGAGTCCGGAGTCGAAGACCTTTGTGGACTTGTTGCGCTCTCTGAGGTCTCTCAGCGCGTCAGCTACGGCGAAGACCGCCTCGATCTCATCGTCTGTCTTTTCCCATGTCAGGAAAAAATCGTTCTCATACATGTCGGCGATATTCAGCTTCGCCAGTTTTTCTGCAAGTTCTGTTGTCTTTGACATCTTTCTCTCCTTCTCTCAATGAATGATATGCCGTATCTATTTCAAAAAATATTTTTGTTTTCCTAAACTATTTTTATTATACGCTCAGATTCCCTGTTTTCAATGTGTTTTTGAGAAAAATCACGCTTTTACAAGCACGCTGTCACCACGCTTCAGGTACCTGCCGTCACCTTTCGATCCGAGGAATTCTCCGTCCTTCACGATCACGTTTCCCCTGAGCAGGACTCTCTCTATGCGGCCTTCAAGTTCCATGCCTTCGTAGCAGGAATAGTCAGAAGCCCCGCGTATGTAATCCGCGTCGATCTTCGTCGTTTTTGCCGGATCTATGATCACGATGTCAGCGTCAGTTCCCGGCTCAAGGCTGCCCTTCTGAGGATACATCCCGAACATGCGGCAAGGTTCTGACGAACTGTATTTCACCACCTGCGGCAGGTTCAGCCGTCCTTTCATGAAGCCCTCGGAGAACAGCAGCATCAGCCTCTCCTGGACTCCCGGAGCCCCGTTAGGACACTTTGTGAAATCATCCTTTCCGTATTGCTTCTCGGCCTTCCCGGCCTTGAAGTGGAAAGGACAGTGGTCCGTAGCGACCGTATCGATGATGCCTCCGTCAGCGAGCGCCTGCCAGAGTTCCTCCCTGTCCTGATCCTTGCGAAGAGGCGGAGACATTATCGCCTTGAGCCCCTCTACAGGGTCATCATACTTATCATCAGTCAGGATGAGGTACTGAGTACACGTCTCGACACCCAGATTAGGTCTGTGCTCCGCTCTGGCCCTTATCACCTCGTGCAGACCTTCTGCGCTTGAAAGGTGGACTATGTACAGCGGAGCGTCACCTGCCAGAGCAGCTATGTGGATCATCCTGTTCACGGCCTCAGCCTCACACCTCGCAGGCCTGCTCAGCGGATGATACTTCGCCTCCGTCCTGCCGGTCTCAACGAATTCCCTTCGCAGCTGCTGTATCACGCCGTGGTTCTCGCAGTGCACCGTTATCACCACGCCTGCTTCTTTAGCGGCCCTCAGGACATTGAATATCTCGTCATCAAGGAGCATATAGTCATATGTCATGTATATCTTGACGCTGCTTATGCCCTCTTTTTCTTTTAGTTTCGCAAGTTCTTCAAGCCTGTCTTCAGTGATCGGGTGCTGCATCACACCGTGAAAACCGTAGTCTATGACCGCGTTGCCGTCAGCTAGCATGTGGTATTCATTGACCTGATGCCACATGCTGCAGTCCTTCGGGCCGAAGGCCATGTGATCGACTATCGTAGTGGTCCC
>SVDB01000037.1:3260-7642 GCA_015058065.1 Clostridiales bacterium
TGGTATTCATTGACCTGATGCCACATGCTGCAGTCCTTCGGGCCGAAGGCCATGTGATCGACTATCGTAGTGGTCCCTCCGCAGGCAGCGGCGACTGTTCCGTCGTGGAAATCGTCTATTGCCCGGGCAAATCCGACATCCAGGTCCATGTGCGTGTGCACGTCGACGGCTCCGGGCAGCACGTACTTGCCGGCGGCGTCAATGACTTCGGCGCCTTCTGCTTCAAGGTCTCTGCCGATCTCAGCAATCTTTTCTCCGTCGATCAGGATGTCTCCCTCAAAGACTTCCGAATCGGTCGCGATCTTTCCGTTTTTTATCAGTTTCATAATGCCGTTCTTCCTTCTGGCCCGAATATATCTATTACTCTTTTGGCTGTTCTTTCGGCTTTCTGTAATATGTGTTTTCCAGAGGCAGTTTTGTCCTCAGGACTCCGTCACGGGCGTAGTACGCTCCCGCGACGGCAGGAGCTGCCGGGATAGTGGTTATCTCGCCTATTCCCTTGGCTCCGAACGAAATATCGAGCTGATGATCCTTCTCGACATGTATCGTATGTATCTTAGGAATGTCGGTGGATCTCAGAAGACCGAGCGTACCGTATTTCGCCTTAGGCACGCAGTCCTCGAGAGGCCAGTCTTCGGTCAGAGCATAGCCCATTCCCATCAGCACGCCTCCCTCGATCTGTCCGGACATCGAGAGCGGATTGACTACCCTTCCGGCATCAAAGGCCGCGTATATATCGGTGACTCTGCCGTCTTTATCAAGCACTGCCACATTAGTCGCGTATCCGTATGCCAGATGGCTCTTAGGGTGAGGTTTATCAGAACCCAGAGGATCTGTCGGCTCAAAGAATTCATATGAGAACTCTCTGCCGTTCAGCCTGGCCAGATCATCCTCGCCGACTCCTTCTTCGTCCATCGCCTTTTTCAGAAGCATCGCGGCGCCTCTGACCGCCTCACCGGTGACCAGTGTCTGCCTTGACCCCGATGTGGTGCCTGAATCCGGAGCGTTTGCGGTATTGCAGTTACCGAACCATATCCTGGATATAGGAAGATCTGTGACCTCAGCTACATCCTGACAGAATACCGTCTGACATCCCTGCCCGATATCCGATGCCGCGGTGCGGATCACTACGAGTCCGTCCTTGACTAGCAGTTTTGCCCTGCCCTTGTCAGGAAGACCTACACCGACTCCCGCGTTCTTCATGGCGCAGGCTATGCCTACGCTGTCTTCAGGCGCGGCGTCATAGAAAGGCTTAACAGCCTCAAGTGTCTCTCTGAGAGCAGTCGAGACGTCAGCCAGCTGTCCGTTAGGGAGTTCCTCTCCCGGTACGATCGCGTTGAGGTATCTGATCTCCCACGGACTTATGCCGACCTTCTTCGCCAGCACGTTGAGCAGTGATTCCAGAGCGAACTGGCTCTGGCACACTCCGAAACCTCTGAACGCTCCAGCAGGCGGATTGTTTGTGTAGTATCCGAACCCTCGAAGGTCGGTATTGTGATAGTTGTAAGGTCCTACACTATGAGTGCATGCTCTTTCGAGCACCGGTCCGCAAAGGCTCGCGTAAGCTCCGGTATCGAAGTTGATCTCGCAGTCAAGGCCTGTAAGTATCCCGTTCTCATCACAGCCTATGGTGAACGTTCCCTCCATCGCGTGTCTCTTCGGATGGACCCTGAGAGACTCCGCCCGGCTGAACTTCATCTTCACAGGCCTGTGGTATTTCATCGCCGCAAGAGCGGTGAGGTGCTGAGTGGTCACGTCCTCCTTGCCGCCGAAGCCGCCGCCTATCAGCTGGTTTTCGACGACTACCCTGTCAGGTGTATCCTGCCAGCCGAACATTATGAGGACTTCCTTGCGGGTGTCGAAGGCTCCCTGGTCTGTCGAAAGGATCTTGACTCCGTTCCCGAACGGGAATGAGACGGCGCACTCAGGTTCCAGGAAAGCGTGCTCTGTGGCAGGCGTAGTGAACGAACCTGTCACTGTATACGCCGATTCTGCCAGAGCCTTCGCCGCGTCGCCACGCACGACGTGTCTCTGCTGGCACAGATTCCCGGCCGAATGGACCTTTGGAGCGCCTTCCGCCTTTGCTTCAGATATGCTTCTGACAGGCTCAAGCGGTTCATACTCTATCTTCACGGCTTTCTTCGCCTGCTCGAGTATGTAAGGTGTCTCAGCCACGACGACACAGATGGTATCTCCCACCATCCTTGTAGTATCGCCCTCCGCTATCATGACGTCCCAGTCCTGCTGGATGTGTCCGACTTTGTTGTTAGGCACGTCCTCCGCTGTCAGTACGCCGATCACGCCCGGAAGCGACTCCGCTTTTTCCTTGTATATCTTTTTGACTACCGCCCTCGGATAGTCCGCCCTCACCGCAGAAGCGTATGCCATCGCCGGCATGTCTGGATCGACGATGACAGCGACACTGCAATTAGGCTCGCCTTTTAAAAATATGGTATTGCCGGGTCCGGCCTTTCCTTCAGCGGCGGCGGCCGCGTATTCCTCTTCTGTCCACTCCGCCTGTTCCATGATCAGGTCAGGCCTGTCGGCAGGGATGAAATACTCAGGGCCTATGTCATCAGGATACTTGCCGTACCCAAGCACTTTTTTTCTAACATCGATGCGGAACACGTTCTGCCCCACTCCGAATCTCGCGGCGTTTTCCCTGTTGTGGTAGTGCTCTATTCCCGAGGCTTCCTCAGGATCATAAAGCGAGCCTTTTACGGAGATGAAACTGAACTGTTCATACATCTCTCCGACGTTGAACTGGGTGATGTTTTTGATCTCCTCATCTCCGCGAAGTACGGCCGCCGCTCTCTTTATACCCGTAATGATCTTTTTATATCCTGTACAGCGGCATACATTGCCCCTGATAGCTTTCTCGATCTCATTTGTCGACGGATGCGGATTCCTGTCGATAAGCGCCTTGGCACACATGACCATGCCCGGAATGCAGAAGCCGCACTGGACCGAGCCTGCCGTACCGAAAGCGTAAACGAATGCTTCCTTTTCTTCAGTACTCAGACCTTCTACAGTGATTATGTTCTTTCCTTCCGCCCTTTTGGTCGTTAGGACGCATGCCTTAACAGCATATCCGTCCACTACTATCGTGCATGTTCCGCAGGCGCCTTCCGAGCATCCGTCCTTGACGGAATATAGTTTAAGATCGTCCCTCAGGTATCTGAGCAGAGGCTTGTCTTCTTCAGTTGTCCTGACGATCCCATTGACTGTGAATGTATACGGCAAAACCCTCACCCCCTCTCAGTCTGTCATGATGCCGTTCATGTCACGGATCACTCCGCGAGGGCATTTGACAGCGCACATGCCGCAGCATATGCATTTTTCAGGATCGATCACAGCTTTGTTATCGATCACACGAACAGCATCCGCCGGGCAGTTCCTCTCGCAGAGTCTGCAGGCGACGCATGAATTCACGCATGCTTCCCTTGCTGTCTTGCCCATGTCCTTGTTGCTGCACGCGGGCTGGATATTATATCCGTCTTCGATCATCCCGATTATGTTCTGCGGGCACGCGCGAGCGCAAAGACCGCAGCCTACGCACTTGTCCCTGTTGACTTCCGCGATTCCGGCGTCTCCGATGCTTATGGCGTCAAGACGGCACGCGGAAACACAAAGACCGCAGCCCAGGCAGCCATACGCGCAGCTTATACTGCCTCCTCTGCAGCGAACATATGCGGTTTTTTTTGTTTTCTTTGCCATGTTACCTCTTTTCAGAGCCTGTCACCGGCATATGAAAGGATAGCTTCCAGAACGCCCCCTCCTATGGAGAGTGCCTTATCGGAAACAGTCATGTGGTCGACAGAAGTACCTCTCGGATCCACATCGCCGGATTTCAGACCTTTTGTCACCAGCACTCCGTCCTGCAGCAGCCCGCGGATCTTGCCTCCTACCTGCGCGCATACCGGCGTTCCGTCGACATTTCCCACACGCTCGCCTTCCTTGACGATATCGCCGATCTTTTTCTCGGGATGGAAAGTTCCGTCACACGGGGCCTTGATAAGGCGTCTGATCGTCTCGCCTCCTACCATCCCCGGCACTCCGGTGTTCGGTACAGCTGAGCCTTTTGTAATGACTCTGCCGAGCGTATGTCCGCGCTTGGTTTCAATGACCGCGTGGCAGTCTTTGCCTGCAGTAAAACCGGGACCGACCCCGATGACCAGTTTTGCGTCACCGGGGGCCGTTCCTGTATTCTTTTTAGCAAGGATCGCGTCCACGACCACTTCGGGCTCAAGCTCTTTGATGATCTCTGCCTCAGGGTCGACGACGACCGGTATAACTCCCCTCGAGAGACAATCCTTGACTTCTTCGATGCTTCCGGCCTTTTCGGCCATCACATCCTCAACTTTAGCGCTGCCCAGGCGGAC
>SVDB01000037.1:7742-13583 GCA_015058065.1 Clostridiales bacterium
GCGCCGATGATGGCCGAAGCGATCGTCTGAGCGTCAGCGATGGCCTTGACTACTGTGGCCGGACCCCTGCGGCAGTCGCCCGCAGCGTAGAGTCCCGGTACAGTTGTCATGAGGTTCTCATCAACAACAGGCTTGCCCTTGCTGTCTATCTCCGCGCCTGCAGCTTCGTACAGACCGGTCCTGATCCTTTCACCTACCGCGCAGATGACTGCTGTCGCAGGTACTTCAGCGAATTCACCTGTACCTACAGGAGAACGTCTGCCGCTCGCGTCAGGCTCTCCGAGCACGTTGATCTCGCATTTAAGCACGCCGTTTTTTACGCCTTCCGGCGCGAGGAGTTCCATGAACTCGACTCCATCTTCGATGGCCATCACGAGTTCTTCCTCATCGGCCGGCATGTTCCTTCTGTCTCTTCTGTATACGAGGCGTACGTTCTTTACTCCCGGCTGGATCTTCGCTGCTCTCGCGACGTCCATGGCGGTATTTCCGCCGCCGATGACGACTACATCCGTTCCAAGGTCGATCGATCCCGGAGCAGCCTTTACTGCCTCGAGGAACTCGAGAGCGTCATACTCTTCGCCGTACTTCAGAGCCTTGCGGCCCGGAGCCCATGCTCCGATAGCCACGATGATGTCTGTAAAGCCTTCATCCTTGAGTTCCTGTACGGAAGTGATCTCTCTGCCCGTTACCATCTTGGCTCCGTATGCCGAGCAAAGCGCTACGTCCTTATCGAGCGCTTCGTCGCCGATCCTGAATCCAGGGATGACATAGCGTGGAACGCCGCCCATCTTGTCGTTCTTTTCGAATACCGTCACGTCAGCTCCGGCACGGCTGAGGAACGATGCTGACGCGAGTCCCGCAGGACCTCCGCCGATGACGGCGACTTTCTTGCCAGCAGCGGCAGCAGCCTTGAGCTGCGGCAGCACCTTGTCGAATCCTGCCTCCGCTGCCATGAGTTTGACCTCGCGGATGCGAAGGGCTGATTCATAGTGATTTCTCATGCATCTGTCAGCGCATGTGTGCGGACAGATAGTTCCTGTAGTGAACGGGAGAGCGTTCTTTTCGAGGATGATCTTCAGGGCGTCTTCCGTTCTGCCCTCTTCCATTGCCTCAAGGTAAGCAGGGATATCCTGCTCGATCGGGCATCCGCCGCTGCAAGGCGCCGTGAAGCAATCCAGCATCGGCAGGTCTTCGCCGTTCTTTCTGTTCGGAAGCGGCTTGATCGGCTTGCGGTTGCGTTCGCCCTGCGACATCTCTACCAGAGCGCTCACCTTATCAACGTCTACCCCGCTGAATCTCTCGCATCCGCAGTCCATCAGCTTTTCTCCGATCTGGCTCATCCTCTGATAGCCGCCCGGTTTCAGAACTGTCGTGGCCATTGTGATCGGCCAGATCCCGGCATCGAAGATCTCTTTGATGTTGAAGTAGTCCGCGCCGCCGCTGAAGCTGATCCTAAGCTTGCCTCCGAACTGCTTCGAGATCTTCTCGCAAAGATAGATGGTCAGCGGGAAGAGGCTGCGGCCGGACATGTACATCTCTTCCGAAGGAAGTTCGCCTGCCTTAACGTCCACAGGGAATGTGTTGGTGAGCTTTACGCCGAACTCGAGACCTCTGTCGTCACAGAGCTTCTGCAGACGTTCGAACATCGGGACCGCATCCTTCCACTGAAGATCTTCAAGGAAGTGATGGTCGTCAAACGCGATATAGCTGAATCCGAGCGAATCGAGACGTTCTCTGGCGAATTCATAGCCGAGCAGCGTCGGGTTGCACTTGATGAATGTGTTGAGGCCCTTCTCTGTGATCAGGTAGGACGCTATCCTCTCGATCTCGTCAGGCGGACATCCGTGCAGTGTCGACTCAGTGATGGAGTTGGATATCCTCGCAGGTATAGCCTTGATGAATGCCTCATCTGCATTTTTGAGCTTGCCGTCTTTCACGGCCTGAAGCGATACTTCCATCGCCTCCTTGAACACGTCTGTATCCGACGCGTCCTTCATGCCCTCAATGAACCTGTCGATCTTCTCTGTCTTGATGCCGGCAAGGTCGTATCCGACGGACATGTTGAATACGAAAGCGTCAGGATCGCCGAGTCCGAGTTCCTTAGCGAGGATCTTGCAGATGAACCACGCCTTTACGTATTCTTCGAATGCCTGAGGAACGTACAGCTCTGTCGACCACTCGCAGTTATAGCACTCGTCGGAAGCGTTGATGCAAGGCTTGGCTACGCAGGCTGCGAGCTCAGCTCCGTCCATCTGCTGGACTGTCTTGAGTTCGAAGAATCTTGAGCCCGCGACGTATGACGCTATGATGTTCTGCGCCAACTGTGTGTTAGGTCCGGCTGCAGGTCCGTAAGGCGATTCGATCTTCTCGTCGAAGATCGGAAGAGCCTGTCCGTTATCATGCTTTACGAATTTCGAGACGCCGAAAATGCTTTTGCTCTTCGCGTACTCCTTGAGTACCCAGTCGAGCAGATGCTTATACGGCATCGGTCTCATAATGTCACTCATAATCTCCCTCCTGTCAGTGCTCTCTAGTATTCTCTGTGATTGAGCGCTCCCCAGAGTTTCTTGCTCTGCTCGAGCGTCCAGGCGTTGATGGCCTCTTCATCTATATCCACGAATTTTCTGTCTTTGTACAGGACCTTTCCGTTGATGATCGTTGTTCTGCAGTTCTTGCCCATGAATCCGAAGATCATGTGACCGTCGATGTTTGCATCCGAGAATGGTGTGAACGGCTTGTAATCCATTACTATCACGTCCGCGGCGGCGCCTTCCTTCAGGATACCCAGAGGTTTCTTGAAGTACTTCGCCGCGATCTTACGGTTGTTTTCAAAGAGCATGCTGGTTCCTTCCATCCATCCGACGTTAGGCATCTGAGCGTTGTGTCTCTGGATGATCAGGAATACCTTCAGGCTCTCAAGCATATCGTGGGTGTACGCGTCGGTACCCATTCCTACGGTGATGCCCTTCTCAAAGAACTTCAGTACAGGCGCGCAGCCTACCGCGTTGCCCATATTGGATTCAGGGTTATTGACTACCATCGTGCCTGTCTCTTTGATGATATCCATCTCGGCAGGGCTAACATGGATGCAGTGTCCCAGAAGTGTCTTCTCTCCGAGGATGCCGTTGTAGAGCAGCCTGTTGATAGGCTTGCAGCCGTAATTTCTGATGCTGTCATAAACATCGTTCATGCCCTCGGAAACGTGGATGTGGAAGCCCGTCATGCCGTCGTTCGCCTCAACCATCTTCTCGAATGTCTTGTCTGAGATGGTGAAGAGCGCGTGCCCGCCGAACATGGCCTTGATCATGTCATCGTCTTCCTTGATAGCCCACTTCGCGAAGTCAGCGTTCTCCTTGATGGCCTCCATGCACTTCTGTTCGCCGTCTCTCTCGGATACTTCGTAGCAGAGGCAGGATCTCATGCCCAGTTCCTTGGCAACGTCCTTGATGGCGAACAGCGATCCCGGTATCTCACAGAAGCTCGCGTGATGGTCAAAGATCGTAGTCACGCCGTCTCTGATGCAGTCGAGAATGGTCGCGTAAGCGCTGGCTTTTGTGCCGTCTATCGTAAGATGGCGGTCGATGTTCCACCACATCCCGTCGAGTATCTCGAAGAAATTGGTCGGGTTATGGCCTTCGATCGAAAGCCCTCTGGCAAGACCGGAATAGATATGTGTATGCGCGTTTATAAGACCCGGCATGATCACGCCGCCCTTAGCGTCGATGAATTCGGCGTCAGGATAAGCCGCTTTCATGTCCGCCAGGCTTCCCACGTCCTTGATGACCTCGCCGTCGATAACGACAGCGCCGTCCTTCAGATAAGGGAATTCCGGGTCTCTTGTGATAAGTTGACCGTTACCTACTAAAAGCATGTTTCATCCTCCCTTCACTGTATCTTTCCAAGTTCTCTAAGTATCTTTTCAGGAGTCATAGGCCAGCTGCGCATCCAGACGCCGCACGCGTCGTGAATGGCATTTCCTATGGCAGGAGCCGCGCCGTTGCACGCGATCTCCGATATCGACTTAGCGCCGAACGGTCCGTCCGGATCGTCAACATCTATGAGGACCGCCTTGAAGTCATCCGGCTGCTCGCTTATCATCGGGACTCCGTAATCCGTCATGTTGGCGTTCACGCAGCGTCCGTCCTTGTCGAGTATCATGTCCTCATACAGTGTATGGCCGATGGATTTGAGCGATGCTCCGTACATCTGGCAGAGCGCCGCCTCAGGATTGATCGGTGTGCCGGCGTCCTGTACCGCATAGAATTTCTGTACTTTGACTTCGCCCGTTCTCACGTTGACAGCCACCTGAGCGAAATGCGCTCCGTAAGGCACCGATGACGCCGCTGTCGTGAAACTTCCAGGCGCGATGAGATGTCCGCGTCCAGTTCCCGAAGTAGCTGTGTGGATGATGTTGTAATACGATAACTCTTTACCGGTCTTCTTTGACCTCGCGACTCCAGGCCAGTCGATCTCGATGTCTTCCACGTCTTCTCCAAGCTGGTAGGCAGCTTCATCGAGGATCTTTTCCTTGAGATTAGTGGATGCGACGACTGCCGCGTTGCCGCTGAAGAAGGTACCCGACGAAGCGTACGATCCCGTATCGAAGGCTCCCGAGTCAGTATCTCCTGACAGTACTGTGATCCTTTCGATCGGTACGCAGAGTATGTCGCTCGCTACCTTGGCGATGATCGTATCGAGACCTGTTCCTATGTCCGCTGCTCCCGAGAGCACGATGATCGAGCCGTCCATCTCGAGTTTGGCTATGGCGTTGGCGTGGTCGAGTCCCGGAAGTCCGGAGCCCTGCATTATCATCGCGAAGCCCTTGCCGATCTTCCAGTCAGGATCACCGCTCTCAACACGCTTGCCCCACTCTATCATCTCGCAGCCCTTCTCGACCGCTTCTCTGAGTCCGCACGATCCTACAGGCACCACGTTACCTTCACGGCCTTCGCCGAGTCCTTTCAGGATCTCGAGCATGTAGCCTTCTTCGACGTGATTCTTGAGCACCATTTCTTTGTAGTCGACGCCCAGCTTGTCAGCCAGTTCGCACATCGCCATCATGAGTCCGTACGTTCCCTTAGGAGTGCCGTATCCCTGATACGCTCCTGCAGGAGGCGTGTTGGTGTAGTAGATCGTGAGATCGTATTTCATGTTGTCGCACTTGAACAGCGGCAGTGTCTTGGAGCAGCTGTTCATAGGCACCGTGAGCGCGTGGTTTCCGTATGGGCCTGTGTTGGCGTCCACCTTGAGGTAAATACCCGTGATGGAACCGTCTTTCTTGCCGCCCATCTTTACATGGACGCGCATCGGGTGTCTGGTGGAGTTAGCGATGAACTCCTCCTCACGCGTATTGTGATAAAGAACAGGTCTGCCGGTCACGAATGTCGCATAGGCTGTGAGGTCCTCAACTAGGATATCCTGCTTCGACCCGTATCCGCCGCCGACTCTGGTCTTTATTACATGTATCTTGTTTTCAGAAAGTCCGGTGACCCAGCTGACGATGCGGCGCACATGGTATGGCACCTGCGTGCTCGCGTAGATTATTAGTCTGCCGTTTTCGAGCTTCGAGAAGCAGATATGCGTCTCGAGCGGCGTGTGCTGGATCTGGCTTGTCTGATATGTTGCCTCTACGACCGCGTCCGCTTCTTCGAAAGCCTTGTCGACGTCACCTATTCCGCCGTGGTTGGCGGCAGCAACGTTGTGCAGGATGTCACCATGCAGAGGGAACTGATAGACTACCTTTCCTTCCCTCTCATCGCCGGACAGTTTGGCGTTATACTCGTCAAGATCATCCGGAGCTCCGGAGTTGTACTGTACCTTTCCGTTATGGACCAGCGGAGC
>SVDB01000137.1 GCA_015058065.1 Clostridiales bacterium
ATGTAGTCAGCATCGATGACTCTTCTGATCTTACCGGCGTCTTCTTCTGTCAGATCTCTGACTCTGATGTCAGGATCGACTCCCGCCTTAGCGAGAATCTCTCTGGATGTGTGGAGTCCGATTCCGTAGATGTATGTGAGACCGTATTCGATCCTCTTATCTCTAGGCAGGTCCACTCCGGCAATTCTTGCCATGTTTTTCCTCCTTTCCCATCTTCCGTCGCCTTTCCGGGGGCGATACAGACGGGTGTTCCGTGGTTTGATTTAAAGTGTTTGACCGCAGCCCCGGCGCTGCGCACTTATTAACTATTATTAGCCCTGTCTCTGCTTATGCTTAGGATTCTCGCAGATGACCATGACACGTCCGTGTCTCTTGATGACCTTGCACTTGTCGCACATAGGCTTTACTGAAGCTCTAACTTTCATTTTATTTTTCCCTCCATGTGATTCTTCCGCGGGTCAGATCGTAAGGCGATAACTCGACCTTGACTCTGTCGCCCGGCAGAATACGGATGTAGTTCATTCTGATCTTTCCGGAGATGTGGGCGAGTATTTCGAAATCATTGTCCAGCCTGACTTTGAACATCGCGTTCGGCTGAGCGTCGATAACGGTGCCCATTGCCTCTATTGTATTGCTTTTAGCCATTGGGTCCCTCCTATTGCAGAGTTAAGATCTCAGGTTCTCCGTCGGTAACCAGTATCGTGTTCTCATAGTGAGCGGCTCTCTTGCCGTCCGCCATGACAACGGTCCAATCGTTGCCCAGCACCCTTACTTTGTAGCTGCCCAGAGCTATCATCGGCTCGATGGCGAGAGTCATGTTCCTCTCTATCTTCGCGCCCTTGCCCGGTCTGCCGTAGTTAGGGATGTATGGGTCTTCGTGCAGCTTGGTACCGGTACCGTGACCGGTGTAGTCTCTTATGACTCCCATGCCGAAACTCTCAGCGTATTGCTGGATAGCGTGTCCGATGTCTCCTATCCTGTAGCCTTCCATCGCGTACTTGATCCCTTCGAAGAAGCTCTGACGGGTGACATCGATGAGCTTCTGGTCTTCGGCGCTTATCACGCCTACCGGATATGTTCGCGCCGCGTCGCTGTTGTAGCCCTTGTACGTCGCGCCCACATCTATGCTCACGATGTCTCCTTCTCTGAGCTTTCTTGAGTCATTCGGTATGCCGTGGATGACCTCTTCGTTAACTGACACACAGGCTGCGGCCGGGAATCCGCCATAACCCTTGAATGTCGGGGTCATGCCGTGTCCGGTGATCCGCTTTTCGACGAATTCACTGATGTCCATCGTCGATACGCCCGGTCTGATGAATCCCGCGAGGTCATTGAGCAGTTCTGCCGTGACCTTGCATGGCTCTCTCATAAGTTCTATCTCGCGTTTAGACTTGATTATTATCATGTCCCGCTTACTCTCCGATCTCCGCGACTATATCCGCGAATACTTCCTTAGGATCTTTTTCCGCGTTGAAGTTTTTCAAAGTGCCCGCTTTCGAGTAATACTCGATCAGCGGAGCTGTCGACTCTTCATAGACTTCGATCCTCTTCTCGGCAGTCTCTCTTGTGTCATCCTTGCGCTGCTCGAGCTCGCCGCCGCACTTATCGCAAACTCCCTCGACCTTAGGCGGGAAGTTCTTGATGTGATAGCTGGCGCCGCATGCCTTGCACAGCCTTCTGCCGGTTAGTCTCTCCATGAGGCTCTCATAACCGACTTCGAAGTTGATGACCGCGTCGAGTTTCTGTCCCTTCTCCGCGAGCATCTTGTCGAAGGCCTCCGCCTGAGCGATGGTCCTCGGGAATCCGTCAAGCAGATATCCGTTTGCGCAGTCTTCCTGCTCCAGCCTGTCGGCTACGAGGTCGACTACCAGTTCATCCGGAACGAGTCTGCCGGAATTCGTGTATTCCTGCGCTTTCTTGCCAAGTTCGGTTCCTTCCTTGATATTCTTGCGGAAGATATCTCCCGTTGAAATCTGAGGGATCCCGTACTTTTCGACCAGTCTTACTGCCTGGGTGCCTTTACCCGCACCCGGAGGTCCTAACAATACCGCTCTCACTTTTTCCTCCTAACTGCCTTACGGCAACGCGGTTCCTTCAAAGGGAACCTTACTTCAGGAAGCCCTGATAGTTCCTCATCAGCATCTGGTTCTCAAGCTGCTGTACGATGTCGAGCGCGACGCCCACCATGATCAGCAGTGATGTTCCGCCGAAGCTGAAGTTGAAAGGTGTGAACATGCTTACGATCGTCGGGATCGTGGCTACTGCCGCGAGGAAGATTCCTCCGGCGAAGCACAGTCTGCTCATGATCTTCGTAAGATACTCTACCGTGGCGACTCCCGGTCTGATGCCAGGGATGAATCCGCCGTTCTGCCTCATGTTGTCAGCGACATCCGCCGGATTGAACATGATCGCTGTGTAGAAATATGTGAAGAAGATCGTAAGCAGTATATTCAGTCCGCCGTAGATCCATACGCCCGGGTTGCCCGACGGTGACAGATACTTAGCCACGAAATCAGTGAATTTGTTGGCTTCGTGGAAGAAGTACGTTATCGTCAGCGGGAACTGCAGCAGCGATATCGAGAAGATGATAGGGATAACGCCCGCCTGGTTCACTTTCATAGGAATGTGAGTCGACTGGCCTCCGTACATCTTGCGTCCTACGACGCGCTTCGCGTACTGCACCGGGATCTTCCTTACACCCTGCTGCATCTCGATGATAGCCATGGTGACGAGGATAGCGACGATGATCAGCGCTATCACGGATACGACCGAAACCGCTCCTTCCTTGATCTGGGTGATAACACCTCTGACCGCGGACGGGAGTCTCGCGACGATTCCGCCGAAGATGATCATCGAGATACCGTTTCCGATACCGTATTCGTTGATCTGCTCGCCGAGCCACATCAGGAACGCGGTGCCGGCTGTAAGTATGACCACGATAGTGATCATGTTGAATACAGACTGTTCTACGATCGCCCTTCTGAACAGACCGAAGGTCAGACCTACCGCCTGGATGAGTCCAAGCACTACAGTCATGTACCTTGTGATGGTAGCCATCTTTTTACGGCCTTCCGATCCCTCTTTGGCGAGACGCTCAAAGTACGGGAACGCGATCGTCAGCAGCTGTATGATGATCGATGCGGTAATGTATGGGGTGATGCTCAGCGCGAATATCGTGAAGTTGCTGAACGCACCGCCCGAGAACAGGTCGAAGAGATCGAGAAG